>BNUP01000045.1 GCA_025997455.1 Fibrobacterales bacterium | reverse complement strand
CGGGTATGCGGACCAACTATGGGAACAGAAGTTTCGTTCCACACAGGAGCGGCACTGTCGCTAGCGTAACTACTATGCGTTTTATATTTGACAGACTTTTTTAGCGGCATAGGGGGAAATGTAGAAATTTTGCATTGCCGCCATTGTTTATACAGATAGAACGCCCCCAAATATCAATCTTTATGGATTGCTTCGCCTATGGCTCGCTGGTGACGGATACTCAACCTGCAATGCTAACGGGCGAATACTATTCGCTCCTACAATGATACGGGCGGATTAAAAACCACGCCCCTACAAACTCTACTCCACACTTCCCTTCAACTTTCAACTCTCCACTTTACACTTTACACTTTTTCTACCTTCCCCTAGTGCCCTCAAATCTCGACATTAAATACATCGAATCGCTTTTGCTCCGAGCCGGAGATTTGGCTCAAGCGGAGATACTCAAATATTGGAATTCGTCTTTTAGCGTTGAGTGGAAAGTCGATTCTACCCCCGTGACAATTGCGGATAAAAAGGCAGAGGAGGCGGTGCGGGAATTTGCGTTAAAAGAAACGCCGGAATGGGGATTTATCGGGGAGGAATTCGGGGAAAATATAAACAACAAACAGAGCGAATATCAGTGGGTTATTGACCCTATAGACGGGACAAAAGCGTTTATACATACGGTTCCCCTGTTCGGCACACTCATCGCAATAGTGCACAAGGGAGTCTCCATTGCAGGGTTGATACAACTGCCTGCACTCAACAGTAAAATTTGGGCAATTAAAGGCGGAGGAGCATTTAGAGACGGCAAGAGAATTTTCACTTCAAATACCGCAAAACTCGCAGATTCCCTCGTTCTTTCGGGCACAATAAACACGATGGAAGACAAGGGCTACGGGGACTGGTTCTCTAAACTTCGCAAAGGAGCACAGTTATATCGCGGGTGGGGCGACTGCTACGGCTATTATTTGGTGGCTTGCGGGCGTGCGGAAATTATGTCTGACCCTGTTGTTTCGCTGTGGGATATTGCTCCTTACCCCGTGATTTTCTCGGAGGCGGGCGGTAAATTCTCCACGCTTGCAGGTGAGACTTCGCTGTTTTTCACCGAAGGTTCACCCTTGGAAGGCTTACCCTTGCACCACATATATGAGGATTATTCGTCAATTGCGAGCAACGGTAAGTTTGAAGTTTTTCTACCTTCCCCACCAATATGAGTTTGCCAAAGCAAGTTCGAGGGCACTATGTTTGCTATGAGGCGGGAGCCGAATTCACATCTGCACAGGTGATAAAAGAGAAATTGTTCTTTGCCGACGAGATAAAGGACTCTAAACTCGATATGGCTTTTGATTTTCGGCAAACGGCTAAAATCGATGGCGCGGCTTTGCAGTTTTTCAAAAATCTTCACGAACAGTTGCAAAAAGACAGCAGAAAGATTGCATTTCTCGGCGGTTCTGACGAAGTGCGCGAGCAACTTTCAAAAAATCCAACATTTTTAGTTTATGATTCCATTATTGATTTTGAGCGCGATTTTCACGAGATAAATCCCGACCTTGCGAGGACTTTTTTCCGCTTGTCTGAGGGTAAGGGTCATTTTCGTTCGCTCAAAATGATATGCCCGCTGTGCTCTTATGAGAATGTGTCGGGCTTTATGATAGACGAGTCTTATTATCGGCAAGCGTGGAGTGACAGTGAGATTGTTCCCATTTTTGAACCCGCGGAACCCGACCCTAATTCCGTTGATTTTTCCTGTTATCAGGTGGCGGTTTGCCCCAAGTGCTTTTATGCCTCAACCAGATTAGATTGGTTCACCATAGTTTTTCCCGAAGGGCGTTTTGAGTCGCACCTCACACAGGAAAATAGGGCGAGACTTTCAAATACGGCGGCTCTGCGGCGCAATCTTGCGATGAGTTACAGCGGTGCTGGAGAGGAATCGTTTTTCCGTATGCCGCGGGAGAAGAGTTCGGCTTACCTTTCGTGGCTTTTGAACGAGTTCAACTTAAAACACATGAGCGAGCAACAGACCACCGATGGTTTTGATATAGTTGTCAGCAATTTTATGATGTGCAAATTTGCACTCAAAGATATAGATATAGATGACCACATGTACACCGCACTTGCGTGGCTATACGGCATAATGGATAACAAGAATAATTATTCAACGGTTCGCTTGGCAAAGGCTTATGTTTATTTAATCAGCGTGTTGTTATCGCAGGATAAAATTCAAGATGCACGAAAATTTTACCGCGAACTCGAAAAGAGTTACAGCGATATTGAAGATTGCAAATATTTGATCAGCAGAGCACAGCATTTAATGTTGAATTAGTTAAAAAATAATTTTGAGGAATTTGAATTACGCAGAGAATTTTTAGGTAACCTCTATTAACCTCCTAAGAGGTTGGTAGAGGTTACCAACCGACATGGGCGAACTGCGTTTTTATGATGATAATGTCATCCTGCGGCGAATGCTCGCAGTATCGCCGTCGTCTCTAAAAACTCAAATCTGTGGAATTGTGTTACAAAGGGAGTTTTTAGAGGTTTCCTTTAGAGATTCTCTATGATTAGGATGGAATTTTTCTAAATTTACTACATGAAGTTAATGCGTTCAATTTCAGGTATTCGGGGCATAGTAGGTGAAACGCTTTCGCCCGAAGTGATCGCTTTGCATACAAAAGCATTTTTGGAATTTTTTAATGCAAAAAAAATAGTTCTCGGACGGGATTCAAGACCGACAGGTGAGGCAATTGCAGACTTGGTTTGCGGAGTGTGCCGACTTGCGGGTGTGGAAGTTATTTACTGCGGACTTGCAACCACGCCGACCGTTGAATTATTGGTGGAACATTGCAAAGCGGATGGCGGAATTATCATTACGGCAAGCCACAACCCGCTCGAATGGAACGCCTTAAAATTTCTCAATTCAAAAGGTATTTTTCCGAGTCCAAAAGAGGCGGATGCAATTTTTGCAAAGGCAGATAAAGCGGAGTTTACTTGGGCAAATTATGCAAGCGTAGGTAAAAAAGAGAACTTGCAAAACGGCAATAAAATTCATATAGATTTAACAACTGCCTTGCCGTTTGTGGATGTTCCCGCGATAAAGGCGAAGAGATTCAAAGTTGCTTTAGATGCGGTAAATGGTGCGGGGTCGTTTATTTTGCCCGAACTTTTGAAGGCGTTAAATTGCGAAGTTGTGCCGATACATTGCACGCCGAACGGAACATTTCCAAGGGGTGCTGAGCCGTTGGCGGAAAATTTGGGCGACTTGGAAAAAGCGGTTTTTGAAAATAAATGTGCGGTTGGTTTTGCACTTGATCCCGATGCGGACAGATGTGCAATAGTCGATGAGAACGGCAAGGCAATTGGTGAGGAATATACGCTTGCAATAGCGGTAGAAAGCGTTTTGGAAAGAGAAAAAAAAGATGTATCCGTAAATCTTTCAACCTCGCGGATGAGTGAAGATTTGGCTGAAAAATTCGGTGTTAAATGCCACCGCACAAAAGTCGGTGAAGTAAATGTATCGCTCAATATGATGGAGCACGGCGGTGTTGTAGGCGGTGAAGGCAACGGCGGAGTGATTTTACCCGCTTTGCATTACGGCAGAGATTCGCTCGTTTCTGTTGCTCTCGTTTTGGATTATCTCGCTCGGCATAACTCCACAATTTCGAATTGGGTGAAGTTGCACCCCTCTTACACAATGCTGAAAAAGAAATTCGAGTTATCGGGTGCAGTTGCAGAAGTGTTGCAAAAAATTGAAAAATTATTTGAAGGTTGGACTGTTGATAATAGAGATGGTTTGTGGCTCGGTAAAGGAAAGTGTTTTGTGCATATTCGTGCATCAAATACGGAACCCGTTATTCGTGTAATCTCGGAGGCGCCGACCAAAGATGAGGCTGAACTTTTGTGTAAAAAAGTTGAGGATTTGCTATGAATTTTTTAGAGCAGGACAGCAGCGTTATCGCTCCGCTTTATGCGAAATCTGCACTTGATTTTGTTAAGGGTGAAGGCGTTTATCTTTACGATGCAAAGGGAAAAGCATATTTGGATTTTGCAAGCGGAATTTCCGTTAATGCACTTGGGCACAGACACCCTGCACTGCTCAATGCATTAAAAGAACAGAGCGAAAAATTTTTTCACATTTCAAATTTGTTCCCGAACGAACCGCAAATAAAGTTAGCAGAGAAAATGCTTTCGCTGATGAAATTTGGAGAGACGGACGGGGCAACCACGAACAACTACTTTTCGGGGAAGGCATTTTTTTGTAATTCAGGCACGGAGGCAAACGAGGCTGCCATAAAATTTGCAAGAAAATATTTTGCACAAAAAGGAGAAAACCGCACGGAGATAATTTCCTTTTTGAACGGTTTTCACGGAAGGACTTACGGTGCACTCTCCGCAACAGGTCAGCCTAAATTGCAAGCGGGTTTTGGAAAAATGTTGAGTGATTTTTCGCATATCGAATGGAATAATGCGGACGCTTTAAAAAAATCAGTCGGTGAAAAAACTGCCGCGATAATTTTAGAACCCATAGTTGCGGAAGGCGGAATTTTAACTCCGTCAAAGGAATTTATAAATGCGATAAATGAACTTGCTGCAAAATTCGGATTTCTTGTAATTGCAGATGAAATTCAAGCGGGAATGGGCAGATGCGGTGCATTTAGTGCGGCGGAATTATACGGAATAAACGCGGATATAACAACTTGGGCTAAGGCGATAGGCGGCGGTTTGCCGCTCGGTGCCGTGTTGATGAAAAATAAAATTGCAGAAATTCTAAAGCCGGGCGACCACGGAACGACTTTTGGCGGAAATCCGCTTGCGTGCACACTCGGTTTGGCGGTTGCAGAGGAAATTTCAAAACCGGATTTTTTGAAGAGCGTTCAGGCTCGGTCGGAGCAATTAAAGAATGGTTTGGCGGAACTTGCAAAAAAATATTCGTGGATAGGTGAAGTTCGCGGAGAAGGTTTGTTGCTTGGCGTTCCCGTGGAAAAGCCCGTTGCGGATTTAATAAATGCATGCCGTGAAAAAGGACTGCTCGTTCTGCGGGCAGGTGCCGATGTTCTGCGACTTTTGCCGCCTCTGATAATCTCCGAGGAAGATGTGTCAAATGCACTCGAAAAACTTGATGAGGCGTGCGGGGTTTTGCAATAGGGAGAGCACAAGCCATCCGTCGGGAAAATCGAACAGAAATCCTGGATTGGTTAAAATGTACTTTTCTTTTAAAAGCGATAGGCACAGTTCAATATCGTCTTGTTCGGGAAAATAAATCGGCTGATACCAACCGCCTTGTGAAGGTATAATTTCGGCTTGCACGGCATTTAGAATTTGCAACTTAGAATTTGCAATTATTTCTCTGTTTATTTTTATGCGTTCTCGAACCTTGTTTTGAAAATCTGCTACTTTGGGCAAAACTCGTGCGGTGAGTGCTTGGCTTAAAGATGAACAGTTCAGTTGCGAATCTAATACAAATTCCAAAGCGTTGTAAATGTCGTGTTCTTTTTGAGCGGGAACTTGTGCACAAATCCAACCGACTTTTATATGCGGTAAGCCTGCGGATTTGGAGATGCCGTTTAAGAAGAATATGGGGATAGTCGAGTCTGTGAGTTTCTGCGTTTCTATGTTTCTGTTGGAATATGCGGCAAAAACCTCATCAACTATAAGTACCAAATTATGCTTTTCGCAAAAATTGATTATATAATTCCATTCGGTTTTGGACGGGGAGTGTCCCGTTGGATTGTGCGGAGCGATTAGCAGAAGTATTTTTGTGTTTGGCGGAATGGAGTCTAAGGAATTGAGGTCAATTTTCCATTCGGCGGGCACGGCGGAGTGTTTCAAAAAATATGGATGTATTTTTAAGTCTGCGAGTTCGGCGAGTGTGTCAATTAGCGGGTAGCCGGGGTTTGGTGTTAAAATGCAGTCTCCCTTTTCGCAGAACACTTTGAAAAGTGCGGAATAAGACTCTGAAGATGATGCCGTTATGAAAATATCAGTAGGCTCTGAAGAACTCCTTGTTTTACAAGATAAAATTTTTGAGAGTTCTTCGGAGATTACATTATTCGAGTAGTTCGCAATTGCTCCTCGTAAATATAACTGCCCGCAGGCGTCCGGTGCTTGAAACTGCCATTCGGAGTGCTTTGCCAAATATTGCAAATCTTCGGTTATGTCGAAAGTTAAACCCGCTTGCATCGGCGAGGATATGGTAAGGTCTAAAATATCGGCGTTGTGCAATTCCCGTAAAATCTCGCGTTTTCGCAGTTCAAAAGGCGAAGGTGAGAGGTCTAATTTGTCGGCAAGCACGAGGGGGAAGGTAGAAAAAGTGTAAAGTTGAAAGAGTAGAGAGTAAAGAGTAATAACTTTACACTTTTAACTTTCAACTCTTGCAATTCTAAAAGGGCGGGTTAAAAACCACGCCCCTACAATTCCTTTCTCCCCACCACACCCTACACCCCATACCCCTGCATTGCAAAGTTTCTACCTTCCCCCCTATGAAAAAACTCTTTTTAGTTCCCGCTTTTGCCGCCAGTGTTTTTTTTGCCTGCGGTTCCCAAGACGGTTCGCCCGCCGAGATAACAAATAACATAACTCCGCCTATCAACATTTCGCCGTTCGATACGCTGAGCGTAAAATTTGATTCAAAAATAACCTCAATAGACAGCGTTTCTCTGCCTACTTTAACGAAATTGCCAAATTCCGAACTTCGTTTTGTCGGCAACTACGATTCAACGCTTAGCGGCTTAAAATATTTTGAACAAAATACTACGGATTCAATCGTGTTTGCAGGCGTAAAGAACGATGACGACTACACCACCAAAAGAGCAGTCTTTTACTATAACACTATCCGCATATTAGACGATATAAAAACACAGAGCAACAACTCCTATGAGACAGCCGCAAACATAGACTTTGGCGGCAAAATAACATCTGTTTTTGCAGGAGTTTTAGAACACAAAATAGGCGGAAACGCTTTTAACGGCGAAGATTTTTACAAACTTGAACTTACGGGAAGAGATATTCTTATACTGACATTTGAAAGTTCGGATTCTCTTAATGTTGAGTTAAAGGGACCAAAAGGAGATACAACTTTTACGGTGACAAAGAAAAACCCGATACTGATATACAGAGATGCGATTAATCATTTGGGCGATACCGATACACCAACTACTCCGCTCCAATTCTATATAAGAATAAGCGATTACGGCTCGGTGAATTCATTACCAAACCCGTATACCGTAACTCTTTTAATTGAAAAAAAGTAGGAGGTTCATGATGGTAGATGTTCTCTCGGAATTTTATACCGCTCACTATAACTTCGGTATGATAGCCGCGTTTATGCTGTTGCTTGCCGCGTTTCTCGGCTCAAAGAAAAACATAAAGGGCGTGGCGGTGGTGCTGTGTATTTTCCTCGTCTATAACCTCGTTCTGTTCAACAAAACAAAACGAAACCCGGAATGGTATGATGAAGGCGAGGCAAAAGTCAAGGGCTACGACCCGGTAAAAGCCTTATGGGATGCAAAATCCGCAGATGACGATCCGAGCAAAAGAAAATGAGTAAAATTCTTTCACATTTATTGGAATGCAATGCACTTCGCTTTGGCGAATTTACATTAAAGAGCGGACGCGTAAGCCCCTACTTTGTGAATATGGGTGCGGTGTGTTCGGGTCGCGGACTTTCAATTTTGGCGAACTGTTATGCGGAATTATTCAACGAACATTTCAAAGGAAAAGCGGACAACCTTTTTGGACCTGCATATAAAGGCATACCATTATGTGCAAGTGTGGCAACGGCAATTGATAATAAATACGGCATTGCAGTCACATTCACCTACAACCGCAAAGAGATAAAAGACCACGGCGAAGGCGGAGTGTTAGTCGGCAACACATACAACGGCGGTTCTTCTACTTTAACAAAAGTCGTAATAATAGAAGATGTCATAACCGCAGGAACTTCCATAGAAGACACAATGCGAATTTTTTCAAACATCGGCAACGCAAAAGTTGTGGGTTTGCTCGTGGCAATGGACAGACGCGAAAAATTGGCAAGCGGCAAAAGTGCACTTGGGGAGGTTAGTGAAAAATACGGAATAGAAACGCACGCAATCTCAACCATAGATGATATTTTGGAAATTGCCCCGCCCGAATACAAAACAAAAATCGCAGATTACCGCGAGAAATATGGCGTTTAGTAATGAGTTAATCAGAATTTATAATAAGGGGGGAAGTCTCCCCCTCGCTCGCACTTGGTTGCTCGCTGCCCTCTCTTTCCTTTCTTGCACTCAAAATTTTTCGGCAACGCACAAACTCTACTCCGCACCGACAAGTGCAAATCAATCCATCGGCTTTGTTCCGCTCGGCGAATCGTTTATGCTAACCAGAGCGGATTTCTTTTCAAATGCACTTTCAATTCCAAATGATTCAATATACAACAAACTAGAAAATTTGAGCGACTCGATAATTTTTAACCAAATAAGCAAAAAATATAATACCGTTCAAATTCCAAAAAATACAAGAGAAAAATTTTCAAAAGAAACTCAAAAGTTAGACAAAACCATTTTTATAAAAACCGTATTCCCCGAACAAGGTGTAGAAATAACGGACACAAACGGCAGTGTTCCAGACTACCTGTTTATAATTCACGAATTTACAATAGGCGGCGACCTCGACCCTATAAATTTTTACGACTACACAAAAGCAAATGTTGAACTCAACCAAAAAAAGAAGTTCAAAAACCTCTCGATAATCGTATCATTTTCGCTATGGGATAACAAAAAACAGATTCCCTTAAAAAGCGGAATTAGTGATTCCCAAACCCCTCTTAAAAATAATTTTATAGACAGAGACATATTTACAAATGCAATTAAAAATGCAGTAGAAAAATGTTTGGAAAAGTAATGAAAAAATTTCTTGCAATTACATTTTTTATCCTTGCGTTGCAACAATTCGTATATGCCGCCACGCCAACCGTTTGGCAAAACGGAGAATTTTATATTTGGAATTACGGGCAACCCTTTGCATCGCCAAACGACCTCTGCTTTTTTTTGCGATATGAAAATGAAAAAATCGGTAATCCGCAATGCTACAATGCAGGCGATTGGGAGCGCGACACAATAGCCGCCAACTACGCAAAATGGCTGAACAAAAATTTAGACACCCGCCTCGCCGCAAGCGACTTAAAACCCCGCAACCAGCACATTTCAAAGCGGCTCGGCGAACTCAAAGACAAATCACTGATTTTCTCAAGCATTAGAAATGATACACTTTGGCTCTTACTCTTTACGGAAACTGCAAACGAACCGCAAAAAATCGCTAATTTTCCGCTTATAGTTTATCCTAATAAAGCGGACAGCACGGAAATTTTGAAAAAAATTGCAAACGATTGGTTTGGAAAAAGTCCGCAAATACGATTGACCGATTCAGAACGGGAACAAATGGCAAAAGAACCTGATGCATATTTTGCAAAACAACCTCAAAACGATTTTTGGTTTGGAATTTCCGCAGGACTAAACCGAGCAAAAATTCCGCTCACTCCAAATTCTTGGTATAAAAATAAACTTAACTCAAAAGTTAAAAATTACCGCGAACCCACGAATAACGACTCAAACAGTGCTTGGTCTTTTATCAAAGACGACACTCCGCTTTTTACCGCTTATATAGGCGGCTCCATTTACGATTTTATAGGCTTGGAATTTGGAGTTCGCTATTCAAGTCATAATGTAAAAGTCGATAATTCTCAAACGATTTACGATAATTTGGATTATTGGTATTTTAACCGTTATGAATTTATGCTTGAATTTGAACTTATGCATTCCTTTCTCCCGCATAAATATGTTGAGATTAAACCGCACGCATCGTTTGACGTTTTATACAGCATTTTAAGTGAAAACATTTCGCTCAAAGACGAAACAATACATTCCGCCGGCACCGACTATTACTACAATAACCGATTCCAATTTGAAAATTATTATCGCGGAGTTTCTCTTACGCTTGGAGTTCGCACTGCAATTTTCACCAATTATGCGATAGATATCCGCACAGGACTTGTATATAGAGGTCGTTCAAATGTTATTGTGCCAAGCGGTGATGCCGCTCCGGAGCCAACCGTTATAGGCAACTCCACCACAGACGGCTTTATCTCGGCAGGTTTGGAATATCATATAAAGTGGGAATGACGACCAATCCTTGCGTGCAATGCTAAACGGGCGACCGATGGTCGCCCCTACGGAAGGGCGGCATAAATGCCACCCCTACATCCCATCTCCCTTTTCCCCACTTTCAACTTTTCACTTTACACTTTCAACTCCTGCACCGCCGAGTAATTTTCTACCTTTCCTCCTATGAAAATTTTTTCTCATCCATTCCGCGTGCTCGCAATTACCCTGTTTTTTGCTGTATTCGTGCAGGCACAACTCCTCTCAGGCAGCAATTTTGATGTTATCAAAGTCGGCAATGTAGGCATAAGCCAAGGCAAAGTTGATAGTTTGGTAAAGCAACTCGCTACGGCACAGGCACAAGGTCGGGCAGTTCCGCCGGAGGCGATGGCTCAACTGAAATGGGCTGTGATAGACAACTTGGTAGGTCAGGAACTCCTCAAAAACGAAATTGCAAAGCAGGGACTCAAAGCCGATGCAAAAAAGACCGACTCTCTTATTAAAGTATTCAAATTGCAATTTCCGAGTTTTAAGCAGGAACTCAAAAAATCAGGCTCAACAGAACAGGAATTTCGCAAAAAAATAGAGAATCAACTCTTAGCGGATATAATACTCGAAAAGAAAGTTCCATACCCGAAAGACCCCACGGATAAGGAAAAGCGCGATTATTGGGAAAAGCACAAAGACGAGGCAATTGTGAGCGATTCCATAAGCGGTGCCAGAATTATCCTCAACATTGCAAAGGGCGAAAGTGCACAGGAGATTCAAGATAAAAAGGATATTTTGAAGGGCTACGCGGCACAAGTTCGTGCAAAGAGAGCGAGTTTTGCAATGCTTGCCGCACAATACAGCGATGACCAAAATGCTAAAAAAGACGGCGGGGCGATGGATAGGTTTCTCGCTAAAGACCAAGGTGCGGATTTTGAAAAAGCGGCAAAAAATCTAAAAGTCGGTGATATTAGCGAGCCGTTTGTGCAAAACGGAAAAGTTGTAATCTTTATGCTCGCCGAAAAAAATGACGGCAAATTTGAGAGTTATGATCTTAAGATTGACTACATACTCCGCGTGGAGGCTGAGAAAAATCGCCAAATTGCAATAAAGAATTACTTAGACCTGCTCGCAAAAACCTACAAAGTGCAATACTTGAACAAGGATTACGCCCCGCCTGAACCGATTGAGTAAAGGTAACCTCTATTAACCTCCTAAGAGGTTGGTAGAGGTTACCAAGCGACATGGGCGAACTATAGTTTTTTATGCAAATTTGAGTAGTTTTCTGCCATTGTATATACAGATTATCTCAGGTTTCTTTTTAATAGGGCAGATATGCTTATTAAAACCCGCCCCTACAAACCTAAAAGGGCGGGTTAAAAACCACGCCCCTACAAACTCTACTCTTTACTCTTTACACTTTCAACTTTTAACCCCCACACCCCACACCCCATACCCTATACCCTTGCAACGCCGCATTGCAAACTTTCTACCTTTCCCCATACCAAACCAAAAGAGGACATTATGAGCCAAGAAAAGTTATTTGCGGAGTTTCCCGAAATTGCAACAGAAGAGTGGGAAGCCGTTATTCAAACCGACCTTAAAGGTGCGGATTATGAGAAAAAATTAGTTTGGAAAACATTAGAAGGCATTGCCGTTCGACCATATTACAGACAAGGTGATTTAGAGAAAATTTCTTGGCTTTTAGAGAGTTTGCCGGGTGAATTTCCTTTTGTGCGCGGAACAAAAACCACGGATAACGATTGGGAAGTGCGTGCGGAAATTTTTGAGGAAAGCGTGGCGGCGGCTAATGCGGCGGCTAAGCATAATTTGGAACGGGGTGCAAATGCTCTGATTTTCAAAAGCAGAATTTGTGCGAAATGCGGTGTGCTGCGCGGGCAAAATGTTCAGAGCGAGGCAGATTTTAACGCACTCGTTGCAGGCATTGATTTAACAAAAACTCCAGTTTATTTGAATTGGGGTGCACGGGGAAAACAAGCGATAGAATTACTAGCAGGTGCGGCGAAAGCCGCAGGGGCAGACTCTAAAAAAGTGAAGGGCGGAATTTTGTTCGACCCGCTTGCCGAGTTGGCAAGGTCGGGAAAAATCGCACTTGCAAAAAATGAAATTTTGAAAAGCGCCGCAGAAGTTGCGAAATTTGCAGTTGAAAATTTACCGAGTGTTGCCGCTATAACCGTTCAGGGTTCGCCTTATCACAACGCCGCCGCCGATATTGTGCAGGAATTGAGCATTGCACTTGCCGCAGGCGTGGAATATTTGAACGCACTCACAGATGAAGGTCTCACCGCGGAACAAGCGGCATCACAGATAAATTTCAGTTTCAGCGTAGGTTCAAATTATTTCTTTGAAATTGCAAAGATTCGCGCCTTCCGTGTGTTGTGGGCAAATGTGTTAAAGCAATACGGCGTAGTTGGCACTGCAAAAATTCACGCAGAAACTTCGCTTTGGAATGTGACGGTTTTTGACCCGAATGTCAATATGCTCCGTGCAACCACAGAAACTATGAGTGCGGCAATCGGCGGAGCAGATGCAATCACCGTTAATCCTTACGATGTGTCTTTCCGCACTCCAGATGAGTTCAGCACACGCATTGCACGAAATGTGCAGTTGCTCTTAAAAAATGAAGTAGGCTTTAACCGCTTAATAGACCCGTCTGCAGGTTCTTATTATATAGAGAATTTAACAGCCGCTCTCGTGGAAAAGTCATACGAGTCATTTAAGAAAATTGATGCGGCGGGCGGTTTGCTTGCGAATTTGTTGAGCGGAACCGTGCAAAAGGCAATTGCCGAAACTCAAAGCAAAAGGGATAAACTTATCTCTCAAAGGCGCGATGTGTTTCTCGGCACAAATCAATATCCGAATTTACTCGAAAGGGTGAGCGATAAAATTGTAAAAAGCGACGGAGCAAAGGTTACGAACCCAAACCTTGCAAACTTAGGCGGCACGGGCGAAACCGTTGCGGAACGCCTCTCCATTAGGCGCGGTGCGGAAGTGTTTGAAAACTTGCGTTTGCAAACCGAATCCTTTGCGAAAAAAACAGGCAGTGCTCCAAAGGTGTTCCTCTGGACTGCCGGTGATTTGGCTATGCGTTTGGCGCGGGCTACTTTCACCAAAAATTTCTTCGGTTGCGCAGGTTACGAAACAATAGACACCAACGGTATTCCCGATGTTGCCGCAGGTATTGAACTCGTTAAAAAGAGCAATCCGCAAATTGTTGTTCTGTGCTCTAAAGACGACGAATACTTACCTCTCGCAAAGGAAATTTTCCCCGTCCTCGAAAAGGAATTTCCGAACATTATTCGCATTGTGGCAGGCAACCCAAAAGATGCAGAGGAATTAAAGACCGCCGGTGCACAGGATTTTATACACATTTTAACTAATGCGGTGGATTCCCTTAGCGGGTATAACAAAAAGTTGGGGGTAAATGCCTGAATCTTGGACAACTTTTGTTTCATTGCACAGCCCTAAACTTTTAGCGTTCCTCTGCGGGTGCGTTATTTGGTTTGGGGTTGTGTCGCGAGACGAGGCGAGAACAGATGTTGAACTGCCTCTGCGGCTTTTGAATTTGCAGGACAATATGGCTTTGGTATATCCTCTGCCCTCTCAAGTTTCGGTGCAGTTGGAAGGCAGGGCAATAGACCTTATGCATTTAAAAGCGAGCAACACCACGAGACTTGAACTCGACTTAAAAGATATGCCGCTTGGATTTTCGCGAATTGACGGTAATCAATTGAATTTTGTCGCACCCGCATTTCCGGGCGTTAAGTTGTTGCGGCTTAGGCAAATTGCTCCCATAAATATGGAGTTAGATGCTAAAATTTCGCAGAAGGTCGCAGTTTTTTCAAATGTGAATTTGAGTGCCGCACCCGGTTTTACATTTTTGGGAGCATCCTCCGTTTCACCCGATTCGGTTTTTATTTCCGGTGCGAGAAATGTCGTTGCAAATGTGAAAAGTATTCAAACTAAGAATGAGAATTTTACGGATTTAAAATGGAACAACGCTATTTCCGTTCCTTTGGATTTGTCTTCACTTCCGTCAATTGTCGATGTGTCCGATTCTTCAGTTTTTGTGAAGTTCCAAGTTGAACCCTTAGACCATAAAATTTTCTCGAATGTCCCGATTCGCTTAATAGGAAGTTTTGACAGAGAGATTTATTCGCTTTCGCCTTCGGGGGCAGATGTTGAGGTTTCGGGCGGAAAGGATTTTCTTTCAAAATTGAGCGAATCCGATATAAATTTATACATAGAGTTTTCACGGTTTTCAATAGAAGATTCGGATGAGTTAGAACCCACCGTTCGTATTCATGGGGCGGTTGCAAGTTGGCAAATATTGCCGAATAAGTTCAGGTTGCAGGCAAAGTATAGGGAAACTGCCGACTGATATAAGAGTCGCTTAGAGAACCTCTATCAACCATTTATTAGGTTAATAGAGATTCTCATAAACGAGGTTAATCAGAGATTATTGACAACTTTTTCGGTGTCTTGGGCTATTAACAATTCTTCGTTTGTGGGAACAACTAACACTTGCGGTTTTCCGTTTTGAAATTCCCCTTCTTTTGTGAATCCGAATATTCCCAAATGCGACAATGCTTTTTCTCGCACAAACTTGCTGTTTTCGCCTATTCCGCCCGTGAAAACGAGTGCATCAATTTTCGGCAACGCGGCGGCAAGCGAGGAAATTTCCTTTGCCAATCGATAACAGAAAACTTCAACTGCAATTTTTGCCCGCTCTTGCAGTTCCGAATCTGCGTTGCAATCTTCCGTTTGCACAGATGACGGAGGAGCATAACCTGCTATTTCCAAAACGGTTCGCATATCGCTTGATATTCCCGAAAGTCCGAGCAGACCGCTTTCTTTGTTCAATAATTTGTTCAGGCGGTCAAAGTCGTAATTTAGCGTTTTGTTGAGGTAAAATAAAATGCCGGGGTCAATGCTGCCGCTGCGAGTTCCCATTGCAATTCCTTCGAGCGGAGTTAAGCCCATAGTTGTATCTGCCGACTCCCCGAATTTAACGGCGGTTGCCGAGCAACCGTTTCCCAAATGTGCAATTATCAAGCAGAGTTCTTTGGAATCTTTACCGAGTATTTTTGCCGTTTCGCGTGCGACAAATCGGTGCGATGAACCGTGAAATCCGTATTTGCGAACTTTCTGGTCTGTGTATAATTGATACGGCAGTGCATAGAGAAAAGCGTGTTTTGGAATTGTTTGGTGAAATGCGGTATCGAATACTGCGACTTGCGGGAGAGTCGGGAAATTTTTTCTTGCGGCGGCTATGCCCTGAAGGTTTGGCGGATTGTGGAGCGGTGCGAGTGCAGAGCATTCCTCAACGGCTTTTAATACGGCAGGGGTTATTAACACGGAATTTGCAAATTCTTCACAGCCGTGAACCACTCTATGCCCGATAGCGGAGATGTCTTGATCTTCCCCGATTTCTTTTAGAAAGTTCTGTATTTCGACGAGTGCGTGTTGATGGTTGGGTGCATCTATACTTTTTTGAGTTTTGGTCTCGGCATACTTTGCTTTGAATTTTGCGGCGTTGCCGATTTCCTCTACCATTCCGCTTACGGTCGCTGTTCCCGTGGCTGTATTGAACACGGCAAACTTCACCGAAGACGACCCGCAATTAAGAACAAGAACTCGCATAAGGGGGAAGGTAGAAAAAGTGGGGTATGGGGTGTATCCTCTCCCTTCTCCTTTTTTCCCAACCTGCACTGCCAAGTTTCTCCACACCCTACACGCCACACCCCATACCCCACCTCGCACCGCCGAGTTTTCCACACCCCACCCTGCACTGCTGAGTGAAAAATAACTACCTTACCCAAATGTTCCGTTTATTTTTTTTACTTGCAATTGCATTTCTCGCCTCTTGTGCTCCAACTGCCCCGACTATGCAGACTCAAAACCCCACAACGGAAAATGTCGAAATTGAAAACAAGAATGTGCAAGCAGTTTGCGACACCGCAAAAGACACAATTCACACAATAGACACCATATATGTAAACGAAAGGCAAACCATACGGGAACTACAAAGCAGTATTGACTCGCT
>BNUP01000044.1 GCA_025997455.1 Fibrobacterales bacterium | reverse complement strand
CCTCCGATAGAAGGAGATTGCGGGAGTGCTTGTAAAAGCGAAAGTGCTTGCTGCTCTCCCGCCTCTTGAGCCAATTTAAGTACAGCGGTTCCGACTGCCGAACCGGTTTCTGCCGCTTTTTGTGCCGTTGCAACGCCTGCAATTTGCTCTATATCCATAAATTCTCCTGTCTTCAATGCTTTATATGGTTATCGGCAGAAAGCAGAGGGAACTTTAGTTAAGAGTTGAAAGTGTAAAGAGTAGAGAGTAGAGAGAGTAATAACTTTACACTTTTAACTTTCAACTCCCCTTCTCCCTTCTCTACTCTTTACTCTCCCTTCTCCTTTTTTCCCCAACCTGCACTGCCAAGTTTCTCCACGCCCTACACGCCACACCCTATACCCCACCTCGCAACGCCGAGTTCTTTAACAAGGGAACGCGGTGTGGATAGAGCGCACCAAAAAAACTCAATAAGGATACACCACCAGCCCGAAGTTCATCTGCAACCTTGTTCCCGAAATATTTTCGTTTAGAACGGGGTCGTAATGCTCCATAATCCAGCGGTGTTCCGCCTCAATCACAATAGCCGCGTAAGGTGAAAGCGTAAATCTGTGTCCAATGCCAAGCCCCCATTCGTTCCAATTTGAATCGCCGAGCGGTGCAAATTCTCGACTGCGGATGTATGAAACCGCGATATACGGGCGTTCTGCTCCTATCATTGAAACGCCGAGTTGTGCGGAAAAATCGAATCTCCTGAATTCTTTTGAAACCGCTTCGAGGGAATCTTTGTTTTCTTGACTTCCAACGCTAAATCCCAAGCGTGCAAAACCGAGTCCGTTCAGCCACACACCTGCAAAAGGGGTAATTCTCACAATGCCCGTGCCGTAATTATCGCCTTCCAAAAGTCCCGAACCTGTTTCCAAAACTCCGCCGAGTATAACGGGAATGTTTTGTGCCTGCGTTTCTGTGTATGCAAAAAAGTGCATAATTATGCTGATTTGCAGAAAAATCGCTTTGAATATCACACTTTTTTTCACAATAACAATTTAGAAAGAAATTTTGGCTACTTTACAATATTTTTTATAGCAGGATATGAAGAACTCGTTAAGAGGTCGTCATATCCTGCTAAGCGACATTGGCAACCGTGTTTTTATGCAAATTTAAGCGGTTGCCGCCATTATTCATACAGATTATCTCAATTTTTTTACAAGTGGGCGGCTATACTTATTGCCGTCGTTTCAGAAGAACTCCTTGTTTTATGAAATAAGTTTTTGTGGAGTTCTTCTGAAAATTACTATATTTATACAATGGCTTGTATTTTTTCTTCCAAAACAGTATCTGCATTCGTTTCCACTCGGTGTTCGCACTCACTTGAAACTCGCGATAATAACCGCATTGTTCGTTCTCGCTTGAAACTCGCGGTAATAGCCGCGTTGTTCCTCACACTTTCCGCATTTGCAAACGACGGAAATCTCAATTTTTACGGACAAAACGGAGTTCATAAAACGCAGAGTGCACAAACTCTCGGACACGGACGGTTCGGTGTGGGCTTTTTTGCCGAAGGTGCAGGCTTATATGACTTGGTTCAAAACGGAAGAATCTGCGCTCCGCAAAATGCACAATACGGCGGAGACCCGCTTGCTAATTCCTGTGCGGCATTACCCATAAGCAGTTATGTAGGCATAAACGCTTATCCGTTTATTTCACTCGGTCTTTCGGATTTCTTTGATTTTGGTATTTCCCTGCCGATTTACGGTGAATTTTTGAAGATAGATAACGGTGCTAATTTGGTGGATACCGATAATTTGAGTGCATCGGGTCAGGGAAATTTGCAAATTTTGACGAAATTTCGTGCACCGTTTGAAGATTTTCCTATTGATTTGGCTTTGCTCCTCGGAGGAGTTTTAAGCACGGGGAGAACCGATAATTACGGACTTTGGGTGAGAGACCCCTCGTATTTGGCACTTGTTGGCAGTGATGATTCTATAGGCAAATACCCGATTGCGGGCGGTGCAAGCACATATACAAATAACGGTTCAATGATGAAATTCGGGGTTGCCGTTACCCTAGACTTAAACAAAACGAGCAAAGAACTTCCGCTTTTGTTCCACTTTAACTACGGCTACAGAATGACTTTGGGAGAATGGAGTAGCAGATACCCTAAGGTTCAAAATATAAGCGTTGCAACGGAATGGACTCCATCCGAATTTATATCGCTGTTCGGCGAATATTATATGGATATGCCAAACGCCTTCCCTAAACTTACAGAGAATGGAGAATCTGTTGAAGATTATGCCGGACTTTCAACGCTTTCTCTCGGCACGGCATTACATTTTAATGAAAAGGTAGATTTGCAACTCGGCTTTCAAATGCTGCTCGGCGATGAGGATAAATATATAGACAATTTAACGGTGCCTCTCGGCGGAAAAACCGATAACGGTTATCAAAAATACGCTCAATTCAATGCAGCGCTTGTGCCGAAGTATGCCGTTTTTGGCGGATTGACATTCAAAATTTTTGTTCTCACTCAGGACTTAGACGGAGATGGTGTTTCGGATGACAAAGACGAATGCCCCGAAGAGTCTGGTCCAAAATGGAATAAGGGTTGCCCCGCACCCGATCCGGATAAAGACGGTGATGAGGTGTGCGATGCGTGGGTGAGCGAAAAGGGACTTGATGATTACTATGCAAGTGTTTGCGAAGGCATAGACCAATGTCCGAATCAGGAAGGTGATTTGGAAAATGACGGTTGCCCCGCCGCCGAGCCTGATGCCGATGACGATGGAGTTTGTGATGCTTGGGTCGCCGAAAAAGGTCAGTTAAAGAAATATGCCTCTGTTTGCAAAGGTATAGATAAGTGCCCGAACAAGAAAGGGGAATTGGAAGATGACGGTTGCCCGACAGATAATCCCGATAATGACGGTGACGGAATATGCGATCCTTGGGTTTCGCAGAAAGGTCAGTTTGCAAAGTTTGCAAAAATATGTAAAGGTTATGACGAGTGCCCGGGTGAGGCTGGTGTAAAAGAGAACAAGGGCTGCCCTTGGGACGATCCGGATCCGGACGGTGACGGTGTGTGCGATTCTTGGGTTGCGGAAAAGAAATTGTCCATACAATTCAAGGATCAATGTGCAGGAATAGATGCTTGCCCTGCCGAGTCGGGACCAAAATATAACAACGGTTGCCCGCTCCCCGACCCTGACCCCGACCAAGACGGTGTGTGCGATGCTTGGGTTACCGAAAAGAAATTGCAGAGCGAATTTAAAGATATCTGCACGGGAATAGATAAATGCCCTGCTGAGGCAGGTGAGGGCAAAGACGGATGTCCCAAAGCCGTTGAACCCGAACCCGATGTTGATGGCGACGGTATTTGCGATGAATGGGTTGCCGCAAGCGGTCAGTTAAAGAAATTTGCAAAAGTCTGCACGGGAATTGACAAATGCCCCAATGTGCCCGGCACGGCTAAATTCGACGGTTGCGAGCCTCCACCCATTGAAGAAAAAGTTGAGTTAAAAGGTGTGACTTTTGGTAGCGGAAATGCGACTTTAACTCCAAATGCAAAGAAAGTTCTCGATGGTGTTGCCGAACAGTTGAATGCCGCCCCGAATGTGAAAATTGAGATTCAGGGACACACCGATAATCAGGGTAAAGCACAGGCGAATCAAGAACTCTCCGAACGCAGAGCAAAGGCTGTGGTGGGCTACCTCGCTACCAAAGGCGTTAAGTTGAGCAGAATGCGTGCAATCGGCTACGGACCCGATGTTCCCGTTGCGGATAACAAGACCAAAGACGGGCGGGAGTTAAACCGCAGAATTGAAATGATTAAGGTTGATGATTGATTGAATTAACATTCTCAATGCCTATTCTCGCAAGCGAATTGCCTGCGAGTAATGCCTTTTGATAATGCGCAAGCGCCTCGTCTAAGCGATTTTGCTTAAAGTAAATTTCGGCTAAATCCATCTCCAATTCACCGATGCCCTTGCCTGCGGATATTCCTTGTTCAAGGGTGAAAATTGCCATCCAAGGTGAGGAGTTTTCCAAATATAATTGAGCGAGATACCTGCGTGCCGAGTAATTTTTGGAATCCAAATATAAGCCGTTTTCCATCGCAAGAGTTGCCTGTTTCACATTGTTTTGTTGCAGATAATAATAAGCGAGCGTGTAATACAAGTCTGGCGAAACGGATACGGTTTTTTGAATTGCCGTTTGTAAAATGTTTGCCGCCTGTTCGTAATCGTAAATTTTTTGAGCGCACTGTGCAAGCCCAAACCACGCCTCTTGCCTGTCGGGATTTTCGTTTATAACCTGTTCAAAATATCTCTCGGCAGAAATATAATCTTGCAAATTCAAAAATGCAGAAGCCAACGCATAATGCAAATGTTCGCTTTTTTCGCCGAGTTCAAGTGCTCGTTTGTAATATGCTACGGATTGTCCGTAATCACCGTAAGTATAAGATATATCGCCGAGCAGTATCCAAGGCTTTGCAAAATGCGGTGCAAGTTCAATTGAGCGTTTATATGCGGTTACCGCAATGTGGTTCTGTTTTAAGTGAATGAGAGCGTTACCCAAATTAAACCAAGAATATGGTTCGAGTTGCCCTTCTTTTATTGCGGCACGGTAAATTGGCACTGCCTCGCGATATTTACCCAAATCGTAAAGTTCGTTTGCCTGCTTAAAGTAATCGGGTGTGGCAAAAGAAAATGAGAATGCCGCTTGCAGTGCAAAGACGAAAAACGGGTGAAAGAGTTTAAGGAACAAATCGGAACTCCTTTGTAAATCTTTGTGCAACGGGCACGCCGCCAACTAATGCGGGTGAAAATTTATACTGCCGAATTGCATTTAATGCCTCCCGCTCAAAACCAAATCCCTGCGGTTCAACGACTGTGGCAAATGCCTCCGATACGGTTCCGTTTTGGTCAATAACCATATATATTTTGGCATAGCCTGCAATGCCTCGTTTTTTTGCCTGTTCGGGATATTTTACGGGAACTTCTCTTAAAACTTTTGCCTCAACTTCAACTTCTTCTGCGTTGTAAATTGCATTTCCCATTCCCCCGCTGCCTATTGAAACTCCGCCCGTGCCTGCCGATACTCCGCTTTCGCCTGCACCTGCGAGAGATAAATCCATAGAAAAGCCTTTTATTCCCTTTGCGAGTGCGTTTTGCGTTTGATTAGGGTTGAATTTATTATTGCGGGTGATCTCTCGAATTTGTTTTTGCGGAGTTTCTTTTTTTTGTTCTTTCACCAAAAGTTCAACTTCATATTGCAAAATTTGTTCCCTCTCTTTTTCCGCATATTCCTTTGAAAAAAACAGCACATTCAAAACCGGCACCGCCAAAAAAAATGCCGCATTTATCGCAAACGCCGCTATAAATATAAGTGCATATTTTCCAAATTTTTTAAGCATTGCCGAGTTTGCTCTGTGCATCTGCCAAGTGCAAAGCATCTATAATTTCTTGCAAATTGCCCGCTATAATTTTATCGAGTGAATAAAGCGTTAAATTTATGCGATGGTCGGTTACGCGATTTTGCGGAAAGTTGTAGGTGCGAATTTTATCACTTCGGTCGCCTGAGCCTACAAGTGATTTTCGTTCTGCGGATTCTTTTTTCTGTTTTTCGCTAATTGCGTGGTCTAAAAGACGGGAGCGCAAAAGTTCCATCGCTTTTGAACGGTTTTGAATTTGACTGCGTTCGGTTTGGCAGGCAACCACAACTCCGCTCGGTATGTGGGTTATGCGCACCGCCGAATCCGTTTTGTTTATGTATTGACCGCCCGCGCCGCTTGCTCGATACACATCTACTTTCAAATCTTCCGTGCGAACTTCAATATCTACCTCTTCCGCCTCAGGCATCACCGCAACGGTTGCCGCAGAGGTGTGAACTCTTCCTTGCGATTCTGTTTCGGGAACGCGCTGAACTCTGTGCGCTCCGCTTTCAAATTTCAAAACACCGTAAGCATCCGTGCCGCTGACGAACAGGCAAATTTCCTTAAACCCGCCAACCGTTCCCTCGCTAATATCTGTAACCTCAACCTTAAAACCTTTGCTTTCCAAATATGCTCTGTACATACGGAATAAATCGCCTGCAAAAAGTGAGGACTCATCACCTCCGGTTCCCGCGCGAATTTCTAAAATTGCACTGCGATTATCGAACGGGTCTGGCGGAACCATTAAAATTTGCAGACTGCTTTCCATTCCTTCGATTTGTTTTTCGAGCGGTGCAATTTCCGCTTTTGCCGCCGCGGCGAGTTCGGCATCGTTTCCGTTCAGTGCCTCTTTCCATTCTTTCAAATCGTTGCAAAGCCGAATATACTCACTGCCAACGGAATGAGTTTTTTCTAAAGATTTGAAACTTTTATGGAGTTTTGAAAATTTTTCGGAATCTGCCGCAACTTCAGGCTTGGAAAGTTCCTGTTCCAATTCCTCGTATCGTTCTAAAAATCTTTTAACCTTTTCTTGCATTTAGGGTAAGATAGAATTATTCCCACTGCAACCAACCCTTTTTCCAAGAGTAGGCGAGACCGCCTATGAGAACGGCAAAGAAAATTCCCAAATCGGCAAAGCGAAATTTGAACCTTACGAATGCGGAATGAAAACTTTCGGCAATGCACGAGTTCAGTTCAAAGTTGGCTATATCGTTTTTGCACTCATATTTTTGGTATTCGATGTTGAGGCATCGTTTCCGTTCAGTGCCTCTTTCCATTCTTTCAAATCGTTGCAAAGCCGAATATACTCACTGCCAACGGAATGAGTTTTTTCTAAAGATTTGAAACTTTTATGGAGTTTTGAAAATTTTTCGGAATCTGCCGCAACTTCAGGCTTGGAAAGTTCCTGTTCCAATTCCTCGTATCGTTCTAAAAATCTTTTAACCTTTTCTTGCATTTAGGGTAAGATAGAATTATTCCCACTGCAACCAACCCTTTTTCCAAGAGTAGGCGAGACCGCCTATGAGAACGGCAAAGAAAATTCCCAAATCGGCAAAGGCGAGCCACACGGGAATTCCGAGAGAGCCATCGACTATACCTTGCCAATGAACGGCTATTGGAAACAAAAACAATGCCTCAACATCGAATACCAAAAATATGAGTGCAAAAACGATATAGCCAACTTTGAACTGAACTCGTGCATTGCCGAAAGTTTTCATTCCGCATTCGTAAGGTTCAAATTTCGCTTTGCCGTCTTTTGAGGAAAAACCCAAAAGTTTTCCCACTATTATAGCGGAGCCTGCGATAAACGCACCCAAGAAAAGAAAAATGAGCAAAATCCAATAACCGTTCATAATTCAATAACCGTTCCAATTAACCGTTTTAGTTTATCCGCTATCCCAATAACTGTTCCCCAATAACTGTTCAAATAATCGTTCGTTTTAGGGTGAGTAATGGGATTTGAACCCACGACAACCGGAATCACAATCCGGTACTCTAACCAACTGAGCTACACTCACCGTATATAAACAAATATAGAAAAAATTTCCGAGTTCGTCAAATAAGGAGGGATATGTGTGATTCTCGCGAAACGGGATAAAAGAATGAAAAAATTAGGAAAAGGTAACCTCTATTAACCTCATAAGTGGTTGATAGATGTTCTCTAAGCGACATGGGCGAACTGCGTTTTTTATGGTGATAATGTCGTCCTGCGGCGAATGCTCGCAGTATCGCCGTCGTCTCTAAAAACTCAAATCTGTGGAATTGTGTTACAAAGAGAGTTTTTAGAGGTTTCCTATAAAGAACAATAAATTCGGGATACGGAATTTTGATTAGCCTCTCCCTATAGGTGTCTTTTCTTTTGGTCAGTTTCTCGTAAATGCGGGAGACATAGAGCAGCATTCTAAAAGGCATATTTGCGTTTATGGTGGATTGATGTTCGATAAGGACAACAAGTTTGCCGTTGATTGTAAAAGATACATCGTTTTTTATTTACCATGCCACACACCCTATACCCCAACCTGCAGTGCCAAGTGAAAATTGTGAACGCGGTGTGAGCCGAGCGCACCAAAAAAGTTTATTATTTTTCCGAAATGTTGCATATTTTGATACTCGCGGCAGGTTTGGGAACACGACTCAAGCCTCTTACCGATAAAATCGCCAAACCGCTTATTCCGATAGTTGGCGAATCGCCCTTGTCGCGGCAAGTTTCGTTGTCTAAAAAATTAGGTGCGGATAAAATTCACGCTAATGTTCATCACTTGGCAGAGCAGGTGCAACAAGCCGCTACCGAACTCGGCGTTGACAAAATTTGGATTGAGAGCGAACTTTTGGGAACGGGCGGACCGATTTTTAGAATGTGGAAGGATGGCGAGAGGGGTGAATTGTTGGTTTTGAACGGAGATTGCGAACACGATTTGGATGTTGCGGAGTTTTTGAAGGAGGCGCGTTTGAGAGGCAATTGTGCATTGCTCGCTTTGGATAACCCGAAAGTAAATACGCTTTGTTTGGGTAATGATAAAAATTTACTTGGGATTATGGGGAAATTCGGCGGTGAAAACTTGGAGAGTGCAGGCTTGGAGAGCAATGTTGAGCACAATGTTGAGCGTGCGACTTTCACGGGTATTTCTTGGTATTCGCAGGATGCGTGGGGAAAAATTGCGGAAGATGAGAGAGATATTAGGGATTTTTGGCAAAGACTGTGTGAGGGCGGAACTCCTCCGTATGTGTGCGTGGCAAGCCCGCCATGTGCGTGTGGCGAAGGGAGTGTTAAATACACCCGTTGGATTGATGTGGGAAGTCCGAGCGGGTTGATGGAGGCGGTGGATTACAGGTTAGAGTTTGTAGGGGCAAAACTTGGCGAGGGGGGACTTGGCGAGGGGGGACTTGGCGAGGGGGGATTTGGCGAGGGGGGATTTACCTTAGCAGGAACCGCAGGCTCCGGCAGAACTTATTACCGAATGAGCGAGGGCAAGCATTCGCTTATTTTGCAACAGTCGCACGAAAACGATATTGACTTTGAAAGATTTGTTCGTTACGGAAAATTGTTTGACGATTTGGATTTACCCGTGCCTGAAATTTATGCCGTAGATGAAGTTAAAAAACGCGTGGTTATGGAGGATTTGGGAAAAGTGCGCTTGTGCGATACCGAAAATCCGCTTTTATATTATCCGCTGATTTTGGAAAAGTTAATCGATTGGCAGGAGGCAAGCGAAAGAGCGTTCTCAACCGATGCGGAACTTGCAGGCAGAGTTTTTGACGAGAAGGATTATTTGTGGGAGAGCAATTATTTTGAGGAGAATTATTTGAATAGTGAAGAGAGTAAAGAGAATAGAGTAGAGTTTGTAGGGGCGAGTTTTAAATCCGCCCTGATGCCCTTAAAAAGCATCTTTGCAGATTTAGCAAAACAAGCGGCAGCACAACCTAAGGTGCTTATGCACAGAGATTTTCAATCGCAGAATATTATGGTATTAAATTCCCCCGTCTCTTCTGCCCTCAGGGCAGATAGGGATATGTTAATTACTCCGCAGAATAGAGTGAAATTTATCGATTTTCAAGGTGCGAGAAACGGCTCAATTTATTATGATGTAGCATCTCTTTTGTGGGATCCTTATATGATGTTGCCAAAAGAAACCGTCCTGCAACTCTTTACGGTTTTTCATTCCGCAAACCCGCTTTTGAAGGACATTCCCTTTGAAACCGCATATAATGATTTTTTGGCGGCAAGTTTGCAACGGCTTATGCAGGCACTCGGCGCGTATTGCTTTTTGAGCAAAAAGAAAGGCATAAAATCGTTTGAGAAATATATTGAACCGGGAGCGGAGCAGTTAAAAACGGTAAAAGCATTGTTTTCTACATTACACTAATGCCCTTAAAACTACCGCTCGGAATCCAAACATTCTCCGAAATCCGTGAAGACGGTTACCACTATGTGGATAAAACCGCTCGCATTTACGAGTTGGTAACTTCCGCCAAAGTTAGTTTTCTCTCCCGTCCCAGACGATTTGGCAAATCGCTATTATGTTCTACATTGGGTGCATTTTTTGAGGGAAGGCGTGAGTTGTTCAAAGGACTTGCCGTTGATTCGCTCCCTTGGGAATGGAAAAAGCATCCTGTGATTCGCATTGACTTAAACACCGGTAGTGCACTTGCGGGAGCAAATGATTTATGCAGTTTACTGAATAACACATTGAATATTGAATCGAAAAAATTAGGAGTTGAATTACACGGCGAACGCCTGCCCGACCAATTAAGTAATTTGATTTTAGATGCACATATCAAGTTCGGAGAAAAAGTTGCGGTTATAATAGACGAATACGACAAACCATTGTTAGACACTCTCGATAAAAAAGACATTCACGAAGATATTCGTTCCACGCTTAAAAGTTTTTACGGCGTGTTAAAATCATCGGATGAACACCTTAAATTTGTGTTTCTCACGGGAGTTACCAAATTCTCTAAGGTGAGTATATTTTCAGATTTGAACAACCTCACCGACCTCTCCTTAAATCCTCGCTACGCAGATTTGTGCGGAATAACTCAAGAGGAATTGGAGACGAATTTTAAGGAAGAGATTGAGGAATGTTCAAGGGGAACGGGCGTTTCGGCTTCGCTCAACGACCAGAGCGAGAAACGGGGAACAGAAAAATATCTCGCCAAATTAAAACGCTTTTACAACGGCTATCGTTTTTCTAAAGAACCTCTCACGGTTTATAATCCCTTTGGCTTGTTGCACCATTTTAACACCAATGGTGAATTTATTCCCTATTGGTATGAGAGCGGCACACCTACTTTCCTAATAAAACTCATTAAGCAGCAAAACATCAATGTCTTAAACCTCGAACAAAAAGTTCTCTCTTACGATGATTTTCGCAAATTCGATGTGGAAAATATGGATGCAGTGCCGGTGCTTTATCAATCGGGCTACCTCACCATTACAGGCTATAATGAGAAACGAGGAACTTATAATCTTGGCTACCCCAATGATGAAGTGCGCACAAGTTTTGCAAGCAGTTTAGCCGATTTATATATCCACATAAAAAACGATGAGAAAACTCCCTTTGTACTCAAACTGATCGATTCTTTAGAGGCGGGAGAAGTAGATGATTTTGTTGAGGCATTACGCCCGTTTTACAATAATATTCCTTATGATGAAGCATCTAAGGTTGAATCTTATTATGAATTGATATTTTTGCTAACGCTCCGAATGCTTGGGATTTATTGCGAGGCACAGGTACACACGGCAATTGGCAGGATTGATGCGGTGCTTAAAGTTGATGATTTTGTGTATGTGGTAGAATTTAAGGCAAACGGCACCGCAGAAGAAGCCCTTCAACAGATTAACGATAAAAACTATGCACTTTCTTATGAGGAGTCGGGAAAAAAGATTGTGAAAATAGGGATAGAGTTCGACAAAGAAAAACGCAACATTGGGCGGTGGGTGATAGGATAATTACAAACGATGTCTTCCCCACTTTCTGTTTCGCATCTAAAAGCCGGCTACGGAAAAAAAGTCGTATTGAGCGATATTTCTTTTGAAATGGGGAAGGGAGAAATTCGGGCGATTTTGGGGACTTCGGGCTGCGGAAAATCTACGCTGTTGAATAATATTTTGGGATTGGAAAAAGCGATGGCGGGGGAAATTGACATTTTGGAAACGCACTTGCGGGCAGGTAAAGACCTCGTGCCGATTTCGGTGCAAAAACGGATGGGAGTGCTGTTTCAAAGCGGTGCATTGTTGAGTTCGCTTTCCGTATTTCAAAATGTTGCGTTGCCTATAAGATTTCATAAACCGAATACGCCTGAGAAAACCATTAGGGAAATTGTGGCGAGTCGTTTGGAGTCTGTAAATATGCTCCACGCTATAGATAAATTACCGAGCGAACTCAGCGGCGGTATGAAAAAACGGGCTGCCCTTGCGCGCGCCATTGCACTTGACCCCGAATTGCTTTTTTGTGATGAGCCGAGTGCGGGGCTTGACCCTGTGACAAGCCGCTCTCTTGATGAACTTTTGCTTTCGCTCCGCGAGAGGTTGAAGTTGTCGCTGCTGATTGTAACTCACGAATTGGATTCTATAAAAACCATTGCCGACCGAATTTTATTTTTGAAAACCGGCGATGTGTTGCTCGACTCTACTTTGAAAGACGGGTTGGAAAGCAATATTGCGGAAGTGCAGGAATTTTTTACAAGAACGGTAAAATAGGGGAAGAGGAGAATTGTAGTGGCGTGGTTTTAACCCGCCTTGTTGTGTGAAGAACTCGTAATTCTGTGCATCGTCGCAGAATCTACAGTTGAAAGTTAAAAGTGTAAAGTTATTATTCTCTACTCTTTTCACTTTACACTTTACACTATCATACAGCCGTCACGCACATCTATATAACAGTCGCCGGTGAAAGGTAAATCCTCTTTTCGCGGAGTGGCGGCAAAAACCTGACATTGTTTATTGCGTACAATTTCTGCAATTGCCCCGCGGCGGGAAGAATCGAGTTCGGCAAAAATATCGTCCAAGAGCAGGATAGGTTTTATTCCGCATTCGCTTTCTATGAGTTCTGCGGCGGCGAGGCGCATTGCGAGTGCAAGTGAGCGGCACTGACCTTGAGAACCGTTTTCTCGAACGGAATGATTGTGAAGGGTAAATTCAACATCGTCTTTGTGAGGTCCCGCAAGAGTTGAACCGCTTGCTCTTTCCGCCGCAAATTTAGCGGTGAGTGCTTTTGAAAATTCTTCCGCACTCAGATTTTTATTATACAAAAAAGTTAAAAATTCAGTGCTGCTTGCGAGTTGGCGATAGAAGTCGTTTATCAGCGGTGCTATTATTTTGCAAAGTTCCGCGCGGGCATTCCACACTTGAACTGCAAGTGAAACTAATTGTTCCGTGAGTGCAAAATACAAGTCTTCGCCGCCGCAATCGATACCTGCGAGGTTATCGCGGAGCCACTTGTTCCGCTGTTGCAAAACGCGGCGATATTTGCGCAGGAGGTCTATGTTATTTTTTTTTTGATGGCAAAGCAATTCGTCTAAATAATTTCTGCGATTTTCGGGACTTCCCCGCACAAGTTCAATGTCTTCTGGCGATAGCGTTACCGTTGGTGCGTTGCCGAAGAGTGCGGTTGCACGGCGAAATTCTTTTCCGTTTAATTTAACTTTGGTTATGTCTTTGGCGACCTGAATTGCACTTTCGCTTTTAGAGCCGTCCGTTCCAGCGGTTATTCCCCGCAGAATAAAATTTTCACTATTCCAATTTATTGCATCTTGTAAGTTTCGCGTGCGAAAAGAAAAACCTTGGCAAATTGTGTGCGCCGCCTCTAAAAGATTTGTTTTTCCGTGCCCGTTTTGCCCGCTGATTACGGTTATGCCTTGCGAAAATTCAAAAGAAAATCGTTTTAGATTTCTGAAATTTTCTTGTGAAAGAGAGAGCAACACAGAGGGAAGGTAGAAATTTTGCTTTCAACTTTTAACTTTCAATCTTTGCACCGCCGAGTTTCCCACACCCTACACCCTATACCCCCACTTTCAATTTTACTCTCTTCTCTTTACACTCTACTCTAAATTAACTACCTTCCCCTTTGTGCAATATTTCCTTTTGTTATTAAGTGCATTCTTGTTAGTCGCCTGTGGCGGCTCTCGCAAAGAATATTCCGCAACCGATTACAGTCATACCGCTCCTTCGGAAGGTGTTTTTGACGATGGCTATGCGGAAGGCGGGTCGGGCAGGGTCGGTGATATGCTCGGCGGTCTTATGGGAAGCAGCGGCGGCTCAATTCGTGCCACTGCACGCACTTCCGTTCTTGCAAACAGTTCGGCAAAACAAATAAATACGATGAGCCGCCTCGTCAATTACGACGGCAGAATTTCACTCCAAGTTGCAGAACCCGAATCCGTAATAGATACGGTTGTTAAAAATGCCGCTGCAAAAGGCGGTTCGGTCGGCAACCGCAGAAACGGTTTTGTGTCCCTGCAAATTCCCGTGGGAGAATTTAAGGCATTTTTCAATTGGGTTTTAACGCTTGGTTTTGTTGCAGATAAAAGCATATCGGCAACAGACATCACCGAACAATACACCGATAACGACACTCAACTCCGCATTGCACAAACCACCCTTACCCGTTTGCAACAACTCCTGTCTGCGGCAAAAACCGAACAGGAAAAATTAGCACTTCTAAAAGACATTCAAAGGGTTAGCGAACAAATTGAACAGAAAAAAATTCGTGAAAAAGAACTTTTAAGGCAGGCAAATTTTTCAACACTCAGTTTGAGCGTGAGCAACATTCCCCGTCAAATAAAACCGTTGCCAACTCGGAAAATCGAGGCATTCGAGTGGTTGAATAATTTGTTGGATAAAAATATCTGTGCTTGCCAATCGTCAATTAGCCCGTTAAAACTCACGCCTCCAAAGGACTTTATAGAAACAGAAGATTCAAAGAAAAGTTGGAGTGCAGCATCGGCGTTAAATGCGGAATTTTGGGCTTTTAAACGCAAAAATAATCCGCAGGGAACTGCTGATTTTTGGGCGAATGCAATACTCAATCACTTCAAAAACGAATACTCTGCAGAACTCACCAAAAACGAAAATTACTCCTTAATCCGCCTGCAAACCGCAACCGATATTCCCGAAATATACTACATAGCAATTTTGAACAAAACCGATAAAAAATACTTGCGAATAGCAGAGGCGTATTTCCCAAATTTAGAGGCAGAGAATAAACACGGTCAATCCGTAAAAGAAACTCTTGGAGGTGTCCGATGAACCGCATTTTCGCATCACTTTTATTTATTTTCATCGGAGTATTCGCTGCCGATATTAAAACCGCTGTCATCACAACCGCCAACACGGCAACAACCGCCGACACGGCAACCTCCGCCACCGTTGCCGATATTAAAACCGACACAACCGCTAACCCCGCAATTATAGAACAGCAATTTTCCTTCACAATAAAAACCTCAAATCCCGATTCAACTTTTGCCAAAATAATCAACACGGCAGAATCGAAAGGCGGATATTTCAACAACTACACCGCAAATTATTTAACGCTTAGAATACCCGTTGCGGCTCTCTCTGACATTCAAAAATCAATAACCGAAAGCGGAAAATTAGAAGATAAAAGTTTTTCAAGTGAAGATAACAGCGCGGAATTTGAACAGTTAAATTTCCAAATTGAATCACGAAAAAAACTTTTGGAAACATATTTCGACTTGGTCAAAAATGCACCTTTTGCGGAATTGCAATCTGTAGAACGCGAAATGACAAATTTAAATGCCGAAATTGAACGGTTGCAGGGCAAAAAACAAGCGATGGAAAAACGCGCCGCACTCGCAATTGTCGCAGTTTATATATACAGGCAAGAGGTAATTGTTCCCCCTGTAAAGTTTGAACATTCCCCGTTTGAATGGATAAACAAAACCGACTTAAACAATCTGAAAGGAGACTTCTGATGAAATATATAGTATTGTGTTTTTTATTCCTCACTTCCTGTGCAACATTTCACGCCGTTAAACCCGACGGATTTGCCGAATACACCGACAACACCAAAACCGAATTTCGCGCGATAAGCCCCGACGGAATGCTATACAGAGTAACCGAATACGAACAGGAATCACAGGCAACGGCGGAATTTTGGCGCGGAGCCTTTCTTCTCAAAATGAAAAATGCAAATTACAAAGTCGAGGATACATTGAACATTCAAGTCGGCGGCAAACCCTCAATCGGCTATTTATTTTCTTACGCAGGAAATGTCGAGGAAAGTTTATATATGGTAGTCGCAGTTCCTCTCAAAAAGAAAGTTATAGTCGCAGAGGCAACGGGCACCGCCGAGCAATGGCAAATCCGCAAATCGGATGTGGTAAAAGCGGTGAGCGAAATTGACCTCAATTAAATTCTCTGTTTTTATGGGGGCGACCCTTTCCTTCATCGCTTGTTCGGGCACTGCCGAACAAAAATTCGCTTACCGTGAAACTCCCCCTTGCGAAAACTGCCTCAGTTCCGACCCCTTGAATGTTAACTTAAAAGTTAAAAATTCTTTTTGCGAACCTGCCGAATTTTGCAATGCCCTAACCACAACCCGCGACTCCGTCAAATCCAACTCTTTGCAATTAGACAGCGGAGAAATTATCGGTGTTCTTCCTGCACTAAAAGTCATAGCCGAATCTCCCGATCCTTGCAATTACTGCCATGCATTCAGCGAAAGTGCGGTTGAATTTGACTTTGCCGCAAAAGAAGATTCCGTATTGAGAACTTGGTTCCCCAATAACGAAAGAGTGTTGATATACGATACTCTAAATTTTCAAAAAATTGCAAAAGCGTTGGATACAATTCCCCTTTCGCAAAATCGCCGAGTGAAATCTGTAATTAAAAAAATCGGCGAAAAATACAACACTCGTTTTTTAGTTTTTGCCTCTTTAATTTATGTAAAAATCACAAGCGAAAAATCATTTGAATGGGAAAGCGAATGGAGTATATGGGACACGCAAAAAGGCGAGTTGCTCTTTTGGAACTACCGCAATTTAGAGGCAACAACCGCACAAGTTAACAAAGACTGGGCTGCGACTG
>BNUP01000043.1 GCA_025997455.1 Fibrobacterales bacterium | reverse complement strand
CTGCGATAAATTTTTGGATAGACAGTGCAAATGTGTTTTATGAAAAACTTTCGGGAAGTGCAAATGCGGGTGAAAAAACAGGGGCTGGACTTAATGCGGGCACAGAAACAGAAATTGATACTGCAAGAGTTGAGGCGATAAATTCCCTTGTAATTCAAATTCGCAACTTGAAAAATGCGGGTAAATCTGCATACATTGAAGACTTGGTAGATAGTCTAAAGCAAATAACAACCGATAATGCAACTATCGCTTGGGCAGAGGGACAACTGCCGCAAAAGCAGAGTTCTGCAGATTCTTTTTGCGAAGAACAGCGAAAAATTGCCGCAGATAAATTTGCCGCGAGTCGAAAAAACAAAGCAAAAGCAAATTCGCTGTTAAACGAGGCAATAAGCGAATTAGACAAATGCTTAGAGCAAAAGCCATCTGCGGATATGGAGAAAAAAGTCAAGCAAAATCGTGAAGTTTTAGCAAAAGAATCACTGATTAACCAGCCAAGGAGTAATCAGTAATTGGAGAAAAATAAATGAACGAGGTGTGTGCTAAGCGAGCCATAATATTGGAATGCATAATATTTTTATTATTGACTTCTTGTGCTCCATTAAAACCCTTATCGCCAAACGGTGCGGCAAAATCGACAACAACTTCCTATACAACCGCAACTTCACAACCTCAAACTTCCGCAAAAAATCAACCAAGTTCATCAAGTTCGCCCGCCAAATCTCAAAATTCAACTCAAACAATAACGGGCATTGCCGAATGGGACATTGTTTTAGTGCCTTGGCTCGACACGCCATACCTTTACGGAGGAACGACAAAAAACGGAACCGATTGCAGCGGATTTGTTTCTGGAGTTTTTGCGGAAAAAGAAAATCTATACATTCCCCGCACAACAAAAGAGGAGTTTAAGCAGGGAACGGCGGTGGAAAAGAGCAAATTGACTATTGGAGATTTGGTGTTTTTCGGTGAGCGCGGAGTTGTCAGCCATGTGGGACTTTATGTAGGTGACGGAAAAATGATTCACGCGAGCACAAATCGCGGCGTAACGGTCACTCCGCTTAGCGATTCATATTGGGTGCCGAGATATATGGGTGCAAGAAGGTATTTCTAAATTATCCTTTGATGTCCGATACTCAAAAATTTATTTTGCAAGTCAAATGCCCCGACCAAAGCGGGTTAATTGCGACTTTTACCCAAGGTATAGCACAAACCGGTGCAAATATTTTAGACCTCACTCAACACACGGCAGAGGATATAGGCACATTTTTTTTGCGTGCGCTTGTGGAGTGCAAAAACGATGCCGCCTCTAAAATTCGAGAACACTTTTCAAATTTGGAAGGTGAAAAAAAAATGGAATGGCAATTGCACAATGCCGACCGCAAAATTCGAATAGCACTTTTCGGCTCAACCACCGACCACTGCTTTTACGAACTCCTGCTGAACCACCGCGACGGAGCACTGCCTTGTGATTTTACCTGCATAATCTCAAACCACACAACTTTAGAACCGCTTGCTCACCAATTTAATTTACCGTTTTTTCTTGTGCCGAGCGACATTTCCAAACCCGAACAGGAGAAAAAATTTGACGAAATTCTACACGCCTCACAGACGGAGGGAATTGTTCTCGCCCGATATATGCAAATTTTGAGCAAAGAATTTACCGAGGCTTGGAAACATCGCATAATAAATATACATCACGGATTTTTACCCGCATTCAAAGGTGCAAAACCCTATCATCAAGCGTGGGCTAAGGGCGTGAAACTCATAGGTGCAACCGCTCATTTCGCAACTGCCGACTTGGATCAAGGTCCAATAATTTGGCAAAGCGTTCAGCAAGTCTCGGACACGGGGAGCATTGATGGCTTCATTCAAATTGGTAAAGATGTGGAAAAGCGCACTCTGCTTTACGCACTCCGTTTGTGGTTGGAGCACCGCGTTTTTTTAAGCGACGGACGAACTTTTATTTTATAAATTGTCATACTCGTGTATCGTGTCGAGGCACGAGTATGACACAAAAGGGAACGCGGTGTGGATAGAGTGCACCAAAAAAAATAATTTGTTGAATAAGTATAGCCGCCCAATTAAAAAGAAACCTGAGATAATCTGTATAAACAATGGCGGACAATGGTCGCCCCTACAAGGGCGGGTTAAAAACCACGCCCCTACTACAATTCCATTCTCCCCACTCTCAACTTTACACTCCCTACACCCCACACCCTATACCCAACACCCCACCATTTTCTATCTTCCCCTCTATGTCTCCATTTATCACTCTTGACATTCTGTTTATACTCTTGCCGTTTCTTGTGCTTGCACTCGGCTTTGTTTCACAAAAAATATCTGCCGCAACGGCAAATGCGGGGAGTGCACTCTTGCTCATCCTATACGCGATTTTTTCCCTGTGCGGTATAAACGGTCAAGCGGCGAATATAACCGCATCTTTCCTAACTTGGAATGTGAACGGTTTTGGAATTTTAATCAGGGAGTTGTTGCTTTTATCTTTCCTTCTCGCATCGCTTTTCAGCAACGGCTATTTTGCACATAAATCGGACGGGAAAGCCGCCTTAAAAAATAAACCAGAATACCTGAGTGCAATGTTATTTATAGCCGTGGGCGGAATGCTTGTGGTGTCGGCACAGGAAATATTATCGCTTTTTATAGGTCTTGAACTCGCTACAATTCCTATGTATTTTTTGGTCGCGTGGAACAAAAAGGACGACTTGGGTGCGGAGGCTGCACTGAAATATATACTTATGGGGTCAATAGCCACGGCAGTGGAATTATTCGGTTTCGGTTATCTCTATGGATTTGCGGGCGGACTTTCCTTTGAGGCAATTTCCGATGCGGTTCGCAATTTATCTGATGCGGGAGCGGACTTTAATCTGCTCTTAATTGCAATATTTTTTATCGTTATGGGTATAGGTTTTAAACTCACTCTTTTCCCCTTCCACACTTGGGCTCCCGATGTATATGAGGGCGCACCGACACCCATAGCCGCTTATCTCTCCGTCTCTTCAAAAGGCGTCGCTCTTGCATTTCTCGGAGTTCTCGTTTATAAACCGCTTGCGGAAATAGGCTTTGTGTTTCAAATGATTTTTACAATGCTCGCAATGGCAACAATTTTCATAGGTAATTTGGGTGCACTCAGGCAAACTCGTCTTCGGCGATTTATGGCATACAGTTCAATTGCACAGGCGGGGTATATTCTCATAGGTCTATGCGGCAGTGAGCGGCTTGGTGCGGCATCGTTTATATATTACCTTTTCCTCTATGCATTTTCAAATTACCTCCTATTCTTTTTAATTGGCATAGTCGGTAAAGACCGTTCGGAAAGTTTTGATTCCCTACGAGGTCTTTCAAAGCAACAGCCTATTTTGGCGGTGTTGTTTGCGGTGGCGGCGTTCAGTTTGGCGGGCATTCCTCCGCTTGCGGGTTTTATAGGAAAGTGGATGGTGTTTGCGAGTGCGGCATCTGTCGGTAATTATGTGCTCGTGGGTTTTGCGGCGATTAACAGCGTGATTGCGTTGTATTATTATTTGCAAATTATAAAAGCGGCGTGGGTGAGTGAAGACGGTTCTGCCGCATTGCCTCCGTTTTCAATTTCTACGGAACAAAAGGTTGTGCTTTCGGTGCTGACACTCGGCGTGCTGTTTTTTGGCGTAGCCCCGTTTTTGCATTCTTATATATATATGTTGGCATTATAGATGTATAATAGATGTATAAATTAAAAGAACTCTTATTCAGGCGGTTTAGTTTGCTTGCGGGATTGCTCGCACTCGCATCCGTTTTGGTGTTGTCGTTTTTTTATTACCGCATACAGACAAATTCTCCATTTGCATATTCTCAAATGATTGTCGCTTTAACCGAATTTCAGGTTCTCGATTCTCGAATAAATTTACCTTACAAAACAGAATACGAAAATGAACTGCCAGATAGCAAAGACGGCGAGGTATCAAACCAAATCAATAATGTAAACGCAGAACGGGGAATTGAATACGGAAAAATTAAAAGCATTTTGGCAATGCAAAATTCTGCCATTGAATATTACGAAAAAATCAATATCAGTCTGCAGGAAAAGGGTTTGCAAACTCCGCTCGAACAGGAACTTTCCAATATCAAAAGCATAGTTTTGTTTCGCGAACGGTGGTTGAATAATTGCCAAAAACTCGGTAAATGCAATGTTGTAGAATGGAGCAACTCACAGTCAAGTGCTTGGGAAAACTGCGAACGATTGCTCTCCAATTTGAATTCCATAATTTCCGCACAAGAATATGAATGGTCTCGCAACCTGCAGATTTTTTATGTCTTGTCTGTTTTGCTCCTGCTGGCGACTCTGTTCTTTGCCGCCGGGAAAAATAATTAGAAGAATTTTTTGGTGCGTTCGGCACACACCGCGTTCGCCCTAAAATGACCTCTGAATTGCAGGGTGGGTATAGGGTGTGGCGTGTAGGGTGTGGAGAAACTTGGCAGTGCAAGCGGGGAGAAGGGAGAGGGGGGATTCGTCATTCCCGCATAGGCGGGACACCAAGCCGATAGGCGACTGGACAGACTAATTTATTTATTTTTTTCTGTCAATCTGGGATGCATTGGATATTCGGGTCAAGCCCGAATATGACATAAAAGTATTCCCCCCCGTTAGCCCTGAGGGCGATAGAAACGGGGGGAGGCAGGTGGCTCGCTGATAAAGTGAGCCACAGCGAGGGGGGCTTTTTATGGTAAACGCGGTGTGGATAGAACACACCAAAAAAATCTTTTCTATATTGTAACAATCCTTTTTTGAAAAAGGATTGAACCGTGCCGCCAAAAACTGTGCCCATAAAAAGCAATACCGAACCTGCCAATGAAATTGTACTATACCAACCCGACAGCACGGTTCAATTAGAGGTGCGGCTTGAGAACGAGACCGTGTGGCTAACGCAAGATCAAATTGCTTTGCTATTCGGCACTAAACGCCCTGCTATTACCAAACACTTGGGAAATATTTTTAAATCAGGAGAATTAGACGAAAAAGTGGTTAGTTCCATTTTGGAACTAACCACTATTCATGGGGCTATTGCAGGAAAAATGCAAATTCAGCAAGTGAAAATTTACAACCTTGATGCAATACTTTCCGTTGGTTATCGTGTAAATTCTATCAACGCAACAAAATTTCGTCAATGGGCAAATCGTGTGCTCAAAGAATATTTACTCAAAGGTTATGCCGTTCATCAACGCTTTGAGCGTATTGAACAACGAATGACGGAAACAGAAAATAAAATCGACTTCTTCATAAAAACATCAATGCCGCCCATAGAGGGAATTTTTTACGAGGGACAAATTTTTGATGCATTCGTTTTTGTTTCAAATTTAATAAAATCCGCAAAAAAATCCATTGTGCTTATCGACAACTACACAGATGAAAGCGTTTTAATCCTTCTGTCAAAACGAGCAAACGGCGTGAGTGCAAGCATTTACACGGTGCAAATTTTACCGCAACTAAAACTCGACTTACAAAAACACAACGCCCAATATTCGCCCGTCGAAGTGAAAATATTCCAAAAATCGCACGACAGATTTTTGATTATCGATGATGTAGTTTATCACATTGGCACATCGCTCAAAGACTTGGGCAAAAAATGGTTCGCTTTCTCAAAAATGGCTTTGAAGGCAGAAGAATTATTACAAAAAATAATAAGTTAAGAGCGGGCGACCACTGGTCGCCCCTATATTACCTCTTCAAATTCACCAATTCTTCGAGCATTGAATCGCTCACGGTTATCACGCGGCTGTTTGCTTGGTAGCCTCTCTGCGTGGTAATCATATTGGTAAATTCGTTTGCCAAATCAACATTGGACATTTCAAGAGCGCCGGGTTTAATTTTGGAGGAACTCTGGCTTAGAGCACCGCCCCAAATCGGGTCACCCGAATTTGCCGATGTTGTATAAACCGAATCAGTCATATCTAACAAACCGCCGGGGTTTGCAAAATTAACAACCATAATCTGTGCAATTTTCCTTGCCGTGCCGTTTGAGAATGCTCCTTCAACAATGCCAAATTCGTCTATGGAAATCTCTATCAAATTTCCTGTTGTGTAGCCGTCTTGTCCTTGGCAAGAAACTGTTGTATCGCTTGCGAACTGCGTTATTCCGCGAAAATCTCCCGGGCCGCCAACATTCAAATTCAAACGCATAACATTTGAACCGTTTTTAGGATCAACTATCAACTGCGAACCGCCGTTATCGAACAACCACGAGGCAACCGTTCCGTCCTGACCGAAATTCACCTTGCCCGAACCGCTACCCGGCAAAATATCCTCTTTGCCCGCAAAAGATGCCTTCCATTCCCATTCACCTGCTTTTCCCGTATGCACAAACTGAACGCTCAAAACATGTTCTGCACCAGATTCGTCATACACAGCAATTGAAGTATCAAACACACCTACATCGGATGCTTTTGTTTTTTCGGTGAAGCCCATTGCCGCGTTAAAATATGTCGGTGCCGTTGCGTTGCTGTTAGCGTTGGTCGCACGGATAGCCAAATTATTTATTGCAAAATCTACTCCCTTTGCTCCGCGAAGAACCAAAGAACCATCGGGAATGCCGTCATCACCCGTATCTTCGCCGTTCATAGTAACAGAACGGGTGTGAGTGCTGTCTTTATCAACATACTCGTATGGAAGTTTAAAATCGTTCCTTATTTTATTTATAAGGTCGTCCATAAGGGTTCCTGTCGCGAGTAGCCCAGTTCCTGTTCCTCTTGTTGCAAAGGTTAATGGAGCAGATTTACCATCCTCAATTGAAGTTTTACCGACCGAACCGAAAACATCTATCTGGTCGCCGTCTTCAAAACCGAGTTGCTGACCGTTTGCATCCATTAAATCCGAAACATAATCGAATTGCTCCGCAGGTCTGCGTAATTTATCTGAAACACCTGTAAATTCATCGGGATAATTTCCATATTGCCCTCCCAAATGAGCACCGAAATTAAAGGCTTTGTTCACATAAGAATCGCTTAACGGATTACTCGATTTTGCCTGCAAACTAAATATTTGCGGATTATTACCATTTCCTGTATTATCAATAGTAATTTCACCCGTAGCAGGGTCTAATGTTACAGTTCCTCCGGTAGGAATTGCCGCTGTAATTGCACCAGTTATCGTATCTGGCACTGGTGTTACCGGAGTAAGAGTTGGCGGGATAGTTGTTGTATCTGCTCCCAAGAAACTTGCTAAAGCCCCTATAAGATCTTCTATAGTTGAAACCTCATTTGGTCCGAGAGTTGCGGGCGCGGTTGGCGTTGCTTTTACCGTTAAAGGCATTTCAAAAGGTTTGTCATTTGGGGCGGGACTTGCAACCTTAAAGAATGAGAAAGTTAAAACATCATCTTTTTTAATATTCAAAGATTGTCCGTTGCTGTTGAGCAGAGAAGTTAAAGTTGATGCGGTAGTGCGTCCCGAGTCTCCAAGACTATTTGTTCCCGGATCTCTTGCTCCGTCTAATGCGTGTAAAAATCTTTGGCTATATGATACCGAGCCTTTGGCATCTGAATCGGAGTTTAAGTTTCTGCCAATATCTACGGCGGTTGTAACTTTTGCGGGAGATTGCTGGCTCATAGGAACTTGCAAATTGCCAACCACGGTTCCTGCGGGGAAGTTTCCGTAAGTATCTGCCATTTTGCCTTGCAGAACCATACCATTTGTGGGTAAAATTATGTAGCCGTTGGCATCTAATTGAAACGCACCGTTGCGGGTGTAATAAGTTCCTTTGCCGTCACTCACGCCGAAAAAGGCATCGCCTTCAATTGCAAGGTCGAGGGTTCGCCCCGTGTTCTGCAAATTTCCCTGCGTGGTTATCATATCTATGGAACCTACGGCAACGCCCAAACCTACTTGCGTGGGGTTTGTTCCGCCTGCTTTGCTTTCGCTTTTGCTCGCACCCTTTATGAGTTGGTTAAAACTCTCCTCAAAAGTTACTCGGCGATTTTTATAACCGACTGTATTAACATTTGAGATGTTGTTGCCGATAACATCCATACGGGTTTGGTGATTTACCAATCCTGTTACACCTGCATTGAGAGACCTTAACATATTTTACCTCTTGTTGTGTTAAATTATTGCAAAATGTGTGCCATTTGTGGAGTGTAGGGTGTGGCGTGTAGGGTGTAGGGTATGGAAACTCGGCGGTGCAAATATGGGAGAAGGGAGAAGGGAGAGGGTTGTCATTCACGCGAAGGCGGGAATCTAAAGTCTCAACTGCACTCTTTGCATATTTGGGTCAAGCCCGAATATGACACGAAAGGGAACGCGGTGTGGATAGAACACACCAAAAAAATCTTTTCTACATTGTAACACGATTTTTTGAAAAAGGATTGAACCGTGCCGCCAAAAACTGTGCTCCTAAAAAGCAATGCCGAACCTGCCAACGAAATTGTACTGTATCAACCCGACAGCACGGTTCAATTAGAGGTGCGGCTTGAAAACGAGACCGTGTGGCTTTCTCTTGACCAAATTGCCGATTTATTTCAGCGAAACAAATCGACTATTTCTCGACATATCAAAAATATCTTTGAGGAACAGGAACTTGAGCAAATTTCAGTTATTGCAAATTTTGCAACAACTGCCGCAGACGGTAAAGTGTATAATGTTGATTACTACAACCTCGATGTAATTATTTCTGTGGGATACCGAGTAAAATCTTTGCGAGGCACGCAATTTCGCCAATGGGCAAATCGTGTGCTCAAAGAATATTTACTCAAAGGTTATGCCGTTCATCAACGCTTTGAGCGTATTGAACAACGAATGACGGAAACAGAAAATAAAATCGACTTCTTCATAAAAACATCAATGCCGCCCATAGAGGGAATTTTTTACGAGGGACAAATTTTTGATGCATTCGTTTTTGTTTCAAATTTAATAAAATCCGCAAAAAAATCCATTGTGCTTATCGACAACTACACCGATGAAAGCGTTCTAATCCTTCTGTCAAAACGAGCAAACGGCGTGAGCGCAAGCATTTACACGGTGCAAATTTTACCGCAACTAAAACTCGACTTACAAAAACACAACGCCCAATATTCGCCCGTCGAAGTGAAAATATTCCAAAAATCGCACGACAGATTTTTGATTATCGATGATGTAGTTTATCACATTGGTGCATCGCTCAAAGACTTGGGCAAAAAATGGTTCGCTTTCTCAAAAATGGCTTTGAAGGCAGAAGAATTGCTACAAAAAATAAGTTAAAAGTGGGTCGGGCTATCCGCTATAACCTTCGGTCGCCGCTGACACACCAAGCCGTTAGGCGACTGCGACAGCCTAACTTAAAGCAAGGAATGTATGAGTAGGCTATAAAAATGCTGTAAATCCCTCACGCAAATTCACCATTGCAAAAATGGCGGGCGACCAATGGTCGCCCCTACACTAATTTTTCACGCTTACCAAATAGCCCAAGCCGTACCTATTGCCATTTACGCTAACTGATGCACCGCCGCCGCTAAAATCTACGCCCGAAACCGTGCCCTCTTGATAAGCATAACCTGCCGCCTCGGAACCGTCGATTTTTTGAACTTCAATGGTATATTTTCCGCCCAAATATTGCTTGCCCGTTTCTTTATTTATTCCGTCCCAAGTGATTTTCACATCACCGCCTTTGGAACTCTCCGCAACCGCATCTAACTCCGCAATTGTATTTCCATCTGCATCTTTAATAACAACCGTTCCCTGCCGTTGCCCGTCGTTAAGGAAAATATTTAATTCCCTTTCACCGCCGGTATGCGTAAAAGATGCCTCCATTACGCGCACTTCTTTTCCCAAAAGGGGCGTTGCAGATGCATTGGTAAAACTCTGAGCCTGCAATGTTTGCATATCCATAAAGGCTTGCATATTTGCCGCGAGTGCAGAAATTGCCGACGAAGAATTTTGGGTAAATTCCAACTGCGAAAACTGTGCGAGTTGTGCCACGAATTGAGTGTCTTCCGCAGGGCTTAGCGGGTCTTGATATTTTAACTGTGCAACGAGCAAATTTAGGAATTGATCCTTTCCCATTGAAGAATCTGTTGCTTTTGCAAAAACGCTTGTGTCTCCCGCGTTTGTAACGGTATCGCCATTCACTCCGCTCGATACTTTGCGATGGCTCGTGTCTTTGCCGTTTTGAAGATCGGCAAGGCTTGTGTAATAATCGCTTGAAACTGTGCTCATTTTTACCTCTTGTTAAAAAAACTTACGCCAAATATTCCATAGTATTGTATCCCAATCTTCTTCCAGTATCCGAATTTTCGTTGCCCGAAATTGATACCGCAAGATGAATGGAATTTCCGCGTTTGTTTCTGCCTTGCCTGTCTTTTCTCTGCTGTTGATTTTGCTCTTCTGTCAGTGCGTAATCACTTTTTTCGCGTTGCTCCACCGATACTTCCAAACGGTCTAATGTAATACCCTGCTTTTCCAAACCTTCGCGCAATAAACCTATTTGACTTTCGAGTGCGTGCTGTGCGGTTGCACTTTCCACGCGGGCGTGAATTTGCATTTCGCCGTTATTCAAAACAACCCTTAAATCCATCTGCCCCAAGTGGTCGGGATTTAGTTGCATAGTAATTTTTTGTTCGCCAGTTGGCGTTGTGATAAATCTCGCTTGCGCAACAACCTGTTTAACAACCTCAAACTCGTTTATGCGCTCTTGCATATTCGCATAACTCGGTGTGGAACTCGCGGAAACACTCGAAAGTTTTTCACCCGTTTTTGGGTTGAATGTCTCAATTTTTAATTCTCCGCCTTCCCACGCGGCACGAACTTCGGGTTCTGCAGTTTTATTTTCTTCCGATTTACCCGCATTTTGAGATGCAGAAAACAGCGGTTGCGAATCTTGTTGTGTTGCGGCAGAGGTTTTGTCAAAACTTTTTAATTGATTGGGCGATCCAACATTCTTATCTTGAAACTCTTCCTTGCCGAGCAGTTGCTCCGCTTTAAGTGAAGGAGTATCGGTTGCGTTTTCCAAAAATTTTAAGACCGTTTTTTCTATGGGTTTCAAAATTTCATCTATGCTTGTGATTTTTTCGATATTAGAACCTTTTGACTCCGCCTGCAACATAAGTTCGGGTGGAATTTGGCTGTTTTTTACGGTGTTGAGTGCGTTTGGATTTTCCGCATTTTTTGCATCTTTTGCATTGCCGAGTGCGGTGAGCAAATTTCTTGCCTCGCCTTTCAAATCCAAAATCAAATCGGGAATATTGGAATTTTCGGGATCTTTGAGTGCGGTTTCAAATTCTTTCGGTGTAATTACTCCGATTTTGAGCAGGTCGCGTAAAGTGTTTAAGAATGCCTCGCGGTCGTTGTAATTGTTGGTGAATTGCAGAAAATCATTTGCATTTTCTCCTTCGCCGTTTGTTAATTTATCTTCGTTTGCGCTTAAATTTGCGAATAAATTTGCGGCATCAATTTCTCCATCTTTCGCGTTTTCTTGGCTTAAAACGATAATTTGTTTCAGTGCCAAATCTAACCGTTCGAGGAGCGATTTTGTCATATCTTCAAAATCGGCAACATTAATATCATCGAGATTATTTTGCACCGAAAGCGAGCCGTTCTCCAATAAATCGGTTATCCGTTTGAACGCCTCTGCACCTGCATCATCGCCGAGTATTGCCTGCAATTGCAAAAGAACTTCGCTTTCATTTGGGTCTGTGAGTTGCTCGGTGAGCGAAAGGGACTGCGTTGCAGATGCTTTTTCTGGTGCGGCAGATGCCTTTGAATTTTGTTGAACAACAGCGTTATTTAACGCCGCCTTAAAATTATTTGCGGCAATTTGGCAAGAACCAAAAAACGACCCTGCTCCGGATGCTTCCGCCGCGACAGGCGCGGGAATTGTAGATACATTGCTCATGACTTGTACTCCTTTCGTTTCATCGCGCTTTACAGCACGATTTCACCTTCCCTCATCTTTTTCGCCCGCAGGGCTGATGAGGGAAATTGTTATACTCCTTTCGTTTCAATCCTTTGCCTTATAATCCCTTGTCTTTCCAGCCCAAAATTTTTGTAACCGCGGCTGCTCTTTTTGTGCTTATCGCACCGATAGCCGCCATTAACTTTCCTTGTCCGCGGGTATCGGGCATTCTCTTAAATATGCGTGCAATAGAAGTGTCATCTAGGTTGAGGAGTATGGGAGCCGCCTCAACGGGTTTCATTGCGGCATAAACTTGCGCCAATTCCTCTATTTTTTGGTCTGAAAGTTCCTTTGATTCTCCGACTTTTTTATCTATTGTATCTCTTGTCTGATTGATTTTTGCTAAATTTTGACTGACTTCTAATTTTAAGAGTTCCAAACGAGCCTCTTCATCTTGAATTTCGCGTTGTTTTGCCTCTAATTCTGCAACGAGCAGGCGGTTTGCCTCATAAATCTTGCTCTGTTCGAGGTCTTGTTGTTCTTGTTCGGGCGAATGTCGTTCCAAATAGCCGGATATTTTCTTTTTTACATCATCGCTAAGCCCGCCAACCTCTAATTTTGCCGTTCCTGTTGCGAGCAATACCGCAAAAAAAATCACGGGGAAAAGCAATAGCGATGCTATGCCTACACCAACCAAATCTTTCGCTCTAATATCCATACCGGATTTAGTTGCAAAGAGTGTGCCAAATATAGAAGGGGTGTTGGGTGTGGGGAATTGTAGGGGCGGGTTTTAATAAGTATATCTGCCCTATTAAAAAGAAACCTGAGATAATCTGTATATACAATGGCAGAAAACCCGTCCGTATAATTGTAGGGGCGAATAGCATTCGCCCGTTTGACATTGCAGGCAGGGAGAAGGGAGATCTACAATTCACCAAAGTTTTTCAGCACCTGCAAGCCTATTTCACCGCTTTTTTCGAGATGGAATTGAGTTGCGATTATGTTGTCTTTTCCGAGAATGCAGGGAAAAGTCTGTGAGCCATACATAGTTGTGCCGAAGGTCAAATCCGAAGATAATGACGGGTGATAGGAATGCACAAAATAAAAATTTGAACCGTTGGAAATGCCTTTGAAAATTTTATGAGGCTTTGTAAAATTCACCTGATTCCAACCGATATGAGGAATTTTTATTTTAGCAGGATCTGAAGAATTCGCGAACCGCACAACTTTACCCTTCAATAATCCCAAACATTCAACACCGTTGTTCTCATCGCTGTGCTCTAAAATTATTTGGCAACCTATGCATATACCGAGAATTTGTGCACCGTTTTTAGCGGCATTTTTTAGTGCGGTTCCAATTCCGGTTTTGTTAAGAGTTTCCATAGCAGACTTTGCCGCACCCACACCGGGGAAAATTATCTTTTCCGCATTCTCAATTTTTTTTGGGTCGTTTGAAACCTCACCCGCAATACCCAAATAAGAAAGAGCATTATAAACTGAAGTGAGATTTCCCGCACCGTAATCTACGATTATCATATTGAGCAATTTAGAAAATTCACTCGCACCATAATTAACACCCCCCTAAGGTAGCAAATTTTTCTCAATTTTGCTACCTGTCCCCCCAACCGTTCCGCCCTCAGGGCTGTTGGGGGGAATACCGCTCTTTTCACTCGCACCATCCGTCCTCTTTCGGGCTGTTTCCCGCACACCAAGAAATTCCCAAATTTCGGTTCAAAAAATTTGAAAGCGGAAGTTGCATCGCAAAATTCTGCACCATAGGAAAAGCGTTCCCAAGCGAATCCGATTTGTTGTAAAAAATAGAATCAATTGCAATATTTCCGCAGAATAAACCGAGCGATTGTTTTGTACTTACCAAGTTAAAATTTTGATAATAAATATCGGCATTTTTCACACTGTCGCGACCGAGCAGCAGGTAAGACATCGGTTGAATTTCTGAATTTTCGGGAAAAGGCAGGGAAAGCGAAGTTGCCGTGGTGGTGCGATTTGTGGCAACTCGGCAATTTGTCAAATTCAGTGTATCGAGCGTTGCGTTGTATATCTCCATATACTTAAACGGTTCCTCTCCTGTTTTTGGATATGCAAATATTTCCGTAAAAAAAACATCACCGTAATTTTCAGGTTCGCGATAAATTGCCGTTGGCAAAACAGCGAGAATCTGCGTAGGTTTGTCGGTATTTGCCGAGATTTCCAAAACGGCGGAACCGCGACTCGAAATCATTTTTATAGTTTCATTTTGCAAAATCGAAGAAAGCGTTAAATTTTGCTCACCCGAAAAGAGCACTTCACCTTGCGAATTTTTGAGCAACACCACAAGCGAAAAGTTTTTATTTAACGGCAGTGCTCCGGTGGTAAAAATTCCTTTGCCGTTTTCTATAGTCATTTGAAACGCCATTGTATCCAAAAATAATTCGCCGTTCGTAACTTCCGTATTGTTTGGCAAACCGAGCGGAATTTCCATCCGTAAAAACCCCGCTAAGGCATTAAGAGTGATTGGAATTGTTGGGACTTCACCTGCAAATATATCAGCAGTTGCATTTCCGCTCTGAACCAATTTTCCGACATCGGCATATACTTTTATCTCAAATTTTCGCGCCTCACCAAGCGGAATCCCGTCTATGCGAATGTTGTCTTTGAGAGAATTGTAGGAATTGCGAATTGTATCTATATCGGATGCAGAAATTTTTATAGAAACGCTGTCAAAAAGCGGGACTTGAATTTTTCCGAAAAAAATTCTAATTGCACCGTCTCCGCCGTTTTCATTTGGGTGCTCAGACCCTCCGCCTCCGCTGCAAGCAGAAAAAATATTTATAACAAATGCCACCGCCGCCCACGAGAACGCCGCCAAGAAAAATTTGAGCATAAAGCCTCCAAAGGTTAATTCAAACCCTTAGACGCATTGAAAGAGGTAAAATGGGATAGTTTTTTTTGACTACTCGGCGTTGCGGGTTAGGGAGAGGGGGGCTTGTCATTCTGCACCGTCATCCTGCGCGAAGTCGCAGGATGCAGAATCCATAATGTGAAATATGCGTATTATGGTGTGTGCCGAACGCACAAAAAAAAATAACTACATTAACGCGGCAAACAGGAAACCGAGCGGAGCAGGAGGCACACGGAAATGCAATACTTATTACAAGATTTTTCAATTTTTCACGCTTTGATTTTTTTTGCATTGGGAGTTGCGGTTGCTTTTATAAACGGAATTGCCGGCGGAGCAAGCACGCTGAGTTTGCCTATAATGATTTTGCTCGGATTGCCTCCCACTGTTGCAAACGGCACTAATCGATTTGGTATGGTGATAGGTTCGCTGAGTTCTGTTTTCAATATGAAACGCTACGGCTACTTGCGGCTCGATGTGGCAAAACAACTGCTTCTGCCCGTTCTTCTGGGTTCGGGTATCGGTTCGTTTATCGCCGTTTCAATTGACGATTCTCACTTTCAAATTCTGCTCGCATTTGTGATGATAGCCGTTGTGATTATGAGTTCAATGGGAACAGATCCGTTTGGAACTCCGCCCGCTGCACCGCCCGCAAAGCCGAATTGGAAAGCGTTTTTGGGTTTTGCGGGAGTGGGTTTTTACGGAGGTTTTTTGCAGGTGGGTATGGGTTTTGTGCAAATATTTGCATTGCGAAAGTATAGCGGTTTTGACTTAAAACAGGTGAATGCGATAAAAAATTATTTAACACTTTGGTTTCTCGGTTTTAGTTCGATTATGTTTTTTTGGACGGGAAAGGTGATTATCGGGCTTGCTCTGTGTATGGCTCTCGGCGGTCTTTTGGGCGGTTATTTGGGAAGTAAATTTCAACATAAATACGACCAGATATGGATAAAACGGGCGATTCAGATTTGCAGTATTTCACTTGCGGGAAAACTGATTTGGGATTTGCTGTAGGTAACCTCTATTAACCTCCTAAGAGGTTGGTAGAGGTTACCAAGCGACATGGGCAAACTGCGTTTTTTATGGTGATAATGTCATCCTGCGGCGAATGCTCGCAGGATTGCCGTCGTCTCTAAAAACTCAAATCTGTAGAATTGTGTTACAAAGAGAGTTTTTAGAGGTTTCCTGTAGGTGAGGAGGGGTTCGCCGTCGTCTCAGAAGAACTCCTTGTTTTATGAGATAAAGTTTGGGGGAGTTCTTCTGAGATTACTATATTTACCCCAATGCCAAAACGCCCCGTCCGTTTTTTTAACACCACAGGTCCTTGCAACCCTGATGACCACTATATGCTCCCTCCAGAAGAGCGATTGGTAGGGGCGCAACTTAGTCGTTATATCGGGGACAATCTCTACTGGGTGCTCCATGCTCCCAGACAAACGGGCAAAACCACATTCTTGCAAAGTTGGGCAAGGGAAATCAACGCAAGCGGCAAGGCTGTGGCGTGCTATGTGAGCGTAGAGAGCTGCCAAGGAGTGACCGCTATTGATGCTGCTATGCGAACTATGAGCAAAACCATCTGCGAGGCCGCAATTGCAAACGCTCTACCTGTACCGGAACAACCCCTCGATAGCCCCGAATTGCTGCTGTACCAAACCATTAGGTTCTGGTCTGAGTTAATAGATCCCAAACCTTTGATAATTTTATTCGATGAGGTGGATGTTCTTGAAGGCGATGCTCTTATTAGTTTTTTACGGCAACTCAGAGGAGGCTTTGCCGTCAGAGGTATTGGAGCCTTTCCCACATCCATTGCACTCGTAGGCATGCGAGATTTAA
>BNUP01000042.1 GCA_025997455.1 Fibrobacterales bacterium | reverse complement strand
ATCGCAAAAAAATATATTGAACTCGCAAAAAACACTACCCCAGACACAAAAAACACCGCCGCACCCGCTTTAGACACCGCCTTCCGCCGCCCCTGCCACATTCTCGGCATATATAACCACACCTTCCCCTGCTTAATCCGTTTTTCCAAATCCTGCGGATAACTCAAAAATTTGCTCCAAAAAAAATACGCCAACCACAAAACCGCGGGCAACCAAAACAGCGACCCCACCCTGCCAACCTTATCAAAAAATAAATCCATACTCACAAGGTGAAGGTAGAAAAAGTTGAGAGTGTAAAGAGTGCAGTGTAAAGAGTAGAGAGTAGAGAGTAAAGAATAGAGTTGGGAGAAGCCCTTTACACTCTATTCCTCACACCCTACACCCTATTATACCCCTGCAATACTGAAAGCCAAGAGTTTGGCTTTCGGAGAGAGAGTGCTTTAGCACTCGTAAGTTAGAGTATTGAGTGAAAATTGAGATAAACTGTATGAATAATGGCGGACAATAAGTATAGCCACTCACTTGTAAAAAAATGAGATAATCTGTATAAATAGTAGTGGCAATAAGTATAGCCGCCCAATTAAAAAGGAGTTGTGATAATCTGTATATACAATGGCGGCAATGCAAAGTTTCTACATTACAGCCAATTGTTAATCCGCGAGGTTTTTATGCCGTTTGACAAATGCACGGGTGAATTATCGAAATTGCCGAATATAGGGCGGGAAATTGAACGACAATTGAATGAAGTCGGAGTAAAAACTTTGACTGAATTGGAAAAAGTCGGCAGTTGCAATGCTTGGTTGAAAATCAAAAACATTGATCCTTCGACTTGCATTTGCAAATTGTATGCACTTGAAGGTGCGATTCAAGGCATTAAACATAAAGATTTATCAGAAGAGACAAAACGAGAATTAAAATTATTTTATAGTAAGCATAAACTAACTTAGGTAAGAGGTAGTCTGTGCTTGCTAAGCGACATTGGCGAACCGTGTTTTTGTGCAAATTCAAGTGGTTCGCCGTTGTCTCTAAAAACTCTAATTTTGCGAAAATCGTGCTTCTACGGAATTTTGAGGTTTCTTAGAACTAGTTCTATCATACGAATATCTAATTTTCCTTCTCTGTAAGCGCGCAATAATCCTTTTCTCGTTTCATCGAAATTAATTGAGTTTTTCTCAACTTCAATTATTTTTAGAGCAACCGACAAAGCAATTTTAGAAATAAAATATTCTTCTATCTCATTTGACATTTCATATATTCCGATTGCTTCTACAAACTTTAGTGGAAATTTATTTCTCATTTTATAAATAAAATTCTTTACAAAACAAGCGGCTATATGTACCATTGTAGAGTCGTCAGTTATTGAGTTCTCAATTCTAATCTTTAAATCTTGTTCAGAGTTTTTTTCATAAAAAATAATTTTACAACAAGGATCCTTAGCAATAGCAAAAGCAATATCATTTTCACTTGATATTTCTTCTTTCAAAGTATCCATAATTTTCTGAATAATGACTATTGGCATACGACTATTAATCTCTTTTTAAAATTATTTTCTATAGAATAAAAAATATTGGCTAACAATACAGGTGATAATTCGTTTGCTTTATGGGCATGAAAAAATTCCTTAATTGTGTATTTTTTATATTCCTCATCTAGATCTATACCGCATTTGTTTATTTCTTTGCGAATAAATTCGTTAGTATTTTCATCCGCAATAATAAAAGATTCTATTACAGAAATCGCCACATTAAAAGCAATCTCGTGAGTAACCAATAATAGAGTATCGTTTTCTTTAAAGATGTTTTTAGTTACATCAACAAAAGCAACATAAAAAGCGGCACTAATTTTATGTCTATCTGTTTTACAATCTTCTTTATTTATCATAATGCTATGGAAATATTTGTTTTTTTCCTCGTATTTCGCATACACCTCTTCTTCTAATTTATCAATTTTTGCGATAAGGTCTTTATCTTCAATTAAAGGGATTACCACCCCCTTCCAAATTTCATGAAATTTTTCTTTTTTCACTTTTTTACCCTAATTTATACTAGCAAAAAGACAATTTTTTATTGCCATGCAAACCAAAAGTAACTTGACTAATAGAAATCTCGCTATTATCCAACTTGTTTAAGTCTTCTAATTCCTTAGATAGAATTTTTTGTTCTTCTTTGGATGAAGAACTATATCTTTTGAGGATATCAAACACTTTCAATGTAACGGAATCTTTATTACCCATTTGATAACTCCTTTAATTTTGAATAAGAATTACCCACTAGATCAACTTGTGACCAGCACAACAAAAAAGAAACATTTTGTTTCATATTGCTCCTCAAAATCTTATTAAGATAGAGTAAAATATAGAAAATTTTTCCGCACCCTGCAATGGTATCGGTAAGAAAATTTTCATATCCAAAGAAAGCAAATAGTTTGGCTTTCTTTGCAAGAGTGCTTTAGCACTCGTAAGTTCTGCGTTGCCAAGCGGCAGGGCGAACCTTGACCCTGCGATAGCAGGAAACTAGCAGAATGAGTAATAATTTTCCGTAACTTGCACAAATAAGGATTATTTTGGAGATTGCGGGTCGGTGCCCGCAAAGACGAACAAAACAGTCCATTTTTCTCACCTTGCGGCTTCGGGTCAGTGTCCTACGAGCGTTCATCGCAGAATGACGAAGAAGTGCATTTTCCAAAAAGGGTGGGCGGACGGTTCGACTTGCAATGTTGAGTGATACATTAATCGGTAACGAATGAGGGGGTAGCGTAAAACCCGCAAACGATTAGGAATGGGTTTTAGAAACCCATTCCTGTACAATTACCGGAGCGGGGTTGGAGCGAGGGGGAAACTTCACCCTCCAACCCCATAATGAGCAAAGGCGTACCGGCTAATGTTAGACAAATTTATAACCCCCACCATACGACCATCTTTAACGACAGGTGCTTTGCGTAAATTATTATCCATTAACACCTTGCAAACCGTGCCGATGCCCAAATCCAAATCCACGCTGATGACCTCTTTTGTCGCAATTTCAGACACCGATAATTGCATAACGCTTGCAAGCATCGCATCAAAATCATCATTTCCTTGCTCGGCAACAATAGACCACGGACTGACAAAATCGGTATGCTGGTCGGCTAAGTAACGCATAATATCGCCATCCGAAACAAAGCCCGCAACCAAGCCAGATTCATCAACCACAGGTGCACCGGAAATATGCTTTTCCACAAACAGTTTGAGTGCATCCGAAACTTTATCGTGAGGCGAAAGTTTATACACATCGGTTTTCATAATCTGACTCAAACTGAGTGCGGTCGCATGATGAGTATGAACGACTTTCGGATACGCCCTTATCCGCACGGCGAGCACAAGACCGATAAGTGCAAACACAGCGGTCAAAAATCCTGCCGCCAAAAAGCCCAAATTCGGGTCGCCCGTGCCAATCATCACCTTAAAATACACGCCCGTAAATAAGGATGCCCCAAAGCATCCGGCTATTTGGAATCCGGTGCTCAAAATCGTTATTCCGTGCGGATTTTGTTCGGGTGCTAAGTGAGAAAGTGCAAGGCTTTGCACGGGACCGATGATTAAAGCAGAACCGCCAATCACGGGAATGTAAAGCAGTGCAAGTAGCCACACGGAACCGCCGCCTATGAACAAAGAAAGTGCAACGGCAAAAATCGCAATCAAAGCAAAACCCAACGGCAACAAAACTCGTGCTCCGTGCTTGTCGTAAATGTGCCCCGCAACGGGAGATAAAATGCAGCAGAGTGCAATTGCGGGGAACAAAGTTAGAGATGCCAAAAGCGAGGACACCCCCAACACGCTTTGCATAAAAATCGGAATGATTATGTTCATTGCAAACATAGTGACAAGCGATGCCATGTTGATGAACACGCCGAGTTTGAACGGCTTCACCTTGAGCGGCGATAAATCGATGAGCGGATGCTCTATTTTATTTTGGCGATTCACAAACAAAACAAGGAAGGCAACGCCGATGATAACGCCAATTAACGCAAAATTTATATTCTCGGTAAACACTGTAGATACGCCATATAAAATCCCAACGAGTGCAATTCCTATGAGTGCGACCGAAATGGAATCGAGTTTGGGGCGGGTTAATTTTGCGATGTTCGGGAGAAACAAAACCGCGTTCAAAAAACAGAGGAGCGAAAGCCCCGCAAATACCCATTGCAACACAGACCAATGCCAAAACGAGAGCAACAAGCCCGCAAAAATAACGCCTGAAGAAGGTCCAAGCGTTGTCATAGATCCCATAATGCCCATATAGGCACCGAGTTTTTCGCGCGGAGTCGCCTCAAGCGTAATGTTCATACCAACAGGGATGAGCATCCCTGTTCCGAGACCCTGCACGATTCTCCCGATGAGGAGCGTTGTAAAGTCCTGCGACAGTGCACCAATAATACTACCGAAGACGAGGAGTCCCGTAGTGAGCAAAAACAAGGGCTTTGTAGGGATACTGCGATACGCAAACGCCGATACCGGAACCATCACCGCCGCCGCAAGCATATAGCCTGTGGCAAGCCATTGAACCGTGGCGGCATCCACACTCAGGGCAACCATAATGGGAGCAAAAGCCACATTCATAAAAGTCTCGTTGAATGTAGCGATGAACGCGGCAAAAGCAGCGACTGACACAACTAACCGTGGATTTTTTAGTGGATTGTTTAATCCTTGCGCAGATTCCATTTTCATTTACCTCTGTTGGAATTCTACGCTTTTTTTGGCTGCCAACGGCACAAAATTTAGAAAAATTTTTTGGATTTGTCAAATTTTTAAAAATTATTGCAATCTTGTAAGCGTTTGTTACCGTGTTGTTGCCGTGAGGCAATCTAAATAATGTTGTTTGTGCATTAGTTTGATACTCAAAAAAAGCAAAGTCGTATTTAGGAAACCTCTAAAAACTCCCTTTGTAACACAATTCCACAGATTTGAGTTTTTAGAGACGACGGCGACACTACTCAAATTTGCATAAAAAACGCAGTTCGCCCCATGGTCGCTTGGTAACCTCTACCAACCTCTTAGGAGGTTAATAGAGGTTACCTTTATTAAGAGCGATCGTCAGTGATTACCATAATTAATTAACTACTTTTCTTATGTGCGGAAAATTATACATTCTTTTGCAAATGGCAATTTGGTGCTGCAAATTATCATCGGTATGTTTTTGGGGGTAGGACTTGCTTTGCTCTCACCATCCGGTGCGGAAAATGCAGGACTTTTGGGCGATGTTTTTGTGGGCGCTCTAAAGGCGATAGCCCCGATTTTAATTTTTATTATGGTGATAGTTGCCATAGCGACCAAGCCGCCGGATACCAAAACGAACATTAAATCAATTGTCGCTATGTATGCGGCAGGCACTTTTTTAGCGGCAATAACGGCGGTAATGGCAAGCGTTTTATTCCCCACAGAGTTAGTCCTCGCAACTAATTACGACTCTGCAGCATCGGCTCCGCTCCGCGTTGCGGATGTGCTTAAGACCGTGCTCTTCAACATTATCGACAACCCGATAAAAGCACTTGCAAACGCCAATTTCTTAGGAGTGCTCGCGTGGGGAATAGGAATTGGAATAGCGTTTCACCACAGCAGTTCCGAGCGCACAAAAACAGTGCTCAAGGACTTGAGCGGTGCGGTACTCATCTTGGTTAGGGCAATCATCCGAATGGCTCCGTTTGGCATTTTTGGCATTATGGCAAAGACATTCGCAGAAACGGGCTTTGGCGCGCTCGCAAGTTATGGGCATCTGCTTTTGGTATTGGTGGGTGCAATGCTGTTTACTATGTCTGTAATTAACCCGATCATTATGTTCGCAAAATCGCACCGCAATCCTTACCCGCTAATATGGCTTTGCATAAAAGAAAGCGCGGTGACTGCATTTTTTACTCGCAGTTCTGCTGCTAATACACCTATCAATTTGACCTTGTGCAAAAAAATGCAGTTGAATGAGGATACTTATTCCATATCTATTCCGCTTGGAAGCGTGTTGAATATGTCGGGAGCGGCGGTTACCGTAACAACTTTCTCTTTGGCTGCCGCACATACCTTAGGCATTGAGGCGAGTTTCGGCTCTATGATATTTTTGTGTTTTATTTCTGCCTTGGCCGCCTGCGGCACTTCGGGCGTGGCTGGAGGTTCCATTTTGCTTATCCCGCTTGCCTGCAGTTTGTTCAGCATTCCAAACGATGCAGCAATGCAGGTGGTTGCGATTGGCTTTATCGTTGGTGTTGTGCAGGATTCCTTTGAAACCGCGTTAAATAGTTCCACCGATGTAATGTTCACCGCCGCAGCATCGAAAAAAACTCCCGTGTTAGATTTTGAAAATTCAGCGAACCGTTCTCTGGATAGTCAAGTTTAAGAATTCCCTCTAATCACCTTCCCTTCACAATTTTAAAATCAACAACATTCCTCTTTTTGCCACTGAATTTTGCACAATGGATAGCGGTTGATTTCTGTCTATTGACGAATCAAATTTTGTGCCGTCTTGGAGAGTTCCCTAAAAAAAAACACCCCACGCCTTTCGGCGAGGGGTGAGAGTTACCTCTGGTGGGTAAAATAACTTTCTAAGTATTAGTGAAAATCTGGAAACCGCTGTATGCCTCTTGTCCGTGCTCGCCAATATCGAGACCGCGCAATTCCTCTCTCTCACTAACGCGCAATCCGATAGTCTTCTTTATGGCAAAGAATATTGCAAACGCCGCCACAAAGCAAACCGAACCATAAGACACAACGCCTATTAACTGCGTTAGGAAACTGAAATCGCCTACACCGAAAATGCCGACAGCGAGAGTTCCCCAAACACCATTAACCAAATGAACCGAAACTGCACCGACAGGATCATCAAGTTGAACCTTGTCAAAGAAGAACACGCCGAGCACAACCAAAATTCCGGCAATCAAACCTATAATCGCCGCAGAACCAACGCTCACAACATCCGCACCTGCGGTAATTGCAACCAAACCTGCGAGAGCACCGTTCAAAATCATCGTCAAATCCGGCTTCTTTTGAATAAACCAAGAAGTGAGCATTGAACCTATAATTCCAAGCACCGCCGCAATATTGGTAGTCACCAAAATCCAAGAAGTCGCTTTTGGATCGCTGTTCAAAGCCGAACCGCCGTTAAATCCCCACCAGCCGAACCATAAAATGAATACGCCTATGGTTGCACTTGTAAGGTTATGACCGGGTATTGCCCTTGCCTTTCCGCCGACATATTTACCGATACGGGGACCGAGCACAATAACACCCGCGAGAGCCGCCCAACCGCCTACGCTATGCACAAGAGTAGAACCTGCCAAATCGTGGAAACCCTTATCTGCAAGCCATCCGCCGCCCCAATTCCAACTTCCCACAACAGGATAAACAAACGCAACATAGATAAGCGTAAAGACGAGGTATGAACTCAATTTAATTCTCTCCGCAACCGCACCCGATACAATTGTAGCGGCAGTGGCGGCGAACATACTCTGGAAGAGGAAATCCGTGAGATAGGTATAACTCGGATTGTAAGCCGCCGTAAATGAGGCTGGGTCGCTTAAACCCGGCAAGCCAAATCCCGCGAACCCGAAGAATTTGCTGACTATCCAAGAATCGCCCGGATACATCAGGTTAAAGCCGAGTATGGCGTAGACTGTGATGCCAATCGCCGGAGTTGCCAAATTCTTAAAAAGAATGTTGGTGGTGTTTTTGGCACGGGTTAAGCCCGTCTCTACGAGCGCAAATCCCAAACCCATTATGAACACGAGGAGTGCGGAGATCATCATCCAAATATTTGTGAATGTAAAATTCACGCCTACGAATGAGTTCGCGTAATCCGGTGCGGTGATTTCGTCTGCAAATGCGCCTGTGGCACAAAGGAGAACGGCTGTTGCAAATAATATCTTCTTCATTGTTTTTCTCCTTACCATTAACCTATGGCATCGTTTCCTGTTTCACCGGTCCTGATTCTCACGACTTTTTCCAAATTTGTGACGAAAATTTTCCCATCGCCAATATTTCCGGAGCGCGCACCTTTAATAATTGCTTCTATTGTAGTATCGACAAAATCGTCATTTACACCAATATCGAGGCGAATTTTTTTAAGTAGATTTACCTCAATTTCCGCACCGCGATAGGATTCGTGATAGCCTTTCTGCTGACCGCAACCCAAAACATTTGTCACTGACATCTTGTAAATTTGGCGTTCATACAACGCCTTTTTTACATCATTGAGCCGGTCGGGCTGTATGTATGCGCTGATAAGTTTCATCTTCTTCTCCGTGGCGGGATATTTTGTCGCCGTTCCTATACAAGGCAAAAGTCGTGCCAAATTTGAAAATTGGCGATTTTAGCGTTTTTTGAGCACTTTTCAATTTTGCAAAAAGAAAAATCTTACAATTTTGTAATACAATTTTGAAAAATACTACAATTTGGTGAGTGATTGCTTCAGCGTTGCATTTGGGGAGAAGGGAGTAGAGAGTAGAGAGTAATAACTTTACACTTTCAACTCTTGCAACGCCGAGTTCCCTATACCCCACACCCTACACGCCACACCCTATACCCCCACTTTCAACTTTACACTATTAACTTTTTCTACCTTCCCCCTGCGGTTGTTAAAAATCGCATATTATGCGTTAGTTTCTTTTTTTATAGCATCTCGTTTCGCTTCTCTCATTTACGAGACTTGCGGGCGTTTAACACGCGGGCATTTGGCACGCGCAACTTCAAGCAAAGACTTAAAAAAGGAATCGGCATTATGTCTCAAATTCGCATTCAAAACTTAACATTCGCCTATAATTCGGCAACTCCAATATTGCAGAACGCAACTGCACATCTCAATTCGGAATGGATTGGTTTGGTGGGAGAAAACGGCAGCGGAAAAAGCACTCTGTTAAAGTTGATTCTTTCGCAGATTAAAGCCGACTCAGGCTCAATTTTTATAGAGCCTCCGAGTGCAGCCATTCACTACTGCGAACAGGAATTATTCTCTCTCAATCTTGCGAACACCCTTGCACAAGATTCCGCAAGTGCGGGAAATATTTGGGAATTTGCACTTGATTACGAGAGTAAAGCGGGAAAATTGCGTTCTCTTCTAAAACTTGAAATTGAGATGCTCGAAAGGTGGCAAACGCTTTCTTCGGGCGAACGCAAACGGTGGCAAGTCGGGGCGGCTCTCAACGCCGAGTGCGACATTCTGCTTTTGGACGAACCCGCTAATCATTTAGATGTTGAATCGCAGGAACTTCTCTTAAAAGGTCTCAAAGAATATAAAGGACTCGGCATTGTGATTTCTCACAATCGAAATTTACTCGATTCGCTAACTAAGGCTACGCTTAGAATTTCGCACGAAAAATTGCACTTCTATAATTTACCTTATAGCGAGGCGAAAATCGTTTGGGAAGCGGAACTCTCGGAACAAGCACAGGAACGGGAGATCGCCCGAAAACAACTTCGTAATATGAAACGCAAATTGCAGGAGAGCAGAGAAAATTTAGAACAGGGGAAGAGTCGTTACAAAAAGGATAAAGCAAAAGGTGATAGCGATTCGCGTGCGATAACGGCTGTCAATATTGCAAATTGGGCAGAAACTCGCGGCAGCAAAAACATAAGCATTTTGAGAAATGAAGTCGAAAAAACGGAGAGTAATTTACCGCAAAATGAAAATGAGCGGGAGTTGGGACGGTCGGTGTTTATGGAGTATGAGGAGTGCCCGAAAAAGTATGTCTTAGTCGGGGAAAAAATAACACTCGCAAGAGGCGAACATTTGCATCTTCAAGGCGAAAACGGCAGCGGAAAAACCACCCTTATTCGGCACTTGTTAAACCGCACAACAACACCTTTAGAAAAATTGTTAGTGCTTCCTCAGGAGCATTCAAAAGAGGACATTTGCGAACTTATCTCAAAGGTTAAAAATTTGAATAATAAAATTTTGGGACGAGTTATGAATATTCTCGCGGCACTCGGTTCTCCGGCAAGTATTTTGGAAAACGGAAATTCTATTTCACCCGGCGAGGCGAGAAAATTGCACTTGGCATTCGGTATGGGAAATTTTGTTTGGGCATTAATTTTAGACGAACCGACAAATCATTTAGACCTTCCTTCCATTGAACGCTTGGAAAATGCACTTGCGGTTTTTCCCGGTGCATTGCTTTTGGTTTGCCACGATTTGGAGTTCGCAAAAAAATGCTGTTCAACAGTTTGGAAATTATCTACCTTCTCCAAATGATTCAGTCATTTTTCGACTACTTTCGTAATGTCGACTGGGCTTACATGTCGAGGCTGGCGGGCTTGTCGCTTTTGGTGATTGTGGGGCAAATTGTATTCTACAACATTGTGGTGCATTTTTTTAAGAAAAAAGTTTTCCCGTTTATAGCGGATAGGAGCAGACATCATTTTAACGGAATAAAATTTCGCGGCTATGCAATTTTAACGCCTGCACGCCTGCTGACAATTGGATTTTTCACGGCAAAAACGGTTTTATACACAATTCTCGCACTTTCTTTTTACACATCGCTCACACTGCTTTTTGTTATTCACCCCGGCACCCGCAACTTCGCCTACAAATTGGTTCATGCCATTCTCGACCCGCTGCTCTCCATTCTTCACGGGTTTATCGCATATACGCCAAACCTCTTGCGAATAGCGATAATTGTAGCGGTTACTCACTACCTGCTTAAATTTGTCAAATTTATAATGAGCGAAATTGAGAACAAACGGCTTATTGTCAAGGGTTTTTACCCAGACTGGGCACACGCTACTTTGAACTTGTTTCGTTTTTTGGGTTATGCTTTTATGCTCGTGCTGATTTTTCCGCTGTTGCCAGACTCGGAAACTTCCGCCTTCAAAGGAGTTTCGGTATTTTTCGGAGTGTTGCTTTCGCTCGGCTCAACTACGGTTATCGCAAATTTAATAGCGGGTTTTGTGCTGACTTATATGCGTTCTTTTAAGTTGGGCGATCGCGTAAAAGTCGGTGAAGTGCTCGGCGATGTTGTGGAAAAAACACCTTTTGCGGTGCGTATTCAAACTTCAAAAAAAGAAATTGTCACCGTGCCTAACGGAACCATACTCTCTTCAAATGTTGTGAATTTCAGCACAAATGCAGATGCCGAAGAGCGAAACGGAGTGATTTTATATATGGATGTCACCGTGTGCTACGATGTGCCTTGGCGAAAGGCGATTGAACTTCTCACCGCCGCCGCACTCAAAACCGAGTTTGTTATGGAAACGCCCGCACCGTTTGTGAATGCAAAAAATTTAGATAACGATGCCTCGATTATGGAACTCAACATTTACACCCAATACCCGGAATTGCAACCGAAAATTTTCTCCGACTTAAATAAAAACATTCGTGATTTATTTGAAGGTGAAGGAATCAGTTTGACTGTGCCTCGTCTTGTGTCTCTGCAACCGCCCGCTGTTTCCGTTGCCCAGCAACCTCATCAGCCTGCTTTGCCTCCTGCCGTTTCTCGGCAAGTTTGAACGCTCTTTCCTGAGAATCCTGCAAAACCTCTATCGCTTTTTTTTCCTGTGTTTTTTTTATGAGTTCGTTTCGTGCTGCCGTAACCGATTCCTTCTGTTTTTCAATTTCGTTTTTTTTCTGTGCGATTTGCCTTTTTAAGCGATGCGAATAACTGACAAAATCCATAAATCTTTCGCCGCTGTGCAAGTTCGCCGTTCCCCGTTCTTTTGTTAAATTTTCCAATTCTTCGAGCAACACCAACTGCTCATTTTCCAGCACAACCTGCCTCTGCATCTCACGACCGAGAGCGATTTCGGCGTTTCTCTCCAAAGCCTCGCGATGGTTCAAAATAGGTTGCAGAGAAAATCTAAATTTCATCTAATAAATTCACTTCTGCCAAAAGGTCTTTCCCCGACTTCTCAATTTCCCGAAGTTTCTTTTTTGCATCCCACAATTCCGCCGCCACATCTAACAGAGTGATAATCAGCGTGCTCGTCTTTTTGTTGTCATCGGTTTTTTCGCTCACCGATTTTTCGTGATAAGCGAATTTTTTATCGACAAATTCCACAATATTTTTCAAAGTTTCTTCTGACAATGCAGTGGCAATCTGCACCGGTGTGCGTGCGATAATAACCTGCCTGCTTGTTTTGTCTGCGGACATAAAATTTTAACTGAACAAATCCTGCGATTTATCGGTGCTGACTTCTATTCCCAATTCCCTTTCAATTGTGCTGAGTGTTTGCAAAAGTACATTTTCCGTTTCGCCCAATTTTGAATCTCTCTCATTTAAGGCATCTTGCAAGGAGCGAATTTCCGCCTGCTGTTGCTCTTTTGAAGTTCTCAATTCTTCGATAACCTTGTCTTTGTCGCTCAGTTGCCCGCGCAAGTCCGCAGCCACATTCTCCAACTCGGTTTTTTCCGCTTTAAGCGTGCGTGCAATTTCCAATGTTTTTTCAACTTTGGCAGTGACCAATTTTAATGTATCTTGATTCATCTGTGCCTCATAAAAAGGGGGTTCTGGGGGAAGGTAGAAAGTTTGGGGTATGGGGTGTAGGGTGGGGTATAGGGTGTGGCGTGTAGGGTGTGGGGTTTTGGAAGGGGATACGGGAATTGTAGGGGCGTGGTTTTTAACCCGCCCTTTTAGAATTGCAAGAGTTAAAAGTGGGGAGTGGTGAGAAGGGTTTAGATAGTAAAGAGTAAAGTGGGGTTGAAGGGAAGGCGGAGATGGTAATAGAAGTTCTCTAAAGACATTCCGCACATTCGTGCTCCCTCTCCATAAGGTCGCACTTGCTCCCTTACTAGGGATAACTTAAAACCTAAACCATACTTCCGGTTTCTATCAGCCGCTTGTGGAAATCAAATGCCTTTTCCAAAGTGTGCGGTGTGTGGAGTGCAAGAGAATGTTTTATGCCGTAGTCTAAATACTCCTGCAACAGCGGGCGGTAAGTCGGGTGAGCGCATTTTTCTATTATCAACTTTGCCCGTTTAATGGGTGCTAAGCCGCGCAAATCGGCAAGACCCTGCTCTGAAACGAAAATCATAGTGTCGTGTTCCGTGTGGTCGGTGTGGCTCACCATAGGCACAAACGCGCTGATTTTTCCGCCTTTTGCAACGCTTGGGGTCATAAAGAAACCGAGAAGACAATTTCGTGCAAAATCGCCCGAACCGCCAATTCCGTTCATCATTCGCGAACCGTTTACATGAGTGCTGTTCACATTCCCAAAAATATCCGCCTCCAAAGCGGTGTTCATAGATATAACTCCCAAACGGCGAATCACTTCCGGATTATTTGAAATTTCTTGCGGGCGCAAAATAAACTTGCTCTTCCAATTTTTTGCGTGAGCGTTCGCCTTGTATTTCTCCTGTCCCGCTATTGAATAACTCACCGATGCACCGCTTGCAATAACCAACTTATCCGCCTCTAAAATGTCAAAAACCGAATCTTGAATTACCTCGGTGTAGAGCGAAACGGGTTCTTGTTTGGGGTCGCGAGCCATTGTGCCGAGCACGGCATTTGCCACATTTCCAACACCGCTCTGGTATGGAACGCCTTCGGGCAAACGACCTCTTTTTCTTTCGTGTGCCAAAAATTCCAAAATATATGCGGCAATTGCATTTGAGTCTTCGTCTGGGGCGGCAAATGGTTTTAGTGAATCTGCAAGATTTGTTTCCACAATAGCCACGATTTTTTCGGGGTTAATCTGCACAAATTCCTTGCCGATTTTGTCTGTGCTCGCGTGAATTGGAATATCTCCGCCGAGTTGCGGGATAAAGAGGTCGTGTGTGCCAATTAGCGTGTCGCCGTAATGAGAATTTAACTCGATGATTACGCGGTCTGCCGTTTCCAAATAAGTCGGCGTGTTTCCGCCGCAACCGGTTAAATATATTTTGCCGTCTGCCGTGAGTTCGCAAGCCTCAACTATTGCGAGAGTGGGTTTGGGAATGAATCCCATTCTTATCATGCGAGCCGAGTGTGAAAGGTGCAAGTCCAAGTATTCGGTTGTGCCTTTGTTAATGCTGTTGCGAACATCCGTGTGACTCTGGTATGGCAGCCTCATTTTCATTATGCCTGCACGAGCCAAAACTCCGTCGCATTCATCGCCGACAGATGCTCCAGTGTAGAGTGATATACCGAAATCAACGCCTTCGGCACGCAATTTTTCGCCTCTCTTCGCGAGCGCGGGCGTGACTGCTTTTGGATATGCTGCTCCCGTGAAGCCGCTTATGCCTATAATTTCGCCGTTGTTAATGAGAGCAGCCGCTTCTTCGGCGGTTTTTAACTTACCTTTCAATGCAGGGTTCAATGCCATTTTCTTTCCTTCTTTGAAAAAAATTCGTTGGAAGGGAAGGTAGAAATATGGGGTGTAGGGTGTGGGGTGTGGGGAACTTGGCGGTGCAAGGGTTGAAAGTGTAAAGTTATTATTCTCTGCTCTCTACTCTCTCCCAACTTGCAACGCGGAATTCCCCGCAGCCCCTCATCTATCATCGTAATAGTCTAAATGAACAAGGACATCGTAGGCGAAAATGTCGTTTTTTTTGAGGAGGTCCTCCACTCGGTCGCCGATAAAATGGGCTTCTCGCAGAGTCATATTCGGGTCTAAAACAATGTGAAGGTCAATGTAAAGTTCGCCGCCCGAATAGTGAGTTCGCAGGTCGTGAATGCTATGAACTTCGGGGATTGTTTTTGATGCGGAAATAATTTTGTCGCAAATTTCTTTGGTTGCACCGCTGTCGAGCATTTCGGCGAGTGCGGGTTTTGCGATTAAAATTGCAGAGCGGAAAATTAAAATTACAACAACGAGCGCACCTATGGAATCCATAAAACTCCAAGTGGGCGCAAAACTTGCAATTGAAACGGAAATTAAAACGGGAACGGAACTTATCGCATCGGAACGGTGATCATACGCACTTGCAATTAGCGATTGACTCTTTAATTTTCTGCCGTAAATTATGGTGTAGCGGTATAAAATTTCCTTTGTAATTACGGATATGGTGGCTACAATAATCACAAAGTTACCCGCCTCAAATAAATTATGATTGTGAATATTTTTGAAAGACTCAATTGCTATGTATGTCGCGGCGAGAATAAGCGAAATTGCAATACCGATTGCGAGCAGTGTTTCAATTTTTTTATGTCCGTATGGGTGGTCTTCATCGGGAGCACGATTCCAAAAATACGAACCTATGAGCACCGCCACGCCTGCCGCAAAATCGGAGAAACTGTGAACTGCATCTGCCAACAGGCTTTGAGAACCTCCGTAAAGTCCCGCTATGAGTTTTATTGCAAATAAAATTCCATTAACAATGAGACCTATTACAGTTACACGGCGAATGATGTTTTCTTTGGATTCTCCGGTCGAGCCGGAGAATGACAATAGGGTAAACGCGGTGTGTGCCGAGCGCACCATAATATTATTCCCACGCTTGTTCGAGTGCTTTTAGAACCGTGTCAGTGGTTAAAATTTCGGGCATTAGTATTGCATTGCCGTTTGAGGTTATGAGCAGGTCAAAGGGAACTGCACTCCTTCCGTATTTTTCAAAAATTGTGGATGCCTCATAGTTGGGTCTTGTATAATCGGCTTGCAATCGCACAACTTCGTTTTTTATGAAAGCCATTTGAACTTTTGCATTGTTGAAAACTTGTTTCTCGTTCATTTTGCAGGTTATGCACCAATCTGCCATTCCGTTTATCCAAATTGCACTGCCCTCTTTTTGCAGGGAATCGAGTTTGGCGAGAGAAAATTCACCCCATTCTTCATTCTCGGTTTTCATTTTTTTCAGGAATTCAATGTCGGCGATTTGCGGGTTGATTAAGAAATTCCAAGTGATAATATATGCGGCTAAGAGACCTGTCCAGAGAAAACCGAATCGCAACCACGACTTACCGGGGGTTGCCCATATTCCCGAAATCCACGCTACAAAACCCACAAACCCAAGCAGTATGCCAAGCGACAATGTAGCATCCCAACCGGTTTGTTTGAAGAATATCCAGAACAGCCAAATTACAGTGAATAGGAGAGGGAAACCCAAAAATTGCTTTACCCTTTCCATCCATTTTCCCGGTTTTGGCAAGAACTTAGTCCATTGCGGGAATGCTCCGAGTGCTAGGTATGGTATGGAAAGACCGAATGCAACCGAGCCGAAAATAATCCAAAGTTCGGAAATTTCTGCGGCGAATGCAAAGCCTATTGCCGGTCCCAAAAATGGAGCGGAGCAGGGAGTAGAGAGTAGAACGAGCAATGCTCCGTAGGCAAATGCACTTAAAAAACCGCCTTTTTGCGTTTGCTTATCCCACGCGTTCATCACCTTACCGGGCAACCATATTTCATATATGCCCCACATATTCAAGGTGAGTGCTCCTATGAGCATTGCCATTGATGCGGTGAATACGGCGTGTTGAAACTGAAAGCCCCAACCGATTGCGGTTCCGCCGAGTCGTAAGAGCGTGATGAGCACTGCAAGTGCGGCAAAGGAAAAGAAAATCCCGCTTGCAGTTGCGAGTCCCCACTTGAACATTTTTTTTCGGGAGTTGCCGGCGCGATGCATAAAGTCGAAGACCTTTAGGAACAGGATCGGCAAAACGCAAGGCATAACATTTAGGAGCAAGCCTCCCATAATGGCAGACACTATGAAAAATATAATATGCTCTTTGCGGGAGACATTGCGAATTTTATCGGCAGGTTGTTGGTTGGAAATGTTGGTTGCTGCTTCATCTTCGTTAGAGTTTTTTTTTAACAGATTTTGCCGAGCATCGCGTTCTAAGTCTATAACAGTTCCGCTTAACGAGTTGAACGATGCCTCTATGGTGCGCGGGGCGAGGCAAATATTGGAACACGCCTGATATGTGAGTTTAACCCTCACTTGGTAAGGGTCAAAGTTGTCGTCTATTTCTTTTATCGGAATTGCTACCGAAAATTCACCTTGCAAAAGCAATAGGGAAATTCCCAAAACTTCGTTATAGGTTTTGTGCGGTTGCGGAAAAATCGGAGGATAAAATTCAATGCCGGCGGATTCTGGTTCAACGGAAGTGGGCACAAGAAATTCATCGAGAACTTTGTCGGCGTTTATATGCCACCCCTCAGGGATTGCAATGCTTAAATAGAGGGTATCGTTTGCTTTTGGGTTTTCTGCGGAGTAGTGGAGCGTG
>BNUP01000041.1 GCA_025997455.1 Fibrobacterales bacterium | reverse complement strand
TGAATACAATCATATATCAACATGAATTAAAAGAGATTGAAAAACTGATTCGGAAAGTGTCTGAAAAAATAGATGCAATTATATGCTCAGATTTATCGGTGATGATGCTCTGCAAAAAATATGAAGTTCCGTTTCACATCTCTACCCAATGTTCCGTTTCCAACGCACTATCTGCGGCATTCTATCGCGATTTGGGGGCACAGCGAATTGTCCTTGCGCGAGAACTCTCACTTGCTCAAATTTCTGAAATTGCAAAAAAAACAAAGCCTTTGGAAATTGAATCCTTTTGCCACGGGGCACTCTGCGTTTCGGAATCGGGTCGTTGTTTTACATCGCAATTTATCTGCGGTAAATCGGCAAATCGAGGAGAGTGTATTCAACCGTGCCGCCGTGCTTACAAAATCACCGAAATTGACAACACTCACGCTAACGCTGCGGATGAAGGGGTTATTGCACACGAACACGAATTAGTTTTACAAAACAACCGCGTGATGTCTGCAAAAGATTTATGCACTCTGCCTTTTATTGAAAAAATGAAAGCGGCGGGAATAACCACATTCAAAATAGAAGGTCGAAATCGCACCCCCGAATATGTGAGTTCGGTGACAAAAGCGTATCGCAAAGCGTTAGATAAAAAATTAAGCGATGAGGAAATTGCAGAATGTTTGGAAGAATTAAAAAGGGTGTATAACCGCGGATTTTCAAGCGGATTTTTTATCAAAATGCCGACGAACGATGATTTCTCAAAATCGGACTTTGGCGAGCAAACCGAAAAAAAAGTTTTTTTGGGGAAGGTTTCCAAATATTGGGGCAAGGCGGGAGTTGCATCTCTAAAAATTAATTACGGAACGCTCAAACTCGGCGATGAAGTTTATATAATAGGCAACAAAACCGGTGCCGTGCGCGTGAAAGTTGAAAGTATGCAAATAGATTCGCAACCAATTGGCGAAATTCACAAAGGACAGGAGGCGGGAATTAAACTTCCCAAGTGCCGCGTTAATGACGAGGTATATTTGATTGCGGGTAGAGGCGAGTTCTAAAAATTGCTAAAGGTAACCACTATTAACCTCATAAGAGTTTTCTATATTCCGCTTTAACACAATTTTAGAAGGAAATAAGGTTTTATGGCTACCATAACCAAAGAAAAGACAGCAGAAATTATTGCCAAATTCGGCAAGAACGAAGCAGACTCAGGCAATGCACGCTCTCAGATAGGAATTCTCACGGAGAGAATTAAGAGCCTCACGGAACACTGCAACAAAAACAGAAAAGATGTGCATTCTCTGCGCGGCTTGCAAATGTTGGTTTCAAAACGCAAACGATTGCTGAAATATTACGCAAGACAAGACCTTGAAGGGTATCGTTCTTTACACAAGGAACTCAATTTGCGCGGTAGCAACTAATCGAGGAAAATTATGGAATATAAGATGTTAAAAGCGGAAGAACAAATAGCAAAACTTCCCGATGGTCGCGAATTGTCTTTTGAAACAGGACGATTGGCAAAACAGGCTGCAGGTGCGGCTGTTGTAAAAATGGGCGATGCCTTTGTGCTCGCAACCGTATGTTATGGTCCGGAAAAGGATTCTGATTTTTTCCCGCTTACGGTGGAATATCGCGAAAAGGCTTATGCGGCGGGTCGTTTGCCCGGCGGTTATAAAAAAAGAGAGGGTCAGCCCGGTGATGAGGAGACCTTGAGGGCGAGGATTATAGACAGACCTATTCGTCCTATGTTTCCCGAAGGTTTTAAGCGCGAAGTGCAGTTGATTGTTCAGATACTTTCGGCAGATAAAAATTTTGAGGCAGATGTTCTTGGCGTGAGCGCGGCATCTCTTGCAATTGGTCTTTCGGAGTTGCCTTTTGAAGAGCAGGTGGCGGCTGTGCATGTGGCGGTTGTGGATGGTAAGCCGATTATTAACCCGACTTTTTCGCAACTCGAAATTTGCGAATTGGATATGATTGTTGCGGGAACCGAGAACAGCGTTTGTATGGTTGAAGGCGGTGCTTATGAGGTTGCCGAGAATATTATGGTTGAGGCAATACAGGCGGGGCACGAGGCAATTAAAGAGTTGTGCAGGGCACAGAGTGAATTGGTTGCAAAGGTTGCAAAAAAGAAAATGGAACTTGCGGCGGTTTCCGTGAGCGAGAGCGAGTCTGCAGTGGCGGCGGCGGTTAAGACTGCAATTTTTGATGAGTTATACAAGACTTTGCATACGCCTATGGTTAAGAGTGAACATTACCCTGCTATGGCGGCGTTGGAAAAGAAGGCACTTGAGAGCGAGGCTGTGGTAGCGGCTATTGCCGCAGGTGCATCTGTTGAAGGCGGAGTTTCGGCAGATAAATTGAAGTCAGTTGCAAAGGCGACTTTCCACGATTTGGAAAGAGACACAATGCGCAAGATGATTTTAGATGAAGGCGTTAGAATTGACGGTCGTGCTACCACAGATATTCGCCCCATTGAAATTCAGTTGGGAATTTTGCCCCGTTCGCACGGTTCGGCAATTTTTCAGCGCGGCGAAACACAGGCTTTGGTGGTTTGCACGCTCGGCACAAAGAACGATGAACAGAAGATGGAAACCTTGCAGGGCGAGGTCTCAAAGAGTTATATGCTGCACTATAATTTCCCGCCGTATTCGGTTGGCGAAGTGAAGAAACTCGGTGTTTCGCGCCGCGAGATTGGGCACGGACATTTGGCAGAAAGATCGCTTAATGCAGTGTTGCCTACTCCCGAAGGTTTCCCTTATACCATTCGTGTTGTGTCTGAAATTATGGAGTCGAACGGGTCTTCCTCTATGGCATCTGTGTGCGGAGGTTCGCTTTCGCTTATGGATGCGGGTGTGCCAATCAGTGCACCGGTTGCGGGTATTGCGATGGGTTTAATTTCCGAGAACGGTTCCGTGAAAGACGGCGGGAAAATTGAAATTCTCTCGGATATTACGGGCACGGAAGACCATTTGGGAGATATGGATTTTAAGATTACCGGAACGGAGAACGGAATTACCGCGTTCCAAATGGATATTAAAATTAAAGGTATTACGCCTGAACTTATGAGCAAGGCTTTGGAGCAGGCTCGTCAAGGTCGTTTGCATATTCTCGGAAAAATCAAAGAGGCTATTCCCGAACCCAGAGCACGGTTGTCTAAACTTGCACCTACTATGTTGCAGATGAAAATTCCCACTACAAAGATTCGCGATGTTATAGGGTCTGGCGGTGCGGTGATTAAAAAACTGCAGGCAGATACCGGTTGCAAAATTAACATTAACGACGACGGCGTTTTGGAAATTGCGGCTCCGAGTGCAAAAGCGGGAGCACTTGCAAAGGCACGAGTTGAAGAAATTGTGAGCGAACCAGAACCGAATAAAATCTACAAGGGCAAGGTGAAATCCATTCAACCCTTTGGTGCGTTTGTGGAAATTTTACCCGGACGAGACGGTTTAATTCACATTTCCGAGATAACCGACCGCAGATTGGAAAGAGTTGAAGAAGTTCTGCATATAGGCGATGAGGTCACTGTGCTTTGCTTGGGAGTTGATCCAAAGGGCAAGGTGAAGTTATCCATTAAGGCGCTGCAGAATGGGGCAGGTGCGGGCGAACAACCGGCTGTTTGAGGAAGAATATATGGTGCGCTCGGCACACACCGCGTTCACCATAAAAAATTCAAAATCATACATATTCCGAATTTTTGGGCGACCACACTGGGTCGCCCCTATTTGCATTTTCCGCTACCCCCTCTTATGATATTCCCCGCAACAGAAAAAGACTCCGCTTGGATTGCTGATATTCAGGTGAAGTGCGGTTTGCCGATTTTCAAAACCAACGCTACGACTTGGGTTATTCCAAGCGTGGCGTTTGCTATTTGGCAGGTTGCAGGTGATGAGGCTGAGTTGCTTTCGGTGGCGGTTGCGGAAGAGGAACGCAAAAAGGGTTATGGGAAGGCGATTTTGGAGTGTAGTATGAGGGAGTTGGCAGCGCAAGGCGTTAGTAAGTTTTTCTTAGAAGTTAGAGAGGGGAATACAGCGGCGATTGCACTTTATCAAAAACTCGGTTTTAAGAAAATAGGCGTGAGAAAAAATTATTATTCTAACGGCGAAAACGCGTTTAATTTCCGCAGGGGTTAAAATTTCCGCAGAGGTTGGTTAAGTGTGATTAGCAGAACTACCCAAACTTCTTCAATTTTCAAAAATAACTTTTTTATCGCCCGCTACAACTTTTCCGCACTCAAATACGGTTTCGCCTTTCGCTTGTAAATGCGACCGGACGCCCGCAACATCGGCACTCGAAACAAATACCAACATTCCGATTCCCATATTAAATGTTGAATACATCTCATCGCGTTCAACACTGCCGCTCTCTGCGATTAACTCGAAAATTTTAGGGACTTTCCACGCTGCACGATTTATCACAACCGAAATTCCGCTCGGCAAAATTCGCGGAATATTGCCCTGAAATCCCGACCCCGTTATATGCACCATTCCCTGAATTTTTTTGGAATGCACCAAATCGATTAACGAATGATAATAACTGCGATGAGGAATCGAAAGTGCCTCGCCAACGGAAATAGCCGCACCCGCCGAGTTTGTTAAACCTTCCGCTTGAGAATCGAGTTTATAGCCGCCCGCCTCAAACAAGGCTTTTCTTGCAAGGGAGTAGCCGTTAGTGTGAAGTCCGGTTGAAGGAATACCCAAAATAACGGTATCACTCGGTTTAATTTGCGAACCGTCAATAATTTCACTGCGCTCGACAACACCAACGATAGTTCCCGAAATATCATATTCACCAGAATGATACATCCCCGGCATTTCCGCTGTTTCGCCGCCGATTAAAACGCAGTCATTTTCACGACACGCCTTAGCCATACCCTCCACCACAGACTCCAAAACTCCGCTTTCCAATTTGCCTGTTGCGAGGTAGTCCAAGAAAAACAGAGGTCTTGCGCCTTGCACCAAAATATCGTTGCAACAATGATTTACAATGTCTTGACCGGGCAGAGTGTGCGATGCAAGCCCAAAATGCACTTTTAACTTTGTCCCAACTCCATCGACCGACGACACCAAAACCGGGTCTTTTAAACCCAAGTGATTTAGCGTGAAAAGTCCTCCGAAATTCCCAATATCACCGAGAACTCCGGCGTTAAATGTGGTGCGAACCGATTTTTTAACTCCCACCATCGCTTTGTCTGCACGAGCAAGCGAAACGCCCGCATCCTCATAATTCATAAAATAACCTTTACTTCAAGTCCTTTATAAGTTGATCTATCAATGCGGGTCCAAAACGGTCTTGCCTCTTTCCGTTTATGTAAAAATTAGGTGTGCCTTGAACTCCGACTTTTACGCCGAGTTGTGTGTCGCGGTCTAAAATAGCCTGCTTTGCCGAGTCTAAAACCATATCTTTCTTAAATTTTTCAACATTTAAACCTATCTTTTGGGCAACCGCTATGAAGGTAGAGTCGTTGAGCGATTGGTAGTTTGGGGCGAGTGCCCAGCGATATTCCCAGAATTTCCCCTGCTCTTTGGCTGCCAATGCGGCGGCGGCGGCGGCGGGTGCGTTTGTGTGGAAACTGAGCGGGAAGTGCTTATATACCAATTTTATTTTATCGGGATAGGTGCGCATCAGTGAATCTAAATATGGCGTTATGCGGCTACAATAAGGGCATTGAAATTCCGTAAATTCCACTATCACAATGGGTGCCTTGGGGTTGCCGAGCACGGGACTGTCTTCCAAAGGAATGTCCCAAACTTTGTTGGAGTTCTCTATCTCCTGTTTAACCTGTTCGTAGGAAGTTCCCATTCCTTTTTCAATTATGTAGCCGAGAACCTGCTTAACATCTGCAAGTTCGGTTGCAAGCGAATCGGACTTTTTTTGCAGCGCCTCTGTGCTTTGAGGGGCAGGTTTTGCCGCATTGCAAGAAACAAACGCGAGCATTAACAAGGAAAGGGACAGGATTTTATTCATAGTGGGAATGTAGAAACTTTGCAGTGCAGGGGTATAGGGAGTGGCGTGTAGGGTGTGGGGTATGGGGAACTTGGCAGTGCAAGAGTTGAAAGTGTAGAGAGTGGAGTTTGTAGGGGCGTGGTTTTTAACCCGCCCTTTTAGAATTGCAAGGGAAAATGATGGAATTTTTTTTGACAGCAATAAATAAAATAATCAAACAATAGCCTCTTATTCTACGCTGTCCAGTCGCTTTGCTTGGTGTGGTGTGTTCTATCCACACCGCGTTCACAATTTTTCATTCAGAATTGGAAACCTCTAAAAACTCTCTTTGTAACACAATTCCACAGATTTGAGTTTTTAGAGACAACGGCGATACTGCGAGCATTCGCCGCAGGATGACATTATCACCATAAAAACGCAGTTCGCCCATGTCGCTTGGTAACCTTTACCAACCTCTTAGGAGGTTAATAGAGGTTTCCAATTGCAATTTTTTAATCATCATTTTAACTCCTTAATCTCTTTTTCAGTTAAACCGGTATAAAGAATAATTTTCTTAACATCCTCTTTTGCTAATTTCATTTTCTTTGCAAGTTCCATTTTCGCTTTCTTTTCGCCTATCAACTCACCTTCCGCTTTACCAACGGCAATGCCTTCCGCTTTACCAACGGCAATGCCTTCCGCTTTACCAACGGCAATGCCCTCCGCCAATCCATCTGCCCTGCCTTCTTCTCTGCCATCTGACAAGCCTTCTATGCGTGCTGTCTTAAACATACTCCTCAAACTGCGACGGCGGTCTATCTCCTTATCATATTCTTTCTGCTCAACAAGCGTCATCTTGTAATAATCCAATACCTTTTTAGCCTTCGCCAAGCCCTTCGCTTTCGGTTTCTCTGGCATCTTATCGGTTTTCAAGTATTCTACCCACTCATCAAGATTATCACGAATTTTATCATTAAATGCACTTAAATTCAATATGTAGTATTCGGGATACACATCAGAGGGAAACTTCTTTCCCATATACTCAATTTGCTGCTTTTCGGTTAGTTTGAGCACATCCTTAGAGTGCAAGCCCTTAAATGTGGTAGTGCCGTGATAGATATAATCCCTGCCAACTCCAAGTTTAAAATACATTATATTAACGGAATATATCTTGTCAATTTTCCCGTATTCATCACCCTCATTCAAGTTCTCAACAACTGCCGTGCTCGTCTCAAAAAGCATTCGCTGAAAAAAATCAATCTCGTGGTTGAACTGCAATTCAATTATAACCTTGCTGCCGTCTGTTTCTTTTGCAATAATATCCACGCGATTGGTTTTGTCTTCTTTGCGTTTTTTATTATTCTCACTCTCAATCATTTCTTGTATCTTTACATCTCGTCCAAATAGTTCGGAAAGAAAACCGGATACAACATCGTAATTCGCTTTGTTGCGAAGTTGTGCTTTTATAGCATGGTCAAATGAAACAAAACTCCTTCTCATAAATCCTCGTAAAACAAAATCCTTGTCAATATAGAAAAATTTCCCAAGTTCGTTATAAAGTCGCTATGCAACCGTGGCGATTTGACTTATTAAACTATTTTTACATTGCAGTTCTACAACTCACAACATTCTTTAAGCCAGTTCCAAAAGCCTTCGTCTAAGGGATGAAATTCCTCATAGTCGTCAAAGATTTTTTTGCCTCGTGCGTAGTCGCGTTCCAAACAGTATTCAACTCTTTTATAGATTTCTTTATTCAATTTTTTTGTTTTAATATAATACTCAAAATCTTCACCGAACAATTGATATGCCTCAACGGCGAGTTCAATATTTTCTGCTCTTAAAAAATTACTTCCCAAGTTTGCGAGCGATTTTTCAGTTAGTAATTTGCCGGTTATTTTTTCTGTCGCCGTTTGCGAAAATGTCTCCGCAGACGAAAATTTTTCAAGTATCTCACACGCCGCTATAACAGACCTGCCGACTTCAGCGGAAAAGAGTATATCTAATCCATCGTTATGACCGCACCGCATATTCCATTTATAAACATTGCGAAAAATTCCGTAAGCATTTTTTGCATAAACCCAGCCGGGTATAATTTCATTCAAGCCTGCAAGTTCCGCTCCGTTTGAACTATCCGTTATAAGAGAGGGCGACTTTATTAACGCAAACGGAAATCGTAATATCTGAGGTTCGCAAGTTACGCCTGTCGCTATAATTGTAAACGGAGCATCGGAAAAATTAGCGGGAAATTTTACATTACATCCGAGTCCGAAAAATTGACCTAAACCCGGAATAATTTCTTGGTCGGGCATTCGACCTGTATGATTGCTCCCCACATTTGCACCATAACCAATATTACCGCGACCAAGTGCCCACAACGCCGAAATTAAAAGCGAATGGTGGTGAATCTGCGTGAGCGGTCCCACAAACGAGGAAGTAATTTCTGCCTCACCTACATAAGAAAAGGAACTTATAAACGATGATTTCACAACTGCATTTTCCGTAATTACCGTATTATTTTCAACTATAGAATCCTGCACAAAAGCACCGTTTTCAACCCTTGCATTTTCGCCTATATGCACATTTCCAAGCGATAGAACATTGCCGATAACCACGCCTCTGCCTACAACCGTCCGCTCATTTTCGCTGAACTGCCTTTTCAAAATTCGTGCTCCAGTTTCCGTTCCAATTCGTATATGCGACATATCTTTATCACAAAAAATTGTGCCGACATTAAACACAAATGCACCGTCGCACACCACAGAATTAGAAATCAACTTCGCATCGTAAATGCAGGCATCTTCTATTACGCTTTCATTTATCCAAGAGTTATAAAGTCCCGTTTCAAATTCCGTTCCGCAGTAGGAAATTTTTTTCCCCGAAAAACCGTGAAGTGTAATCTTTCCCGAAAATTTAGTATTAAAAATATTTTTTGGGGTAAAATTTTGTTCCACTCGGATATCATTCCAATTTTTGCAGGAATTGCCTGCCGCTACAAGCGAGTCAATTTCCTTTTGCATAAGCGGGCGACGAATCATAATTTCTAATTTACAAAAAATGTCGCCGTCTCTACTTTCACTTTGCAATGCCTCGTCGCTGTGGATTTATGAAAATTTGACTAAAATTTTGAGTGTCGGAGGCGGAGTTAGCGAACTTGGGGGGAATACCTGCTTTGGGCTTACAATGCGGCTCTTTAAGGAGTTGGAAAAAATCGGGTATAAGCCAAAACTGCTTCTCGGTCATAAGAAGTATATTAAAAATGTGCATTGTGCTATATCTGTTACAGATCCCCCTCTGTCTCTCCCTGCTTTATCAGCAGGGAGAGACCTCCCCCCGCCTATTTCGTCCGCAGGACTGGCGGGGGGAACGCGTTGCTCGATAGATCCCCCTCTGTCTCTCCCTGCTTTATCAGCAGGGAGAGACCTCCCCCCGCCTATTTCGTCCGCAGGACTGGCGGGGGGAACGCGTTGCTCGATAGATCCCCCTTTGTCTCGCCCTGCTTTATCAGCAGGGAGAGACCTCCCCCCGCCTATTTCGTCTGCAGGACTGGCGGGGGGAACGCGTTGCTCAATAGACCCCCCTTTGTCTCGCCCTGCTTTATCAGCAAGTGAAACGCACGGATTGTTTAATTCTACCGAATTTTTCCTCGACCCCGGATATTTAATTTTTGACCCTCTGCCTATTCCGCATAATATTACGGGTGCAACCGTTGCAATTTTTCCGTTAAAGCCGAATTGGGTGAAGTTGGAGAGAGATGGGGAAAATTTGAATTTATGGACTGGTGTGGCGGGAGAACAGGCAAAATTTCGTTTCTACTTCCCGCTTAAAGAGGTATCGCAAGAGGAATTTAACGAGGCGTGGGAACAGAGTTATTACGGCGAATCTATGAAGTATTTGGTTTTTAACAAATTAGATAAAAAAACAGACACTCAATATTATTACCAAAACGGAAAATTGCTGATAAGAACTCCCTTTGGTGCAAGTCAGGAAAAAATTACCCCCGACCGCAGGTTTGAGGTATTGAGCAAAAACTTTGGTGTTTCTAAAGAGTTATTGGAACTTGCGGAAGGGAAAGTTTGACGAGTCATTGCCACTACTATTTATACAGATTATCTCAATTTTTTTTAATTGGGCGGCTATACTTTTTAAAACTCGCCCCTACATCCATCATTTCCCTTTTCCATACACGACTTTTTGGGCGGCATAAATGCCGCCCCTACCCGCCGCGTTTTCCACGCCCATACGGAAGGGCGGGTTAAAAACCACGCCCCTACAATTCCCTTCTCCCTTCCCCCACACCCCACACGCCACACGCCACACCCCACTTTTCTACCTTCCCAAAATGTCAGCACAGAATTTGAAGTATAGCGAGGCGGTGAAACGCTTAGAAGAAATATTGGAGAGCATAGATCACTCTTCACTCGGTATAGACGAATTGGCAGACGGAGTGCGTGAGGCGGCAGGGTTAATTAAGCAATGCAGAGTAATTTTAACGAATACGGAAGAAGGTGTTCGAGCGGCATTGGAAGGTTTAGACGGCGGATTGGGAGAAAAATGAAGTTTGCGGAAGTTGAGGAACAGTTGGCGTTGTTAATGCGCGGGGTGCACGAAATTGTGCCCGAAAAGGAATTGGAAAAAAAATTGCAAAAGTCAGCAAAAAGCGGCGTGCCGTTGCGTGTGAAATTAGGAGTAGATCCAACCGCACCCGATGTCCATTTGGGTCATACGGTGGTAATGCGAAAGTTGCGGCAGTTTCAGGATTTGGGTCATACGGTGGTATTGATAGTCGGCGATTATACGGCTATGATTGGCGATCCGAGCGGGCGAAATAAAACGCGCCCCCGTCTTTCGCACGAACAGGTTATGGAAAATGCAAAGGAGTATCAGGAACAATTTTTTAAGGTAGTTTTGCGCGAAAAAACAGAAATTCGTTACAACGGAGAATGGCTCGCAAAAATGTCTTTTGATAAAGTTTCCGAACTTATGAGCAGTATTACCGTTGCGCAGATGTTGGAACGCAAGGACTTCAAAGCCCGTTACAAAAACCAGCAAGATATAAGTTTACACGAATTTTTATACCCGCTTATGCAGGGTTACGACAGCATTGCGATAAACAGCGATATTGAACTCGGCGGAACAGACCAAAAATTTAATGTTCTGTGCGGAAGAGATTTGCAGGAACGAGACGGCTTAGAACCGCAGGTTGGGTTATTTATGCCCATTTTGCTCGGCACGGACGGCGAACAAAAAATGAGCAAATCACTTGGAAATTATGTTGGGGTAAATGAACCTGCCGATGTGATGTTTCACAAAGTATATAGCATTGCAGATAATTTGGTCGAAAGTTGGTTTGAATTGTTAACTTATAAGTCAAAAACGGACTTTGAAAATTTAATTAAGAGCGATATTTTGGCGGCAAAGAGAATGCTCGCACTCGATATTGTTTCGCAGTATCACGGAAATGATGCGGCTTTGAAAGCAGAGGAGCAGGAAAGAGCAGTGCATAGCGGCAGTGCATTGCCGAGTGATACGGTTGAGGTTAAATTGAATGCCGAGAGTTACGGTATCTTAGATTTCTTAGTCGCGATTGGAGCATTTGCGAGCAAAGGTGAGGCACGGAGAATGATACAGAACGGCGGAGTGAAAATAAATTCCGTTCAAGTTAATGATCCAAATTCCAACATTGAAGTTAAAGATGGCGGCGATGTTATAGCAGAGCCTATTATAATTCAAGTCGGGAAAAGGAAATTCTTTAAGGTAGTTAATGGTTAAAAAAGAAATAATTTTCCTAAGGAAACCTCTAAAAACTCTCTTTGTAACACAATTCCACAGATTTGAGTTTTTAGAGACGACGGCGATACTGCGAGCATTCGCAGGACGACATTATCACCATAAAAAACGCAGTTCGCCCATGTCGCTTGGTAACCTCTACCAACCTCTTATGAGGTTAATAGTGGTTACCCTAAGTCTGTTTGCAATTTTTGCAAATGCGCAAACTTATAATGTTTCCAAACCTTACACTTTGCGGGGCTTGGAATATTCTCCGTTGCTTTATCACTATCACGATATAACGGCGGGAAATGCAAACGCATCATTTTTTTATCCGCAAATGGATTCAAGTTTTCGCTCCACAGCGAATGATGATGCATTATTAAATTACAGGTCGGCAAATAATTCCGCATTTCTCGCACTTTCTCCTATTATCGCCTTCGATTTGCGAGGGGGCAATGCACTCGGCGACACAATTAAATCTTATGAAGGCGGATTGTTTTTGCGCGGCTACAAGGACTCAATTGAGTTTTGGTTAGATGCGAGGATTTTTAGCGAGGGGCATTCAGCAGATAACCCAAAATCTTGGGATAGAGAATTTTTGGAGAATCAGGGAAACAAAGGTATTGAGGGCGAAACAAAATATTCAAGTTATGCTCGGTATCGCGGGCATTTTACAATTCGCTTGGGGTGGGCTGTGCTCGACTTTGCGCGAGATGCGGCACATTGGGGACCGGGTTATTACAATAATCTTTCGCTCAACCAAAATTCCGTGCCTTTTAATCAAATAACTCTCACCACAAAAATAGGACCGCTTTCGGTGATTTCGCTTTACGGCGATTTGCGGGTGAGTGAAAATTCTATGAGCACTGCAAATGTTGCGAGCAGAAATGTTTATGGGCATCGCTATGAACTCGAACTCGGAAATACCACAATAGGCATTAACGAATTGACAGTTTTATATGACCTCAACAAACCGTTTTTATTTATTCCCATTGTGCCTCTGTTTATGGAAAAAGGGCAATATAGCGAAGACCGCAACAACGGAACTCTTTCTTTGGATTTGAATGTGAATTTACCGCTCGGATTTAGAACTTACGGCGAATTTTTGCTCGACGATATGGAGAGTCCCACGAGTTTAATTAGAAATGATAATATAGAGGCAAAGTGGGCGTTTATGGCGGGAGCGGCTTGGGCGGGGGATTTTGAGACTTCGGCAGGCAAATTTAAGGTTGGGACACTTGCGGAATATGCACGAATTGAACCATATACTTTCTCTCATTTTCACCCATACACAGCACAGGTGGCACATTTGGGTTACCCGCTCGGCTCGCAGGCAGGTGCAAACAGCCAAACCGTCGATTGGGTAGTTTATGCTCGTCGCAACACGCCTTTTCAAATGCAGGTGAAACAACAATGGGCGTGGAAAGGCTCGGATTACGGCAGTGCAATTAACGACACCACACCTACAAGAGACCATTTTAAAACGGAGAAAAATTTTCTCTGTGCCGAAACAGACGAAAACAACAACTGCCTTCGCCGTGCAAAAATGAAATACGCTTTAACCCCTGCAATTTCGTATCAGAGCACGCACTATGCGATTAGCACCGAGTATTCGTTTTTTTCGCAGAACGCCTTTTGTGCAAGATTTATGATGATGTGGTAAAGAATGCACTTGTCATTGCAGGATTGGGTGTGGGGTGTGGGGTGTGGAGAACTCGGCACTGCAAATATGGGAGAAGGGAAGGGTTCGTCATTGCGAGGCACGAAGCAATCCAATCTCTGAAAAGTGTGACAAACATAAAAAACTTACCCCACAAACTGCTTATGGTTTCTTTCAAAAATGTCGAGCAAATTCGGGTCAAAATGCGTGCCCTTATCCTTAACCATAATTTGAACGGCATCTTCGTGAGAAAACGCGCGTTTATACGGACGAACGGAAATAAGCGCATCATACACATCGGCTATAGCCATAATTCGTGCTTCAATAGGAATTTCTTCGGCTGCCAAGCAGTTAGGATAACCGCTGCCGTCCCATTTTTCGTGATGATATTCGGCAAAAATTTTAGCGTATCTCAAAAAATCGTTATCGTTGGTGGTAGATTGAATTTTGCTGATAATTTCACTGCCTATCAAAGTGTGCAATTTCATAAGTTCAAATTCCTCCGAAGTGAGTTTCCCCTGCTTTTTCAGCACGGAATCGCTTATGGCAATTTTCCCCACATCGTGCAACTGCGATGACAAAACCAATAATTTCAAATCCCAATTATCGAAATGCACCTTGTATTTATCCTCTTTTTTCAAAACATGCAGGAACTTCATAATAAAATCGCTTGTTCTGCCAATGTGCCCGCCCGTTACATCGTCCTTGTATTCAACCAAATTTGCAATGACTTTTATCATCGAATCGCGAATTTCCACAAGGTCTTTTGTTTTGTGTTCCACAAGGCATTCCAAACTCACGGAATAACTTTTCTGCGTTTTGTATATAATCACAATTCCGCTTATCAAAAATATCATCCCTATTGCAAGCAGAATATACGAGAGCCACACAATGTTTCGCGAACTCGAATATTTCACATCCGCCAAATCAACACCTGTGCAATAAATCACATTTCCTCTCTCGTCAAAAACCGGTGTAAAAGCAGAAAGCAAACCTTCCCAACCTTCCGTATATTCACCTATACGCGTGGCATAAGTCTCCCCGAAAAAACAAGTCTCCGCACCCTTGCTCTTGGAAAAAGGAACAGGCGGCGTGTTTAGCCCCACGGTTTCGTCCGTATAATCGTTATCAATTATATATTGTGCGGAATCACCCGCTTTTCTTAAAAAATAGGCATAAGTCACATCCAGCGTTTGGGCAACTTCCTTTAACTGTGCCTTAAAATCCGCATATTCATATTTATTCATATCTTGCGGGTTTTGAAAATCGTCTAATTTTTTAATGTTTGATGCGTGAGTTATTGCGTAACTTGCAGTTTTTAACCGCTCGGCAACCATAGTTTCTTCGCCATCCATATATGAGACAACTTCCTCCAACATATAAAGAGAAACGGCAATTACAAAAAAGAATGCAAATATGAGAAATAAAGGCGCAACCCATTTTATTCGCAGAATTCGTATTAAGTGCTTATACATTATAGGACGGGGAGGGGGGAGGTTTAGTCATGATTTTGACCGTTTGGTGGATTGTGCGGAATTCCCATAACGGAAATATATATTTTTTTCTACAATTGTGGTCTTTTTTTTGATGCGCTCAGCCCACACCGCGTTCACAATTTTCCACTCGGCATTGCAGGGGTGGGGTATAGGGTGTGGCGTGTAGGGTATGGGGAGTCCCAATTTGCACTGCCGAGTTATCCTCACCCCACACCCCACACCCTATACCCCAATTTTTCTACCTTCCCCTTATGCTCATAGCAAATCCGCTTTACGACACTGCGTTTAAGGAACTTATTCGCGACCCTGAGGTTGCCCGTGCGATTATTGAAACTCTGACCGGCAACAAAGTTCATAAAATAATCTCTGAAGAACTCCCCCAAACTTTATCTCATAAAATAAGGAGTTCTTCAGAGACGACGGCGAACCACTTAAATTTGCATAAAAACACGGTTCGCCAATGTCGCTTAGTAGGCTCTGACGACCTCTTAACGAGTTCTTCAGAGTCTACTAAAATAAAAATCAGAGAAACGGAACACAACAAACCGCAAGCAGACGAAGACAAGCGACCTAAATTTTTTAGAATGGACTACTCGGTTGAAATTGAGAATGAAAGAGGCGAACTGCATAGCGTTTTGGTTGAGATGCAAAAGCGAGCGGTGCGGAGCATATTTTAAGGTTTAGGGAATACTTGGCGGTAGCGGGATATATGCCAAAAAAGGAAGAGAGCATTGTTCCTGTTATGACTATTTATTTTCTCGGTTTTAATTTGGGTAATGTTAAAACGCCCTGCTTAAAAGTTGCAAGGAATTATGTAGATATGCTTAACAATAAGATTTTAGATACAAAGGAAAAATTTGTAGAGTTGCTCACGCACGATTCATACATAATACAAGCAACGAGAATAAAAATAGACGGTCAGCCTAAGAGTAAATTGGAAAAAATATTGAGCATATTTGAGCAGAGGAATTTTGCAGACGACAAGGAAGAAACTCTTACTTACGATTATGGAATTAACTAGGACTATCAGAGAAAAATGGTTGATATTCTGCATTACATTGGCACGGAGCCGAGCGAACGCAAGAAGTTAGACGAAGAGGCTTATTGGAAACGATTTGAAGATTTTAATGAAGGTGCGGTGCTAAAACTAACCGATGAACTTGCAAGGAAAAATCTTGCATTAGAGTCGTTAAAAAAAGAGCAACAGAAAAAAGACCTTGCTCTTGTAGCATTACAAAAAAATCAGCAAGAGAAAGACCTTGCATTGCAAGCCCAACAAGCCCGCATTGCCGAACTTGAAAAACTTTTGAATAAGGGAAAAGATTAACATGGCGACTATACCCCCCCCCCCCCCGCAATGTTGAAAAAATAACAGCCGTTATATCAAAAGAAACGGGTGGAAAAAGTTACAATGCCTATAAATATAGTTTAGACGAAACAGAACGACCACAAGTTGATTATGAAGCACAAAGCATAACTTGGAAAAAGAACGCTGAAACAAATCTACAAAAAAATTATGTTCAATTAGAGAAAAAAATAAACGATTCAATCTTTACTTATTTTTTAGACGGTTCTCGCAGAGTTTTTAAGGTAGATGACATTGCATATCGAGAATCTGGCGGACGGAGTTCCATTTACCCTATTGTGGCAGGGCAAATAGGCGTTGGATGTTGCGGACGAAAAAATAAAAAATTAAAACCGATAAAATTTAAAAAAGAAATTATAATTTCGGTTCCAGATAAAGCAGACGCTGATGCTCAGCAATGCAGATAAAAAAATATACATATCTTTTTCATATTACTTCCTATGGAAAACCTCTAAAAACTCTCTTTGTAACACAATTCCACAGATTTGAGTTTTTAGAGACGACGGCGATCCTGCGAGCATTCGCCACAAGATGACATTATCACCATAAAAACGCAGTTCGCCCATGTCGCTTGGTAACCTCTACCAACCTCTTAGGAGGTTAATAGTGGTTACCTATGCTTACTCTATAAGATATCTGCGTTTCCCACGCTTTCATATAAGTCATAAGCAAAAGATCTTAGCAACACAGATAAAAAGACAAAAAACACCTATTTTCTGCGCAAAGGAGATTTTTTTGCAGGATTTGCAAGTTTAAGAGCCTTGACCTCAGGCTCTGATAGACCTGTAGCCTCAACTATGTCAGCCAAAGGATAACCTTTAGCCAACAGATTTTTAGCCGTAGCCAACACTCTTTGCAAACCTTTTTGCAAACCCCTTTGCAAACCCTCTTGGATACCTTCCTCCT
>BNUP01000040.1 GCA_025997455.1 Fibrobacterales bacterium | reverse complement strand
ACACATTGACCGATGGAGAAAAATTTAAGTTCTCAGGTATCCCAGATTTTGCACCTGAATTTTTTGCAAGAGTTACTCTGTTAAACCCGCTCAAAAGTAAGCAGATGGTTAAAGGTCTCGCCCAACTATCTGAGGAGGGTGCAACGCAGAGTTTTGTATCGCTCACTTCGGCAGTTCCCGTTATAGGTGTGGTGGGAGAATTGCAATTTGATGTTTTGAAACACCGTTTGGAAAACGAATACGGAGCAGAAGTTCAATTAGACAAAATTCCCGTATTCTGCATTCGGTGGGTAATAGGCGACACAAAAAAACAAGAGGAATTTTCAAAAGAATATCGAGGAGATTGTATGAACGATAAAAATGAAAAATTAGCCTGCCTCTTTCCCAACGAGTACCGACTTAACTTAGCAGTTAAAAATTATCCCGAATTAGAATTTAGCAATGTCTCTAAATGAGAATTGGAATTTGATAATGTCTATAGATAACAAATACAAATACGGTTTCACCACAGATATAGCAACCGAATCCTTTGAAAAAGGTTTAGATGAAAATATAATTCGCAGGGCGAGTGAAATTCGGGGAGAACCGAAATTCCTGCTGGATTTTAGACTTAAATCATACGAAAAACTGCAAACGATGACTCCTCCGACTTGGGGCGAACTGAAATTTAACCCCTTAAACCTTCAAGACATTGTATATTACAGTGCACCGAAAAATAAAAAAGAACACGCAAACATAGAAGATATTGACCCCGAACTTTTAGAGACATTTGAAAAATTGGGAATACCGCTCGATGAACAAAAACGGATAGCAAATGTTGCCGTAGATGCGGTTTTTGACAGCGTTTCAATTTATACTTCACACAAAAAAAAATTGCTCGAAATGGGAATAATTTTTTGCAGTTTCGGCGATGCTGTGCGCGATTATCCCGAACTAATAGAACAATATTTAGGGTCGGTTGTTCCCGCAGGCGATAACTATTACGCCGCTCTAAACAGTGCGGTTTTTAGCGACGGAAGTTTTGTGTACATTCCGCCGAACATAAAAAGTCCAATGGATTTATCCACCTACTTTCGCATAAACAACAAAGAGGCAGGTCAATTTGAACGAACTCTTATTATTGCCGATGAAAATTCTCAGGTGAGTTATTTGGAAGGATGCACCGCACCCGAATTTTCGAGTAATCAATTACACAGCGCAATAGTTGAATTGGTAGCATTAGACAACGCAAATATAAAATACAGCACCGTTCAAAATTGGTATGCAGGCGATAAAAAAACAGGTTTGGGCGGCGTGTATAATTTCGTGACAAAACGCGGAATTTGCAAGGGAAAAAACAGCAGAATTTCTTGGGCACAAGTGGAGGCGGGCAGTGCAATAACTTGGAAATATCCGAGTTGCATTTTGCAGGGTGAAAACTCAGTCGGCGAATTTTATTCGGTCGCTCTCACCAACGGATTTATGCAGGCAGACACCGGCACAAAAATGATTCACATCGGCAAAAACACAAAAAGCACAATCATAAGCAAAGGCATTTCCGCCGATAACAGCAGCAATGCATACAGAGGTCTTGTTGAAATTCGCACAGGTGCAGACGGTGCAAAAAATTATACACAGTGCGACAGTATGCTCGTGGGCGACAAAAGCGCGGCACACACATTTCCCACAATAATCGTATCTAATCCGAGTGCAACAGCCGAGCACGAGGCGAGCACAAGCCGAATTAGCGAAGATATGCTTTTCTTTTTGGAACAACGAGGCATTTCAAAAGAAAATGCAATCGGTTTGGTTGTGGACGGATTTTCTCACGATGTTTTTAAGGAACTGCCGGGCGAATTTGCAAGCGAGGCTCGGCAACTGCTCTCTATGAAATTAGAGCATTCTGTGGGGTAGGTCTTCCCCTCGCTTCAACCGCGCATAACGGGCGACCGATGGTCGCCCCTACACGCGTTTTACGCTACCCCCTCAAACCGCATCAAATCATCATCTGTTCTCAAATGCAAATCACGGTCAAAATTCAACCGCAGAGGTGCACCGAACAATCCGAATTCCTCAAAAAATGTTTTTAGCAAATATCGTTTATACGACTCATCAATCAAATCCGGGTAAGGAGTTTCAATTGCAACAACAGGCGGGTCGGTCATAATTTGACAAGCGCGTCTCAATTGCACGGAATGCCCGCCGCGGGAATGATGAGGATTTTTTTCCACTGCGCTCTTAAACACCTCTGCAACTCGCTCTCGCCCTATAACCTTATGGCAGTTCGCATAAACCGACTGAATTTCCTGCAAGAGTCGAGTGGTTCGCAAACCCTCAAGCGCGCTTATGGAAATCACGGGCACCCACTCAAAAAGCGGGTCTCGTTCGCGAATATCTTTTATAATTTTATCAAAACTTTTAGAATCCTTATTCTCCAAAATATCCCACTTGTTAATGGCGAGCACCAAACCTTTCCCCGCCTTTCTAATTTCGGTTATAATTCTCAAATCCTGAATTTCAAACCCGCGCGAGGCATCCAACAAAAGCAGCACCACCGATGACCTGCGAATACTCTCCATAGTCCGCATATTGCTATAAATTTCAACCTCATCTTTTTGCTTTGCAACCTTCGCTTTTTTTCGCAAACCCGCCGTATCGGTTACCTTAAAAAGCGTGCCGTTCCAATAAAATTCGCAATCTATAGAATCGCGTGTTGTGCCCGGAATTTCCGAAACCACAACTCTTTCCTCACCCAAAAATTTATTTAAAAGCGTGCTTTTTCCAGCATTGGGTCGCCCCAAAATCGCAAATGAAACGGGCATCTCGCCATAAACAGGACTCGTCGTCTTAGGCAATAACTCTATAACTTCATCGAGCAAACTAAAGCAGGCATAACCCGTTAATGCACTGACTGTTCTCGGCTGCCCCATTCCAAGTTTAAGGAATGCAAAACTCTCTGACCTATCCTGAATATCTTCGCTTTTGTTCGCCACCAAAATCACTTTTTTTTCCGTTTTCAAAATCTGCTTTGCAAACTGCAAATCAAGTGCGGTAATGCCGACTCGAATATCGACCATAAACAGAATCAAATCCGCCTCTTTCACTGCGGCAAAAATTTGTTCCCGCACGGGACCTGCAAGCGTATCTATTTGCTCATCCGTCATAAATCCGCCCGTATCTACAAGCGTAAAATTTCTGCCTTTATAAATCGCATCCTGATAATGCCTATCCCGCGTAACCCCTTCCCTGTCGCTCACAACCGCCGCTCTGCGCCCCAAAATTCTATTGAACAAACTTGACTTACCCACATTCGGGCGACCCACTATACAAACTATCGGTAATTTCATTTGAGGGGAAGGTAGTTAATTTAGAGTAGAGTGTAAAGAGAAGAGAGTAAAGAGTAAAGTGTAGAGTGGGGGTGTGGAGAAAGGAATTGTAGTGGCGTGGGGAATAGAGTGTAAAGTTGAAAGTTAAAAGTGTAAAGTTATTATTCTCTACTCTCTACTCTCTACTCGTTCAACTTTTTTGGGGCGTTCTATCCACACCGCGTTCCCTTTTTGTCAAATCCAAAAAATGCATCCCAGATTGACAGAAAAGAAATAAACAAGTTAGTCTGTCCAGTCGCCTAACGGCTTGGTGTCCCGCCTATGCGGGAATGACGGAAGGGGCACACTGCACGAAGTTGCAGGATGCAGGACACAGAATCCATTTTTTTAATTCGTCTTGTGCTTGATTTGTCAAAAATTCCTTCTTTTGATTTTTTTTCAAATTTTCGGGTCGGGGCAGCAAACCAAAATTGAAATTTATAGGCTGAAAATGTTCGTTTGGTGCTGTTATGGAATCAACCAAAGTGCGAATGCAAGTGCCGACAGGCAATAAATTTTGAGGCAATTCCAAAAGTTCATTCGCCATATTCCACGCGGCATACCAACCCGTGGCAACCGCCTCTGTGTAGCCTTCCGCACCAGTAATTTGACCCGCAAAATAAATCTTTGGCGAGCGGTCTCCAAAAATCGAACCTTCTCCAAAAAAAGTGTTTTTCATCTTCAAACTGTTATCCAATATGAGCGGACTCTCCAAAAAAGTATTTCGGTGCATTTGCCCAAACCTTGCAAACTCGGCATTTTTCAATGCAGGAACGAGACGAAAAATTTCCTTCTGCGTTCCCCATTTTAAGCGTGTTTGAAACCCAACCATATTATATAAAGTTTTTTGCAAATTTTCTGCCCTGAGTTGAATAACCGCGTAATGCTTTCCCAAACCCACGGGTCGCATTGGACCAAATCGCAGAGTATCAAGCCCACGCCGAGCCATCTCCTCAACGGGCAGGCAACCCTCAAAAAGTTCATTTTTTTCAAACGGCTTTTCTTCCACCGAATCGGCTTCACGCAATAAGCGAACAAACTCAAAGTAAGTTTCCTTATCGAGCGGGCAGTTCAAAAAATCGGCAGTTTCGCCTTTTTCATTTCGGTTCATCAAAAACGCTTGCGAATAATCTATTGAATCGCTCTCAATCACGGGAGCAATGGCATCAAAAAAATGCAATTTTTTTCCTCCCGTTTGTTTAATTATCTTTTGAGTTAAAAAATCACTGCACAAAGGACCTGCCGCTACAAGCGTTGGAATGTTATCCGCAAAATTGGTGCACTCCTCGCCTATCAAATTTATCCGTCCGCTTTCCGCAATCAGTTTTTCAACCTCCGCACTGAATAACTCCCTATTCACCGTAAGCGACTCACCTGCGGGGACTCCGGCTTTTTCCGCAGCCTGCAAAATAAAACTTCCGAGCATTCGCAATTCGCGTTTCAAAAGCCCGTGTGCACTCGAGACGGAAAGCCCCTTAAAACTATTACTGCAAACCAACTCCGCCAAATTGCTCGTTTTATGAGCGGGAGTTTTCCCTGCACCCTTTCGCATTTCGTATAAATCCACCTCAAAGCCGCGATTCGCAAGTTGCAACGCCGCCTCACAACCCGAAAGCCCTCCGCCTATAACTCTAACTTTACAAATCGCCACAAAAAACTCGGTTTAATGAAGATCGGCTTGCGGCATTTCCTGCATAAAATCATCCCAGCATTTCGCAAGGAGATTATGCAAATCTTTTCCTTCAATTTGTATTTCTTCCCGTTCCGCACTATGCACAATCAGTTCTTCGATAAATCGTTCGGGAACCATTCGCACTCGATAAGACCGCAACAAAAGCCGATATGAATCCGAATCAAAAACATGCCGCTCGTTCTCATTTAGGTGAGGAAGAGTATTATTCATCTGAGGCGGGTAATTCACAATCAGCCAATTTATAACTCTATCGCGCGATTTTTTATCCAAAAAATGCAAATCGTCCTTGAGCTGTTTCCACGAGCCTGCACCTATTTGATCCGGCTTTTTTTTGAGACCTTCATTTTCTAAAAAACTCATCGCCACATCGTAAGCACTTTTTACGCGTTGCAGTTCTTTCGAATCATTAAGAATAATCATTGGGGTAATGTAGAAAATTGCAGTGCAGGGGTGTAGTATCCACACCGCGTTCGCTTGTTAATTTACTCTGCATCGCAAGAGTTGAAAGTGTAAAGTTGAGAGTGAAGAATAATTCGTTGAATAAGCATAGCCGCCCAATTAAAAAGACATTGAGATAATCTGTATAAACTATGGCGGACAATAAGTATAGCCGCCCAATTAAAAAGAAATTGTGATAATCTGTGTAAATAATGGCGGACAATAAGTATAGCCGCCCACTTGTAAAAAAATTGAGATAATCTGTATAAACAATGGCGGACAATAAGTATAGCCGCCCAATTAAAAAGAAATTGAGATAATCTGTATAAACAATGGCGGACAATAAGTATAGCCGCCCACTTGTAAAAAAATTGAGATAATCTGTATAAACAATGGCGGCAATAAGTGTTGGCTAAAAGTTGTGAACGCGGTGTGGATAGAGCACCCCAGAAAAATTTGCAATGCCGTATTTTCCACACCCTACACCCAACACCCCATACCCTATTTTTGCAATGCTAAATTTACCATCTCCACTCTTTACTCGTTCAACTCTTGCACCCCATTTCACTCCTCCCCGCCCCTGTCGCATATCCCTTTGTAATCGCAGTACTTGCAGTGATCTTCTTTTTTACATTGATTAAAAGGAATGTTAATATCAAAAAGTTCCCTTAATTTCTTTATGAACTCATTTTCAAATTCTTCTTTTTTGAATTCTAATGCTAAAACAGGATTGTAGTCGGGGTTTGCCGCAAATGTAAAAAGCAGGGCTGGAGCAATTTTCTTTTCCCCTGCAAATTCTTTTTGTCTGCTCAATATATATGAATACAAAAAAGCCTGAAATTGATAACCTGCTTTTTTAGGTCGCCACTCATTAAAAAAGTCTTGAATAGTTTCACTGTAATCTTTTTCATCGGGAAGTTTTCCCGTTTTGTAATCCACCACGCGGAGAGTGCCGTCTTTTTGTCTGTCAATACGATCGATATAACCGCCGACTTTAATTTTTGTGCCCGCCGCACCAACGCAGTCTATATTTACCTCACAAGAATAACTTCCTTCCGTTTTTATAATTTCAAACGGCACACAAGTTCTGTCATAAGCAAGCGTGTTATTCACCATTTTATCAATAACATTAAAATAAATTATCTGCTCTCCGTTGTAGTCGCTTTTGGCAATTTTCTTTTCAAAGACTTTTTCAAAAAATTCCGAATTAAAAGCCTGCTCTATACATTGCTGCACGCGACTTTCGGAGGCATTGCCGTTATTAAAAAATTGTTCTTCTATTTTAACTTGATCTTTATAAATAAACTCCATAGTTTTATGTAAAACTGTGCCGAGAACCGCTTGATTCAATTCTTTTTTATCTTCCGCTTTTATCCCTTCAACATACTTGAAATAAAATTGCAAATTGCAATCTATGTAATTATTAAATGCAGAAGGAGAAAGCGGTCGGTTATTATATTGTTCAATTAACTTATTCAAACTTTCGCGAGTTTTAACGGGATTTATTTCGAGGCTTGCGGGTGCTTCAATTTGTTTGCTTTTAAGTGAATTTATTGTTATGTCATATTTATCGGGAGCGATGAGCATCTGCAACAGATAACGACTCATTTCACCTTTACCCAAGGTTTGATTTCCCGTAGAATATGCAATTGAAATATTTTGAGAGTGTTCAAGCAACTTGAAAAAGTTTTCGGAATTTTGTTTGTCTTGCGTATCTATGGTATTCATTTGAAAATATTTGCGAATAAGCGGCGGAATAAAAGAGTCGCCCGCACTAATTTTCGGCATAATTCCTTCGTTTGCGGAAAGTATCAGCACATTTGCAAAATCCATACTTCGAGTATCGGATATTGCCATTACTTGCAAGCCTTGTGCCGGCTCGCCGTGGTATGGAATTTTGAGCGAGAACACCAATTTTTTAACTAATTGTGAAAAAATTTTAGGCTTGTCCAAATACCGAACAATGCTCGACATTTTTTTTAACATTTGGCTTATGCAAATAAATGATGCCTTTTCAAGATTTGAAATTTCATCGAGGTTTATTTTTTCTAAATCGGCATTCAAAAAATCCAACGCTTTTTCGGAGGTATCATAAACTTTCGGACTATCAACGCAAGAATCAAGTGATAAAAATAAAGAACTCGCAATGTTAGATTGTGCCACGCTGTAATTGATGGCGATGTTAGGAGCATATTCCTTTTCTTCGGGGAGCGAAGTGAGCACAACGGGAAGTAATGCCTCATCGCATAAAATTATCGCAGTATCCGCATTTTCAAAATTCGGATTTTTCAAGTTGTGCAGCCAATTTGCTATATAACTCGTTTGTGATGCCGCATTGGGAGATTCTATAAAGTTAATTTTTTTCTTATTGGGTTGTTCTTCAGTATCATTCCAAACAAGCGCCTTATCTTTTTTTTCAAGAAAATTTAATAATTCCTTTTCCGCTTTATTCAAATGGCTGCAATTGACAAAGACATATTTTTGAGCGGGAAAACAATCCAAAACCTCATTCTCAGAAGTTTTAATTTTCTCAATAACAGAACGGAGCATTTGCCCTTCGGATGCCCACGGACATTCTTTTTCCGCAAGTTGGGCATTAAACTTGTTATAAATTTTTTTGAGGTTGCTCCAAATATTTCTAAAATTTTCTTTTAGTTTTGTATCACCCTTAAAGTTCAGTAATCTTTGTAAAATTTCTTTTTGTTCTTCTGTCAAAAAAGTTGTATCCGTTATTTGTTCCAATTCTTCAAGATTGGTAAAAATTGTATCAACAGATACCAAATAAGAATCTATGTCGTTAAAATCGGAGAGAAGTATTTCTCCGAAAAAATAAAATTCGTCAAAAGATTCATCGGATTCGCAAACACTTTTGTAGGCGTTATATAATTCCCATACAAGAGATATTTTTTGCACTGGAGAATTCATTATCACGGCATCGCTTGCCATCTCGAACAATCCCGTAATATTTGTGTATTTTGGGGAAAGTATCGGTTTAGAACTCCTTGTTTTATGAGATAAAGTTTTTGGAAATTCTTCTGAGATTACTTTATAGCCGCATAAATGTTTATCTAAAAAAATTCGCGCACGGTTTGAGGGCATCACCACGGTAATTCCCGATAAATTATTACCGAATTGTTCAATCAATTTATCTGCAACACTTTTAAGAAATTCACTCATTTTTAATCCTCTACCTGTTCAATTTCATTATTTGTAAAATACCACAAAAAACCATCTACTTTGGAATAACCTAAGTTTTTTATTAAATCCATATATTCTTTCACTTGCCGGTGATGTTCTTTATCTTTTTTACCGGTTTTGTAATCGACTATCACCGCATTCTTTTTATCGCGGCTAACCATAATGCGGTCTGGGCGTTTTTTAACGGACTTACCGTCTTTGTCTCTAAATAAAACTGAGCATTCGTTTAGCACTTCAAATTCATCAGAGAACCATTCCTCTTTTGCCGCGATATAGCGATTTATTTCCTTGCGATAATTTTCCAATTCATCTGTGCAAATTTCACCGCCTGCCACTGCTCTTGCAAGAGATTTTTCTACATCTGTTTTTTTTATAATTCGCTCAAAAATACCGTGAATTAAATTTCCTTTTTGAACGCTTTCGCTTTGCAAAAATTTTATATTTTGAGAGAGAAATTTTATTTCGGGTTTATTGGAGATGAATTTCATCTGATTATCTAAAGGCACGGGAGTTATCTTAAACGGGTTATCATTTTTTTCTTCATTTTTTTGCGGTGCATTATGAGGTACAATTTCGCCTATTTGGTAATTATCTCCGGCATCATTCTGCTGCGAATACCCGCAGAATCCATTAGGAAGTTTTTTAACAGTATCATATAAAATAGTGCTGATTTTTAAGGATGCTCCCTCTAATTTTGATAATTCTGTTGATATAATAAATAAATTATTTTCCGCTCTGGTTAGTGCAACATATAAAATATTGAGATTATCCATTTCCTGTTCTTCCGATTCCATTTTGTATTCTGTTTCAAATACAGAATTTTTCATATTTTTACTATATTCAACAGGCATCAGAGAAATATTAAAAGGTGCATTTTTGCTTTTGCACCAAACTAAGTTAGATTGAAATGCAGTGCTGTGTTTTTTCATCGGAAAGTCGACAAAAGGCACAATCACCGTATGGAACGCCAAACCCTTAGATTTGTGAATTGTTTTTAAGGTAATTCCTTCGCAATTTGTAGGTGTTGGGATAGATTCTTTGCTCATTTTTTCGTCCCAATAATCTAAAAATGCACTAATATTTCCGGTGTTTTGTGAAATGTAGGCGAGCAGTTTATCTGCAAAGGCATATAAAAACGGCACATCACCCGCATTGTCAGATAAATTAAATTCTTTGCACAAATTCAACACAATATCATAAAGTGAATTGGATTTATATTTTTGAACTTTTTCTTTCATAAATTCTGCAAGTTCGAAATAACTCTCCCCAGTTTTGAATGCAATTTCCGCTACCGAAATTTGCCATTCTTTATCCGTTAAAATTCGCAAAGCGGTTATTATTTTTTTCAATGCCAAAGAAGAACGGAGTAAAAAAGCATCCTCCGAAATAACCGTAATATTGTGTTTTGTTAATTCCTCTGCAATATTTCTCACCTGTTTATTATTCCTGCATAAAATGCAAATATCGGAATCTTTTACACTATGAGTTTTACACTCTGTTATAATTTCTACAATTCTTTGAAGAGTATCATCTTTCTTACAAAAATCAACGGAGACAAAACCATTTTCTTTTTGGTCAGGTTTGGGTTCTTGTTTAACATCACTATATGCTTTTTTTAATTGTTCCGTAAAATAATTTTTTGCATTTTCAAACAAGCGATTATTAAATTCAATAATATATTTTGAACTTCTCCAATTTTTTTGCAAAGAATTAAAATTTGCTTTCTTAAACAAATTATCATTATCCAAATTATTGAGTATAGTCCAATCTCCGTTGCGCCAACGATAAATTGATTGTTTTACATCGCCAACAATCATCCCAAAATGATGCCCCACAACTTCGGAAAGTAAAATTCTAAAATTTTTCCACTGCAATTTAGATGTATCTTGAAATTCATCAATAACAACAGATTTAATCTCGGCACCTATTTTTTCGTAAATAAACGGCACATCGCTTTCGCCTATTAACCCGCTTAACAACTGATTTGTTCTTGCTAACATAAAACGATTTTGCTCTTTGTCTTGTTCATTCATTTTTTCGGCAATGTCTTTTAGCAGGTCTAATTGGTAAATATTTTTTAGTAAAAGAACAGCAGAATTATAACTTTTAATTTTTTTATTTTTTAAGTTTTCTATTTCTTCTACAATCGGTTTGAGTATGTCTTTTTTTTCTACCGTAGAAGTCGGAGGCGGATATTTTTTTTCTTTTAAGTCAGTTAAATAACCCTTTACTCCTTTAATGTTGTTGGCATTTATTGTATCTTCTAATTTTTGAACAAAAATCAGCATTTCTTTTTCAAATTCATTTTTTATTTTTTTACACTCTGCAATTGTATTTTTAATTTTATTTGAATCTGCAAGTTGCTCTAACAATTTTTTTTCGCTTTCCTGAAATGTTTCCGAAAAAATTTGTGCGGCAAATTTCCGCAAAGACGGCTCTATTTGCCATTTGTCCTCTTCTAATTTATGTTCCAAAAAAGCAGTGATTTTTTTTAGAACGGCTTTATCTCTGCCCGCATCTTCAATCAAGGAATGCACCGCCTCTTTAACGGGCAAATCTTGGTTAAGTTCAATGTTGAATTTAGAACCTATACCGAGTTCCTTAGCAACATTACGCACAATCATCTGAAAAAAACTATCAATGGTGCTCACATTAAATCTGCTGTAATCATTTACAATTTCTTTTAATTTACCGAGTTCGCCTTTTTTGTATAACTCTTCCAAAATGCGCATTTTCATTTCATTGGTGGCATCTTTTGTAAATGTGACTGCTAAAATATTTCTGTGAGAAGTTCCGCTCAGCAATTCTTTTATATACTCTTGTGCAATAGTGTATGTTTTGCCCGACCCCGCCGATGCACGGTAAATTAAAAATTCGTTATTACTCATTTTTTAATTCTATCTTCAAGTCCGTTTTTAAATCTGCAAATTTTTCCGCCATTGTTGGATTATCGCGAGTTAATTTTTTAATTGTTAAATCTTCTGCTTTATCGTTTGCGAGGCGCAGGTTATTTTCTGAACTCAATAAATTTTCTTTTATTTTTTGTAATTGGGCAATGGAGTTATCGATATTTTTTATTGCATCTGCAAATCTTTCCGATGCCAAACGGTAATTTCTCTCGAACCCGTTTTTGAAATCGTTTAACTTTTCTTCAAATTTTGTGACATCAATATTTTGACTTTTTATATGAGCAAGTTCCTTTTTATATTTGAGCGAATTTAAGGCGGCGTTGCGAAGGAGTGTAATTATCGGAATAAAGAATTGCGGACGCACCACATACATTTTGGGGTATTTATGCGACACATCAACAATACCGTTATTGTATAGGTCGTTATCGCTTTCCAATAAAGATACCAACACGGCGTATTCACATTTTTTTTCCGTGCGATCTTTATCGAGTTCCTTAAAAAAATCTTCATTTTTATGTTTCGTTGCAGTTGTATCGGATTCATTTTTCATTTCAAACATTATCGAAATTATTTCCGTATCATTTTCATCATTTTCGCGAAAAATATAATCTCCTTTACTGCCCGTTTTGGAATCGTTGTCCTTTTCAAAATACGCGGTTTGAAAGCCTATTGCACGCAACTTATTAAATTCTATTTCACAATGTTGCTCAAGAGTTTCGCCAACCATTTTAGTGGATTGCCTCGCTTTTAGATCTTTGTAAAAGGCTATCTGTTCATCTTTAGATTTGAGTTCGTTGTTATATTTTTCTTTTAAGTTTGCTTCTATGAGTTTTTTTTCCGTATCTTTATTGCTTATCTCCATTTGAAGTTTATTTCGTTCCTGTTCAACTTTATTTACTGCTTCGCTAACAGCGAGTTTTTTTTCGGTTTCTATTTGGGCATTTTTTGCCTTTAATTCCATTATAATTTTATTTGCCTCAACTTTGATTTTGGCAAGTTCGGTTTCTTTTTCCGTCAATTCCTTTTGCACGGAGTTTCTTAAATTTGCCTCGGCAAGTTTCACCGCATCAATTTTTCCCTTTTCAAATTGGTTCAACCGCTCTGTCAAATCTTTTTGAAATTCCGTATTTCTCACCTGCCTCAATATATCCGCATATCCGGCTTCATCAATTGTAAATGCCTGCCCGCATTTTGGGCACTTAATTTCATTCATTTTTCGTTCCTTATAAAATTCACTCTCCGATTTTAATCTTCATTCCGGGGAAAATCTTTTTATCGATTCCGGGATTCCATTCCAAAAGTTGCTGAACGGTTAAGTTGTGATTGCGGGCTATGTCCCAAAGATTATCGCCGTTTTTAACGGTGTAGGAAACTCCTCCGGATACACTTTTGAGAACGACCTCGCTTTTCTTAGGTGCTTTTTTTGAGGGGTCTTGCAGGTATAATTTTTGACCTATCGCTATTTTGTTGCTATGCAAGTTGTTCCAACTCTTCAAACTCGACTGCGAAACTCCAAAACGGCGAGATATAGCCGCAAGATTATCGCCTTTGCGCACTGTGTAAGAACGGGTATTTTCAACAGCGGATATTTTTTCAGTTTTTAACGGGACGGCATTTTTTAACGGAACTGCACTTGCTTTATTCCCGCTCGAAACTGCATTTTTAGATGCAACAGGAGTCGCGTTCGCTTTATACGCTCCCGAAGGCATAGGTATAATCAGCACCTGCCCAATGCTGAGTTTTGAATTTTTCATATTGTTTGCACTTTGAATATCTGCAACCTTTATGCCGAATTGCCGTGAAATGTAACCCAAATTATCTCCGCGCTGAACCTTATATTGTTGCCAGCGAATCAATTGAGTTTTATCCATTTTTGCATATGCAGTTAAAAATTTATCGCGCGAGCCTTGCGGAACTCTCATTGTATAATTCTTTAAGTTCGGAGGTGTGCACCAACGGGTCAGTTCGGGATTCAATTCGCGCATAGTGTTTGCACTCACACCTATAGCGGAGCCTACCTTATCGAGAGGAATGCAGTCCTGCACGCTAACGGTATCGGATGGAATAAGTCTCTGTTTTTCGGGAGTGAAATTGTAGTGTTGCGGAAAATGCCCGATAATCGTTGCCGCCAAAATTCGCGGAACATAGTGCATAGTTTCGCGCGGGAGTTTTAAGTCCCAATAAGAGACTGCCGAGTTAGCGGAGTCCGTTCGCGAAGAATCTGCCTTTGCCTCTCTGAGTAGCCGCCGAATGCGACCCTCACCGCAGTTATAAGCTGCCATAGCAAGATGCCAATCGCCAAATTCTTTATACAACGCAGAGAGGTAATCGAGAGCGGCATCAGTTGCTAATTCGGGATTACGGCGCATATCTACCCAAAAATCAACGGGCAATCCGTAGCGTTTTCCTGTTGCAGGAATGAACTGCCACACACCTGCCGCTTTTGCTCTGCTGTAAGCACTCGTCTTAAAACCGGATTCAACAAAGGCTAAGTATATAATATCCGCAGGCATATTTCGTTCATTGAGTTTTGCGTATATCATAGAATCGAGCAGAGTTTTGCGTGAAAGCGAACCCTCCGTGAAACTTCTCGCATTAACGGTTAAATAATGTATTTCCTGCATCACTCTTTCATTTATCACAAGTGGCAATGAAAATTTGGCGAAGTCTATGGTGTCCAAAAAATTCTCGATACTGCGCATTTCCTCGCTGTCGAGCGGGGTTTCCTCAAAGGAATCGAAGAGTTCATAGTCGTTTAACATTGAGTATGCGGATTCGGAGTTGGCAAATTCAATGAGTTTGGGGTAGAGGGTCTCCAACGCGGCGAGAATTCGATTTGGCATTTGTGCAAAATATGCGGAATCTTCTGCGGAGTTTAGAGTGTCGGCTTGTTGTTCATTGTGGAGTTCATCGAGTGCGAGGTCAAAATAGTGCATCGCCGTGAGCGGATCTTCATCAAGAGCCTGCAGTCCCGACTCGTATTCGGTAAATGAGGTTTTGCCTTGCGAACCGCGAAGTGTGTCTATAAATTCGACTTTAACTTGCGATACGGGAGCGGCAGTTTCCCGCTCGGATATGGTATTTTCCACAGCACGCGGTGCCGAAGAGCACGCAGATAGGGAAAGCAAAAATGCAAACGCCGCGGCGGGCACGATTTCAAATAATGTGTTTTTTTTCACTCATAGTCCTCTTCTTCATCGTAATCGAGACCCAAATCTCGGCGAAAGTGCGGTTTATCGAAGTTGAGTTCCTCATCTAAGGTTTCCTCTTCTTCTGCATCCTCTTCATCAAGTTCGGTGAACTCGTCAATTTCTTCATCTGCCTCCGGCAAGTTGAGAAAGTCGTCCGAGTCGTCTTTTGTTCTGCGTCCAAATTGCAAGGTGTGTTTCATACGAGCGTGAATGTAGAAACTTGGGGTATGGGGTGTAGGGTGTGGGGAACTCTGCGGTGCAGGAGTGGAAAGTGTAAAGAGTAAAGTTATTACTCTCTACACTTTTCACTTTACTCTCTCAACTCTTTCCTTCTCTACGCCGCAACTTTTTGAATGGAGTTTATCAAAAGCGGAATTCCCTCAGCAGATTTGGTAACGCGGCGGGTGAGAATGCAGGGGAAACTGCGACCTGCACGGTTACGCATACGGGCTTGCATTGTTTGTTTTTCGCGCGGAGCGGGAATGCTCTTTTGGCATTTGTTCCATTCGCTTAAATGGCGGTATAAATCGCAGAGATAATGCCATTCAACCTCTTCTTTATCAAAGCCGAATAAGCGGCAAAAGCGTTTATTCGCAGAGAGAATGCGACCGTAATTATTGGCGATGCAAACCGCATCTTCGCTTGAATCAATGTTTTCTTCTATCGTCATTTTTGCCCCCGTTGTTAAAAAATCCCAATTGCTATTTGAGCGATACCGCGTCTATTGTAAATGCCACACCCGATTTACCAAAATAAACGGGCAATTCGCTAAACGGCAAACTCGCTAAAATTCGTTCCTCTCTTGCGACCTGCACTCCGTCTTGAATGAGCGTTAAATACCTGCCGTCCCAATTGACTTCAACCAAAGTCCAGAGTCCTGCTTTTATTGGCGTTTTTGATAAGACCGCCTGCTCGCAACGGAAGGCGGAATTTTCGCCAGTCAAAAAGAATGCAAGCGAAGACATTTCACTGCCGCAAGCACCATTTACGAGTGCCAAACTAAATTCAGACGGTAATGCGGCATCACCTGATTCAAATTTTCCTATTAAATTGTGCGGCAATTCGGACTTCTGCGGAATGCTGTCTATTTTTAACCACGCGTGAATTTCAAATGAAGTAGCGGCTGAAAATCTGCCGCCCAATATTTCCGATGCGGCAAAACTCTGCGGTTTTTGAAAGGAAAGTGCGGTTTGACTGTGCCCGTCGTGTCCGATTGTGGATTGAACCTCTCCGAAAGCGAGAGTGTTGGTTTCCTCACTCGTGCCGCCTGCGATTTCTTTTTTCGGTGCTTGCTGGCAAGCGAATACAAAGAACGAGGTCGTTAGAATCAATAAAATTTTATTCATTTTCACCTCCCTTTTTTACGGGAACAGTAGTTTTACGAGATTGCGAAGACTGCGAAATTTTAGGTGCAGGCATAAATTTGGAAAGCGGAAATAACTGCAAATTAATTCTATAAACTTTTTCTTGCGCGTTTAATACGGTGTTTTCGGCGGCAATTTCTTTTATTCTTTTGCGGAAATTTGCGAGTTCATTTTTTAATGTTTCAAAACCATCTGCGGAAAGTCCCATCGTTATGCCTGAAATATCCCGCTCGTTTTTGTGAATTTCCTCCAAAGCCCGCACTGCTAAATTTCCCATATTCGCGTGGTGCGCCCGCACTGCCATAGATGAAATATTTTCGCCTGTGCTGAGGTGTTTGTTAATTTGACGGTAGCCTTTTGCGTTTTTTTCCAAAAGTCCGAGTTTTACCAAGAGGTTGAGCGATGCTTTTATCTGCGGCAGCGGAACTTTGGGTGTTAGTAATTTGGCAATTTCTTTTTCCGTTTCAATTTTTTTTGCATTATATGATACAATCGGTGCAATTTCTCGAATCACGGAATGATACCACTCTTTGTAATAATCGTATTGATTTGCCTCTAAAATTGTATTCTTACACAGTTTGGCGATGTTGCACATTTCCTCAAAAATTTTTTGTTTCTTTTGTGCACTCACCTCGTGCGTGAAGGAAACCAAAAGGCGAAAAAAATCCTGTTCCTTATCGGTTAAACCGAGTGCGAGACCGACTCTTTCAACTCCGTCTGCGGTTAAGGTGCTTTTTTTATCGGCTACCAATTTTAGATATACGGGTGAAGTGTAACCTGCTCTTTTTGCAAATTCGCGCCACGAAAAGCGAGCAGAAGCCTTTTTCTCGGCAAAGGCATCGTGCATAAACACGCGGTAATCACTATATGCAAAAATACTCGGCATTTTTTCTTCTCTTTATGTAAAGATACATTTTTTTTTGCTATATGATACACTTTTTTTAAATTTTTCTTATTTTTCTTGCGGGTGCTGTTAATTTGGCATAGATTTACTATATTAACTCCATAAAATGGAGAATTAAAAACATTTATAAAATCATTCGCAACAAATTACGGCGGCTCTACTCACTCCGTTCGTGGTCAAACCCTCTATAACAAGTGCAGATTAACTCTTCTCTCATAAATTCATTCCCCATTTAGAGTTAATCAGCCGACGGCGAACTATTCAAATTTGCACAAAAATATCGTTCGCCCGTGTCGCTTAGTAAGCACTTATGAACTCTTAACGAGTTCATAAGTGCTTACTTCGGGTTCGTAAATCCCTCTCTTTGCAATCGCAAATGAAAAGGAGAGAGAGGATTGCCGCCTATATTAAAAATTTACAAATGAAAAATACACTAAGGTACGGCGGCTCTACTCACTCCGTTCGTGGTCAAACCCTCTATAACAAGTGCAGATTAACTCTTCTCTCATAAATTCATTCCCCATTTAGAGTTAATCAGCCGACGGCGAACTATTCAAATTTGCACA
>BNUP01000039.1 GCA_025997455.1 Fibrobacterales bacterium | reverse complement strand
GTGTAAATGGCGGCGATTGGCAAACCTCACCAGTGTTTGACGGACTTACTGCGGGCACAAGTTATTCCTTTACCGCCCGTCTAAAAGAAACCGCAACACTTGCGGCATCTCCTGTAAGTGAGCCTTTAGTTGTGAGCACGGATAAGTCTGCCCAAGCCGCACCCACTCTAACACTTGCAAGCAAAAACGACAACAGCATTACGCTTGCGGAAATTAGCGGAGCCGAGTATCGTGTAGATGGTGGCGATTGGCAAAACACCCCTGTGTTTAACGGACTTACTGCAAATACGCAGTATTCCTTTACCGCTCGTCTAAAAGAAACCGAAACACTTGCGGCATCTCCTGTAAGTGTGCCTTTGGTTGTGAGTACGGATAAGTCTGCCCAAGCCGCACCCGCTGCTCCCGCACTTGCAAGCAAAAACGACAACAGCATTACGCTTATGGAAATTGTTGGTGCCGAGTATAGTGTAGATGGCGGCGATTGGCAAACCTCACCAGAGTTTGGCGGACTTACTGCGGGCACAAGTTATTCCTTTACCGCCCGCCTAAAAGAAACCGCAACACTTGCGGCATCTCCTGTAAGTGTGCCTTTGGTTGTGAGCACGGATAAGTCTGCCCAAGCCGCACCCACTCTAACACTTGCAAGCAAAACCGACAAAATCATTACGCTTACACCGATTAGCGGAGCCGAGTATCGTGTAAATGGCGGCGATTGGCAAACCTCACCAGTGTTTAACGGACTTACCGCAAATACGCAGTATTCCTTTACCGCCCGTCTAAAAGAAACCGAAACACTTGCGGCATCTCCTGTAAGTGAGCCTTTGGTTGTGAGTACGGATGAATCCGAAAATCCTGTGCCGGTTTTTGCAGGCACAAACACAATCGGCAATGTTCAAGTCATTCGCAACGGAGTTCAAGTCCAGTCCGCCAATAACGGTACTTTGGTCTCGGTCTTTGACATTAACGGCAAATCGGTAATGGCTACCCAAACGCTAAGTGCGGGCAATTATTCGGTATTGCTCGACAAACTCCCGCAGGGATTATACTTAGTGCGCGTGCGGAACGGCTCGCAAATGCAAACAGTAAGCGTGACCGTGCGGTAAAAATTGCATTCTTTGGATATCGGGTCAAGCCCGAATATGACATTGTAGGGATTTCTATATTACCGCTATGGCACTTGTTGCAAACATTCCCGTAAATTCGGACATTAAGTTTAAAGCAGAACGACTTTTTGCCTCGTTCGGTATTACCTTAGATGATGCAGTGAGTCTTTTTTTGTTGCGTTCCTTGGAAATAGGAGCAATACCGTTTCGAGTTGCCGAGCCTAAAAAAGAATCTCAAACTGACCTTGCAAAGCAGGCTTTCCAAAATCTGCAAAAAATTAAAAAATCATTGCCGAGCAACTTTGACTACAAGGCGGAGTTGCAAGAAGCAAAAAGTGAAAAGTATGGTGATTTTTATTGACACAAATGTTGTTATTGATTATTTGACAAATCGGGCGGATTTCGCAAAAGAATCCGAAAAAATTATACAAGCGTGCTCCGATAAAAAATTTAACGGAAGTATTGCCTCACACACAATTTCAAATATTTTTTACATTCTTAGAAAGTCTTATACCGTTAAAGAAAGACGGTTTTTTCTATATGAACTTTGCAATATATTAAATGTTGTCGGAATTGATAAAGAGCAGGTGCTTATCGCGATTCAAAACGATAAATTCAATGATTTAGAAGATTGTATGCAGGTAGAATGTGCAAAGTTGGCACAAGCGGAGTGGATAATTACGCGGAACATTGCTGATTTTACGGATTCTTCCGTTCCTGCGATTTCACCTACGGATTTTTTAGAAAGATACGGTATTTAGTGCCTGCAACGCCGAGGTAATATCTCAAATAACCGAATTTACGCTGCTTATATATTCCAAAATGTAGGCAAAGGACAACAGCAAGTCGCTTGCGACGATAAAGACAAAGGAACTCACCACCGACCTTGAAGTTGCAACCGAAATTTCGCGAATATCATTTTTAATTCTGGAGCCGTAATAGACCGCGTTTGTGGTAATTATAGATGCAAAAATAAAAGGTTTAACGAATGTCATTATAAAATCAACCGGGCGCAAGGCAGATAAAATTGAGAGCGAATAGGAACTCCATTCGAGTTGCACGCGAAAAACTCCGTCAAAAACAACGGTTGCAAATTTGGTGATTACAAAACCCGCACCTATTGCAGATATATTAAAGGCGCAGTTTGCAAGGAGCATCGCTATAATTCCGCCCAAAAGAGAAGGCATCACCAAAAATCTTGTAGGATTAACGCCGAGAGTTTCGAGTGCATCTATCTCGGTATTCACCTTCATACTTGCAAAATGCGTGGTGAGCGAACTCCCGCTCCTGCCCGCCATTAAAAAGCCCGTGAGTATGGGTCCTAATTCACGAATTATAGCGATAACCATTAAATTCCCAAAAAAGTTTCCAAAGCCGACTTTCGGCACAAGCCCAACCGTATTTATAATCAGCACAGTTCCCAAAATTGAACCGACAAGCATTATAAGCGGAAGCGATTTTATGCCTATGTTATAGATTTGTTCAACTGTTCGTTGAAAGTCAATTTTACGGTTGCCGTGCGGTGAAAATAAAGATCGGGTCGATAAAAACCAAAGCGACATCAATTGCCCGATATGCGATTTTAAGAATATACGACCGAGAGATTCAAGCGTGCGACCGAGAGGACTCAGCGAATATGTATTTTGTTCGGTCATTGCGGCAATCCGCCGTTCAACAATGTGTCAATTTCCCGCCACAATTCAGGCATACCCTTTTTTGTTCTTGCACTGACCGCAAGCGGTTGTTCCAAACCGAAATTTTCAATCAATTTTTTCTTAGCCTCAAAAAGTTCCTTTTGATTTAGTTTATCTGCTTTACTCGCCACAAGCAAAATCGGGCGACCCGCCGCACGAATTCCGTTTAGCGTTTCAAAATCAATAGCGTGCCCGCCGTGCCGAATATCCAACAAATACACAACTCCGCGTAAATCGTGCGCCCGTTCAACATAATCTTTGATCCGTTTCGCCATTTCATCTCTTTGATTCATACCGACTTTTGCATAACCGACTCCCGGCAAATCGACGAAATAAAAATTTTCATTTACTAAAAAAAAGTTGAGTTCCCGTGTTTTCCCCGGCGTATTGCTCGTTTTCACAATTTGTCTGCCAAAAAGCGCGTTCATTAAACTCGACTTTCCCGCGTTAGACCTTCCCAAAAATGCAATTTGCGGAATACCGTCTTGCGGTACTTGCTTTATGGATGCCGCTCCGAGAACAAAAGACACTTTTGATATTTGCACAGTTTGGGGAAGATAGAAATTTTGGGGTATGGGGTGTAGGGTGTAGGGTATAGAGAAATAAAGAATAATAACTTTACACTTTTCACTTTCAACTTTACACTCCCTTCTCCCCACCTGCACCGCCGAGTTCTCCACAACTTTACACCCCACACCCCACACCCTATACCCCATATTTCTACCTTCCCTCCAATGCCTCTTTTAATTCCCACTTCAGAATTTAACTTTGTTTCACAAATTTGCAAGGCGGCGGGGATGTTTGCAAAGGGAATTGGCGATGATGCTTTTGTAGCGGGCGACTATTTGATTTCCGCAGATATGTCGGTTGAGGAAACGCACTTTATTATTGAAAACGGGCAACCAGCAAGTGTTAAAAATGCCGTTGAAAAATGCCTTCTCGCTAACTTTTCAGATATAAATGCAATGGGCGGAATTTCAAAAGCGATACTGTTTTCCGTTTGCATAAATAAAAATTGGAACAAAAAAATAAGAACGGAAATTGCTAACTCCGTTGCGGAAATTTGTAAAAAGCATAAGGTGAAAATTATAGGCGGCGACACAACGGGAGGAACTCTCGGCGTTTTTTCAATTACGGTTTTCGGGAAAAAAGAAGGTCGAGTTTTATTGCGTTCCGCGGCAAAAACAGGTGATGATATTTGGGTATCGGGAACTCTCGGTTTATCTGCCGCGAGCAATTATAGCCGAGTTCCGAACCCGCCTTTGAAACTCGGTGCAAAGTTATCAAAAATAAAAGGTATTGGTGCGTGCATAGATTTAAGCGATTCGCTTTCTGACTGCTTAAATATTTTATCTCTGCAATCAAAGGCGAGAATGGTGTTGGAAGAAAAACTAATTGAAGTAAAGAATGAATTTTGGTTAAACGGCGGGGAAGATTACGAACTGCTTTTCACCGCCCGCAAATCTGCCCGCACCGCTTTGGAAAAAATACCGAACATAAACAGAATAGGCGAAGTAAAAAAGGGTGCAGGCTGCATTTTAATAACCAAAAACGGAAAAGAAAAAATAATAAAGCCATCGGGTTGGCGGCATTTTTAAGGCAATCTTAGGCAATCGGGTAAAGCCCGATAATGACGATGTAGGGGCGGCATTTATGCCGCCCTTCCGTAGAGGCGAGACCCGGCGTGGTCGCCCGCCTTTTTGCAATGGTGAATTTGCGTGAGGGATAATAGCGGCAACCGAAGGTTATAGCGAATAGCCCGACCCAAAGGGGCACGCCCGAACCCTCTTCTTAGGGGGGTTATTCCTTATCATTCCCCCAACAGCCCTGAGGGCGGAATAGTTGGGGGGACAGTTAGCGACATTGAGAATATGTCGCTAACTTAGGGGGGTTATTCCTTATCATAAGCGGAGATTGCCCCAACGGCAACCGTATTATACCCGCCATCGACATACATAATCTCTGAAGTTACGCCCACAGACAAACCGCTCAAAAGGAAGTATGCCGCACCGCCCACTTGTTCAGGGGTGGTATTTTCGCGCAGAGGTGCAATTTTGCGGTGAATTTTTAACAAATCGGGGAAGTCGCTTATGCCGCGTGCCGCAAGTGTATTTACAGGACCTGCACTAATGGCATTCACACGAATACCTTCGGGACCCAAATCATAAGCGAGATAGCGAACTATCGCCTCCAACGCCGCTTTTGCAACGCCCATAACATTGTAATTCTGAACAACCCTTTCACTACCCAAGTAAGTCAGTGCAAGCACCGAACTTCCCGCCGTCATCAAGGGCTTGAAGGCACGGGTCAAAGACACTAAAGAATACGCCGAAATATCTAAGGCTTGCAAAAAAACTTCCTTTGGGGTTGGTAAAAACGCACCTTCCAAATAGGTCTTGTCTGCAAAGCCCACCGCGTGTACCAAAAAATCGCATTGACCGACTTCTTGTTTATATTGCTCGGCAACTTTAAGAATATTTTCCTCGCTCGAAACATCGCAGTCATATAATTTGCGACCCGGATATTCCGCAAGCAACTTCTCCAAATTGCCCTTCAGCCGTTCGCCGTTATAACTAAAAGCGACTTCAGCACCATCATCAAGTAATTTTTTAGCGATACCCCACGCTATAGAGCGATTGTTGGCAACGCCGAAAATGATACCCTTTTTGCCCTTCATCAACATAAAAACTCCTTAAATAAAACAATTACCGAACGAAAACGCCCGCCTGTGCAAAAACATCCTTATTTTTTGTGTCTTTTAACGCCTTATTCTGAATCCACGCGAACTCTTCCATACCGCAAAGTCCGAATTTCCGCACCAAATCGTCTTGTGCTTTTTCGTAAGATGCCGCGAGTTTCAACTTTTCCTCATCTGGAACGCCGCTCATTTTAATTGCCCATTCCTCGCCTATTGCAACCAAAGCCTCACTTGCTTTGTTAAAATTTCGTGCTGTTTTATATGTTATTTGCGTATCTGCAGGCTCGCGAAAAATTTCCACCGCAGGTTCAATATACTCATTATCCGGAGATTCTGCCACTTCTACTTTTTTTTCTTCATTACACGATAAAATTACAAACGATACCATCGCTATCAAAAAAATACCGGCAAATTTAATAAATCTACTCATATCTGCAAAAATAGAAAATTTTTCGGCAAAAAGTTCAAAAAAAATGCGTTTAGCGATATTCGGCAAAAAAATAGGTGCAAAATGCAGTTTTATTGGTATAGTAATCTCCGAAGAATTCCCCCAAAACTTTACCTTATAAAACAAGGAATTCTTCGGATACGACGGCGAACCGCTTAAATTTGCATAAAAATACTGGTTGCCCATGTCGCTTAGTAGGCTCTGACGACCTCTTAACGAGTTCTTCAGAGCCTACTATAACCTCTCCCCGAAAAGAGCGGTTCCTATTCTAAGCATAGTTGCTCCCTCGGCTATTGCAACTTCCAAATCGCCGGTCATTCCCATAGAAAGTTCCGTAAATTGTTCAAATTTCGGGTTAGAATTAAACATTTTGTCCCGCAGATTTCGCAGAAAGGAAAACCCTTCTCTTGAGTCTTCTGGGTTGCCCGTGTTTTTGCCAATGGTCATTAAGCCTCTATAGACGAGGTTATTCGGGGTTGGCAACGCACGCAAAAATTCCTCCGCCTCTTGCATTGGAACGCCGCTTTTGCTTTCCTCCTTGGAGGTATTGACTTGAAAAAGGATTTCTAATTTTTTGAGGGTCTCGGCACCGCGCGCAGAATAAAACTCTTCACAAAACGATTCTAATTTTTCAACGCTTTCCAAGTCGGCAATGCTGTCTATAGATTGTGCAACAGACGCCGCTTTTTTCAATTTATTTTTTTGCACCGGTCCTATAATTCGGCATTTTATGCCTTCGCGTGCAGGTAAAAATTTTTCCAAAGCCTCCTGCACTCGATTTTCTCCAAACTCTCGTGCTCCCAATTGAATAGCCTCTTCAACCGCAGAAAGTGGTTGCATTTTGCTCACCCAAATAAGACGAACACTTGACGGCTCGCGATTTGCGTGCCCGCAGGCGGCGGTTATTCTGTTTTGAAGTTGCCGCAAAGAAACTATAAGTTTTTCGCTATTTTCCAAAATTGAAACTCCAAAAATAACGATATTGCAAAGCGATTATAAATTTGTCGGCGGCACTATCGTGGAATGAATCCTTATTTCCGTCGCGAACAAACCAACCCGGCTCAAGCGATAAATACGAGTTGCCACCGTTGAATCGCCACAATAATCCTGCAAAAATGTTATACATCGAAAGAGCCTCTTTGCTGTAGTTGGTGAATTTGTTGTCGGCAAAAAATTTGAATCGCTTACCAGAAAATGAGTTGTAAATTTGTGCCTGCAAAGACAGAGATTCGCCGAGATGATAAGTTGCAGACAAGTGACTTTTCACAATGTAATCGCGGCTATGAAGCGGGATTCCCCGCATATAATCGAAACTTTTTTTGTCGTAGTCTGAGCCTATGTCTATAAGTGCAAAAAGTGCGGAGAAAGACATTTCAAATGTTTTTGCCGTGTATTTTGCACTGATTTCACTGCTGAAACTTTGTATCTGTGAAAGTTTCGATTTATTGTAAAATTGGTCAAAAATATAATTTCCGTTCCAAGTTTCCGTTATGTGCGGGCTTTCATTTGGCATTAGCGACTGTTCAACATCTGACCACAGCAAATTTTCGTTTTCATATATGAAACGCAATTCCAAAATGTTAAAAGGTGCAGCCAGAGGAGCAAAACCCACACCCGCCCTCACCGTGGCATAAAACGGAGATATTTCTGCTCCTGCCAAAAATCTGAGATAGCGGGTTTTGTTCACCTTCCAAGTTCCGTATCGGTCTTCGCCTAAAGGCTCAAGCCACGAAAATTCAAAATCGGCGTTTCCCTGCGGAATAAACGCACCTCGCGGTTCTATCGGAGCAAAGGCGGAATATACTCCTGCCTCCACATTAGGACCCAAAACGGGCAAAGGGGAATATGCCGCAGCATACAACGCACACACAAAAACAAAAAAGACTATACGCACAGATATGAAAAATAGTAAATGCCAAAAAACTCCATCCAATCATTATTCTCAAATACAAGGAGTTTTTCAGCCGACGGCGAACTCGCATAAATAAGACTTTTCATAGTTCGCCAATGTCGCTTTTAATCTCTGACAAACCCTCATAATGGGTTTGTCAGAGATTGAGATACTATTTTCGCAAGGCGTGTATTACAAAAGGTTGGGTGTAGGGGCGAATATTATTCGCCCCTACATCCACCATCTCCCTTCTCCCCACTTTCAACTTTACACTCGCCCCTCTCCCAAACTTGCAACACAGAAAGCCAAGAGTTTGGCTTTCGGAGAGAGAGTGCTTTAGCACTCGTAAGTTAGAGTGTTGGCTAAAAGTTGTGAACGCGGTGTGGATAGAGCGCCCCAGAAAAATTTGCAATGCCGTATTTTCCACACCCCACACGCCACACCCCATACCCCACACCACAAACTTTCTACCTTCCCCTTGTGGAAAAAATTGTAAACTCGCTCTTGGAAAGTTATCGCTCTTTGGAAAACTCAATTCCGGTTGAGCCGTGCAACCAACCCAACAGAAGTGAAGTCGCAGAACTTATAGACCGCCTGCGGTGCTTGCTTTTTCCCGGTTATTTCGACAAAAAAAACCTCAATCCCGAATCTATAATTTATCACACGGGAGAACTTTTGGAAAGTGCGGAATACCTGCTGAACCGCCAACTCCTGCGCCTTTTGAACCGCAAAAAAAAATGGAAAGAAAACGAACTCCGCAAAGCGGCGGCAGAGATAGTCCAAAAATTTTTAGAAAAACTGCCGAACATCCGCAAAAGTTTATCCACCGATGTTGAAGCCGCTTATGAAGGCGACCCTGCCGCATTGAACAAAGAAGAGATAATCACCGCCTACCCCGGCATTTTCGCAATCTCCATCTACCGCCTCGCCCACGAACTCTACGCTTTGGAAATCCCGCTTTTGCCGCGCATAATGACAGAGCACGCACATTCAATTACCGGAATAGATATTCACCCCGGTGCAACCATAGGCGACTACTTCTTTATAGACCACGGCACGGGAATAGTTATAGGCGAAACCACGGTTATCGGCGAACGGGTGAAAATTTATCAGGGTGTCACGCTCGGAGCACTATCCACGCGAGGCGGTCAGTCTTTATCGGGGCAAAAACGCCACCCCACAGTTGAAGACTCCGTAACGATTTATTCCGGTGCATCAATTTTCGGCGGAAATACAATTATAGGCAAAGGCTCAATTTTGGGCAGTAATGTTTTTGTCACAAAATCGGTAGCACCAAATTCACGCGTGAGCATTAACGACGGATTAAAAAAACACAAGCAAACGGAAGATAACACTTGGTATTTTGAGATTTAAGGCTCATACCACTTAAAAGGGTCAATTTCCCTGTAACGGATTTTGCCAAAAGTGCGCTCGCCGTTTTTATCGATTAACCCCGCAGTTATATGGGTGTGCGGTCCTGTTGTGTGCCCGCTTGTTCCAACCGATGCAATAGGGTCGCCCGCCATAACAGGTTGCTCGTTCAAATAAAATCTCTGCTCGCAGTGCATAAATATTAAAATGTTTTTTTCGTGCACAACTGCAAGCATAAGACCTCCGCGCTCATCTTCCATTGTGTAGGCAACTCCGCTAAAAGGAGAGAGAATGCGAGTTCCGCGCTTTGCGCCCAAATCTATTCCATTGTGCCGCCTTTGCGTGGCGGTTTCCCGTTCATTGTAAAGGTCGGTAATATAAGATAAACTGTCATTCAACAATCCCGTAAAAAAACTCCACGCGGGAGCAAGCGATTTATGATTCGTATTTACAAAAGTCGGCAATTTCAATTTCAAAGTATCGCCTTTCTTAACGCTGCTCTTTGCACTAAACCCGTTTTCCTTCAAATATTCATTAACCATTTTTTCGTTCGCCACAAGCGAATTATATTTACCGATGGCAAACCGTGCTATTTGCGAGAAAGTTTCATCGCCTCTAAAAATATGAACTATGTCCGCATCATCGGCATATTTTTTTGCCTCACCTTCCAAATTGCGCAAATTACTGACTAAAATTTCAGGCTCACTCGCAACAAAAAACGGCAAAGCAGATATTATAATTGCAAATATCCAAGCGAATTTCGCAGATAAAAATAAAGGCGTGTCGGGAGCGTTATCTTTTGCAATTTTAAGGCGCAACAAGTCGTCAATACTACCGAGTTTCAAATCATCTTTTTCAATAACTAACACACAACTTTGAGCGATAGATTTTGCCGCACCTTGAGTATCTTGAACCATTCCATAGTCAATCAACACGCACACCCTTTGAAACTTCCTCTCAAGTGCACTCAAATTCGCATAAAATTTTACCCAAGAATCATTTTCTTTCGGAAACTCAAAATTCGCTGCCCCCGTGCCTCCGCCACCTTTCGACACCCCCCCAAACGCACCCTCTTTACTCGCACCCCCGCTCTCTTTACACACGCCCCGCGAACCCTCTATAATACACCAATTTTCATTTATTTCCTTAAAATTATAATCCCCCGCCTTCCTCTCAAAGAGTTTTTCATTTCGCGGGTCTATCACCACTCCCCTTTTTTCTTTTGCCAACTTCGGCAAAACATTCGCCAACTCCCCCTTCTCAAAACCGCACAAACCAAAAAGACACGCCCTGTCGAGAAGCGTTTCAAGTGTTGCCCTGCGCATAAATCGCTTTAAGCCACCGCACGCGACTTGGGATGCGAATAAGTCGGCACTGGCAATTCGGCAAATTTGTTGATTTGCAGTGCGAGTTCGTCAAGCCCAATGTTGGACGAAAGCACAAAATCCCTGCCTTTAAGAGCCAAACGACCCTTAAAATCAGCCTCACCGACCGGAACACCGGCAATGCTCGCATTCACCACAAACCCAAGGGGCCTACCCTCCAAAAGCGGCAAAAGATTAAAATATCTGAACAGTGCAAAATTCTTCTGCCAAGTCCCGCGCTCAACCAAAATTCCCTGAGTCCCCTCCGGCAACTTACCCGATTGCAAAAACTCGTCTGCCGTAATCGCGATAATTTTATGGCTATGCACATCGCCGTGCGTAAAAGCGAGCGACACTTTTTTCTGAAAATGCGAATCGCAAATAAAAGTTAAAATCATTTTCTCTCCAAAATTTAAGTTGTAATGTAGAAACTTTGCAGTGCAGGGGTATAGGATGTGGGGTGTGGAGTTTCCTCTGCGGTGCAAGAGTTGAAAGTGAAAAGTGTAAAGTTGAAAGTTGAAAGTGGAGAGTATGAGACAAAGTTTGGGGAGTTCTTCTGAGATTACTACATTATGACCAGACAAACTAGTCAAAAGGTGTATTTATGCAAACATGGCAATTGCAAGAGGCAAAGGCAAAATTCAGCGACCTCGTAAGGCAAACCGTTCATTCGCCCCAAACTATTACCGTGCGCGGAGAGCCTGTGGCAGTGTTGCTTTCAATCAAAAAATACCGAAGTATTACAAAACCTCGGCAGAACCTTTGCGATTTTTTGCAAAGTTCACCTCTCGCAGATGTCAATATTGACCTCTCCCGCGACCAATCCGCAAATATTCGGGAAGTGGATTTATGAAATTCTTGCTCGACACCAATGTGATTTCGGAGATTCGCAAACGGCGTTGCCACCCCGCAGTGAGGCGTATCATTAACAACATCGATTCTGAAAATTTATTTTTAAGCGTTGTCTCCATAGGCGAAATAAAACGAGGCATTCAAAAATTGGATAGCAGTTCTAAAAAAACGGAGATTTCTTTATGGCTCTCAAAACAATTGCCCGAATGGTTTGGCGAACGAATTTTGCCTCTCGACTTTGATGTTATGGTGCGTTGGGGCGAACTTTGCACATCGCACAACCGCACACTTACCGTGTTAGATTCTCTCATCGTGGCAACGGTGTTAGCACACGGAATGACACTTATTACGCGAAATACCAAGGATTTTGAGGGCATTGGCGGATTACCGTTGCTGAACCCTTGGGAGAGTTAAAAACCTTGTGCGGGACACCAAGCCGTTAGGCGACTGCGGCTCGTCACCAGCGAGGGTGCAACCTGAAGAAACCCAGAGAATGCAGTAGTAGTTTATTATTGCTTATTTTAAATGCAAGCAAATCCAATGCTTGCAACGGTTCATCGCTCGCCTTCGGATTGCTTGTTTTATCAGAGTGGGCTACTTATAAAAAGACTTCCCCAACCAGAATTTCTTTTATTTAGGTAGGCACTCTGCTAAACCAACAATAAGTATAGCCGCCCAATTAAAAAGACATTGAGATAATCTGTATAAACAATGGCGGACAATAAGTATAGCCGCCCAATTAAAAAGACATTGAGATAATCTGTATAAACAATGGCGGACAATAAGTATAGCCGCCCACTTGTAAAAAAATTGAGATAATCTGTATGAATAATGGCGGCAACCCTTCGGCTCGCTTATGTTTCTTCGCCACCTTGCTTGTCATTCCCGCGAATGCGGAAATCTGGAATGCATTGTCAGTTCTTCATCACTATATTTAGGAAACCTCTAAAAACTCCCTTTGTAACACAATTCCACAGATTTGAGTTTTTAGAGACGACGGCGAACTACCAAATTTGCATAAAAAACGCAGTTCGCCCATGTCGCTTGGTAACCTCTATCAACCTCTTAGGAGGTTAATAGAGGTTACCTTTATGTATAAGTTTTATCGAAAACGACCGGAAGGATTAAATTTAGCCCCAATCAAATATGAACCAACTTTACTACGAGTGGTGAGTGCCTTATGCAAAATAATAGGTGCTATCACACCGACAGAAACCACTAAAATTACCGATACGGCAAATGCCCCGTCTTCACCAATATAAGTGGTTAGCGATATTTTGTGGAGCATAGATTTTGTAAATCCCATAAATGTGGTATGGAACAAGTAAATCGTATAAGAGCAAGCCGCAATGCCGAGCAATAGTTTTTTAGCCAATGCCGTTCTTTGTGCTATGAACCTTGAAAGTCCGCAAACAAAAACGATTCCGAGCAAAGCCAAAGCAAACCGAGATTCGGGGAACTGCGTGTAGAGCAATATAAAACATAGACCAAAAAACAAAAAATGAATTCTGTTCACAAAATGCCGTAAAATTGCCAATTCGCAAATAGCGCATCCAAGCACAAAATAAACAAGCATATTTTTAACAGAACCTAGGCAAAAGATAGCAGGAAAATGCAAGGGGGCAAAATGCAAAACCAAAGCCAACGCCAAAAGAAACAATATTTTTTTGAGCGAGTTAAACCATGTAACTATCAAGAATATCAAAAACAGCGTGTAAATAAACCACGCAAAGGCACCGGCAACCGGTAAATAAAACATCTCATAGAAAGCGGCAAAAGAAACGGGAGCCTCCACAAGCAAACCCCTCTCTGTAATAAGTTTGATTGATATAACAAGGGTCGATACAAAAAAATAGGGAATCATCAACCGCTGGAATTTTTTCCACACAAAATCTTTATACGGAATGTTCTTTTTTGTTACCCAATAAACATATCCGCTGGCGAACATAAAAATGGGCATGTGAAATGAATAAATAACAGAGCGCAAAGCGATATACCAATCCGGAGCATTGCTTGGAATATAATGTCCAAGTACCACCAAAACAATGCAAATAGCCCGGGCAATATCAATGGGAACTATGTGCATAGTTCCCCTCGAAATATACCCTAAATGTTAAACAATTTTTACAAAATACCCTGACTGAAGACTTAGATTTTTCTAAATTATTGACTGCTGACTGCTGACTGCTGACTGCTGACTGCTGACTGCTCGGCTAGCGGCTTAGGCGATAATTTTGTGGTTGTTGGTAACATACGAAGAAATATAGAAAAAAATCTGGGTGTTATGGGCTGCTCCACTACGAGGTCGAAGGAAAAGCCTACCCCATTGCTAAAAACTCTTCAGGCGTAAGCGAGCGAACCTCGCTATCGACAAAATCCTTGACATTGTGCGTGATAATCCAGTCTATTTTTTTCCTTTGGAAGACTGCTCAATCACTGCATCCTCGTAGTCTGCAATGCTAAACGGGCGAATAGTATTCGCCTCTACAATTCCAATACCACCTTTCAAAACTCCACTCCCCATACCCTACACGCCACACCCTATACCCCTGCACTGCCGAGTGAAAAATTGCGAACGCGGTGTGGATAGAACGCCACAAAAAAGTTGAAAGAGTAAAGAGTAGAGAATAATAACTTTCAACTCTTTTCTACCTTCTCCAAATGCCTCTCCTAAAAACCTCCGTTATTCAACTCGATGTCCGTGCGGGGCAACCGGAAAAAAATGTTGATAATGCACTTAAATTTATTGAAACGGCAAAGGAACTCGGTGCGAATTTGGTGGTGTTGCCGGAAATGTGTGTGGGCGGATATTTGGTGAGTGATAAGTGGCTCGATAAGGATTTTTTGGGCAGTTTGGAAAAATCTAATAAAAAGTTGATTGAGGCATCGCACGGTATTGTGCTTATTTACGGAAATGTTTTTTGCGATTATTCTTCGGTTGGTCGAGACGGAAGGGCGGCGAAATATAATTGCGCGTATATCTGCGAAAATGGAATTTTGAACTCAATTTACAAAAAACGCCTGTTGCCGAATTACAGAATTTTTGACGAAAAGAGATATTTTTTATCGGGCGATTCACCGCTCAAAGTCGAACAAAACGGAATTGTTAAATCGGAGTTGTTAAATTTAACTCTCGGTGTGGAAATTTGTGAAGATTTGTGGTGGGAAGATTACGGCGTTAATGTCAGCGGCGAATTGGTTCAAGCAGGTGCGGAGTTGATTGTAAATATTTCTGCATCGCCTTGGACTGCGGGCAAAAATTACGCACGCGATAACCGTGTCAAAAACCTAAAAAAAATTCTCGGCGAAAAAATGCCGCCAATAATATATGCAAATTGTTGCGGTTGCCAAAATACGGGAAAAAATATCATTGTCTTTGACGGAGATTCAACTTTCTATAACAGCGAAGGAAGTCGAGAACCGCAGGGCTTAGATCCGTTTCAAGAAGGAATATTGCTCTGCGACCCGTCTTGCGTATCTGATAAAAAACAAACAGCCGAACCTGATAACGACGAAGTTTTAAAAATGAAAAAACTTGCAATTCAGAGAGCATACAAAGGCATAGACGACATTTTGGGTTTTGCTCCGAGATATGTTTTTGGATTGAGCGGCGGAATCGATTCTTCTCTCGCCTGCGCACTCGCAGTTTTAGCACTCGGCAAAGACCGCGTTATAGGCTATAATTTTCCAAGCGAACACAACAGCGATAAAACTAAAAATTCCGCAAAAAAATTAGCCGAAAATCTGGGAATAGAATATAACATAGTCCCGATAGGCGGCATTCAAAAAGAAGTGGAAAAATCATTGCTCGGTGCAAAATCGCAATTGCCTCCGCTTGTCAAAGAGAATGTTCAGGCAAAAATCCGCTACACCGATTTACTTTCAAATTTTGCTCAAATTCACAACGGAGTTATGACTTGCAACGGAAATAAATTGGAAATTGCACTCGGTTATTGCACGCTATACGGCGATACGGGCGGTGTTTTTGCTCCGCTTGGAGATTGCTTAAAAACCGATATTTTTGAACTTGCCCTCAAAATCCCCGAAATTCCCCGCGAACTAATTCCAAACGAAAACGGCATTTTTGAAGAATGGCAAATTTACCCAAGTGCCGAACTCGCAAGTAATCAGCGCGACCCTATGAAATTCGGCTATCACGATAAACTTTTGGAAAAAGTTATGAGTTACAAACGGCTCTCATTTTCGCAGGTTATGGAACTCTATCAAAACGATGAGTTATTTTCGCATCTCGGCGTTTCAGATTACCTTGTCCATTTGTATAACCTAAAAGACCCTGCAATTTTTAACGACGACTTGCAATGGTTTTTCAAAAAGTTAAACTCTTCCGTTTTTAAGCGCGTTCAAATGCCTCCCATTTTAATGATGACCCGCAGTGCATTTGGGAATGATTTTAGAGAAAGTATCTAGTGCGTGCAATGTTAAAATGGCTATCACACGGGGTCGCCTCTACCTTCTCTCTCTACTCTCTAAATCCTTCTCCCCACTGTTTTTTTTTATCAAAATCTTTATTTTTCTTATTATCAAAAACTGCAACGGATTTTTCCGCATAATTTACAAACAAATCAAAATAATTTTTATCATCGCTCCAATTACAATTTGTATTTGTTTGGTAGTAATCAACAATTCCTGCAAATTCTAAAGGGAATCTCTAAAAACTCCTCTAAATCATAATTTTACAAAATTGGAGTTTTTAGAGACGACGGCGAACCCGCATAAAATGCACCTTGAAATAGTTCGCCCATGTCGCTTAGGAAACTTCTATTAACCATTTATTAGGTTAATAGAGGTTCTCTATAGGAATTTCTAAAAACTCATAGAAACTGTTTTTACTTACCCAAATATAAATCTAAAACAGATCTTGTGAGCAGGTAATTATATTTCGCTTGGTTGTGCTTAATTTGCGAATTGTTGAAAATTGTCTGTGCTTGAATGAGCGAGGAAATATCCAAAAGTCCTAGTTCGTGTTGTTGAACGGCTTTGTCTAAGGCGAGTTGCTGTGCGGAAACCTGCAGAGAGGAAACCTGCCATTGCAAGCGGTAGTTCTCGCTTTGGATAGCCAATTGTTCCACAGAATTTTCGAGTTGCTTTTGTGTATTTTGTGCGGTGATTTGTGCCTTTTCCTGTGCCACTTGTGCTTGCAAAACTCCGTCTTGTGCCGCACCCCAATCTATAATTGGAATACTCAAGGTAAGTGATGCCTGCCAATCGAAACTGTTTTTTAATTGAGTGTTATATTTCGGGTCATTGACCTGCCACGAAAGTCCCGTACCCAAACCTCCGTTCAAATTCAGCGAGGGATACCGTGCCGCATTTGCCACACCTATTTGAGAATTTGCCGCAAGCAAAGAAAGTGAATCTATTTTTTTCCCTATTGAATTTTGCTCGGCTTGCAAGAGGAGTGTTTGGTAAGAAGGCGTTGTTTCGGTTGCAATGGAATCGGGCGGTGCAAGAGTAAGCGAAGTTCCCAAGGGAATTTCCAAAAGTTGTCTTAGCGTTGTGAAACTCTGCGTTAAATTGCTCTGTGCTTGTATAAGTCCCAAACTGTCGCTTGCAAATTGTGCAAATGCGAGGGATAAATCGCTTGCGGTATAACTTCCCGCATTGAACAAAACCGAATCCTTAGATAAATTCTTTTTTGAAAGTAAAAGTGCATCTTGTGCCGCATTAAGCGACTCGGTAAGCGACCACACCTGCAAATAAGAACGAATAACCTGTTCCGCCAAATCTCGTGATGATTGTTCCACACTCAATTTTGCAATGTTTTCCCGATACTCGGCATTGTCTATTGAATTACTGATTCTGCCTGCCGTAAAAATCGGCATTGAAGTATTTAAACCAACGCTGAATCCATCTTTTACATCCGAATTGACGAGAGGCGAGCCGCTGACTCTTTGTGAAACACTGCCGCTCAAACCGGGCAATCGTGCATTTTTTGCCTGCTCCAACCCGCTTTTTGCAGTTTTCTCATTTAAGCGAGCCGAAGCAATTGTTAAACTATTCTTTTTGGCTATATCTATGCAATCTGCAAGGGTGAGGTCGCTATAAGCGGCTTGCGAAAATCCCGCTCCGATTAAAGTAAAAAAAACAACAGCGGAATTTACTAAAATTTTTCTAAAAAAAAACATATAGGGGAAGGTAGAAAAGTGGGGTGTGGGGTGTAGCGTGTAGGGTGTGGAGAACTCGGCAGTGCAGGAGTTGAAAGAGTAAAGTTATTACTCTCTACTCTTTACCCTCTCCACTTT
>BNUP01000038.1 GCA_025997455.1 Fibrobacterales bacterium | reverse complement strand
CTCTTTGTAACACAATTCCACAGATTTGAGTTTTTAGAGACGACGGCGAACTACTCAAATTTGCATAAAAAACGCAGTTCGCCCATGTCGCTTGGTAACCTCTACCAACCTCTTAGGAGGTTAATAGTGGTTACCTCTAAATATCCAATTTATCTAACACCTTATATGCGTTGCTCTCTATAAACTTGCGGCGCGGTTCTACCTCTTCGCCCATTAGCATAGAAAAGATTTGGTCGGCAGCAATTGCATCGGAAACAAAGCATTGTTTGAGAACGCGGGTTTCGGGTGCCATTGTGGTGCTTGCAAGTTGGTCTGCGTTCATTTCACCGAGACCTTTATAGCGTTGCAATTCGGATTTTTTGCCGCTGTCTCTGAGAGACTTTAACATTGCATCTTTGTCTTCGTCCGTGAAATGATAAGTCTCCTGCTTTCCCGATTTAATGCGGTAAAGCGGAGGAGTTGCCAAATACACAAAACCTCCGTCAATTAAGGGGCGCATATAGCGGAAGAAAAATGTGAGTAAAAGGGTTTGAATGTGCGAACCATCAACATCGGCATCGGTCATTATGATGATTTTGTGATAGCGGAGTTTATCAATTTTGAAGTCGTCTTTTATGCCCGACCCTATTGATTGAATCATAGTTTTAATTTCATCGTTGCCGAAAATTTGCACATCATTTGCTTTTTCAACATTCAAAATTTTACCTTTTAATGCTAAAATTGCTTGAAATTCGCGTGTGCGACCTTGCTTTGCCGAGCCGCCTGCCGAATCGCCCTCAACTAAAAAGAGTTCGCATTTTTCGGGAGTTCTCGATGAACAATCCGAGAGTTTTCCAGGCAAACCTCCGCCTTCTAAAATTCCCTTTCTGCTCACTGCCGCCTTTGCCTTGTGTGCGGCAACTCTGCCTTCAGCCGTGTTATATGCTTTTTCGGCTATAATTTTTGTTATTGAAGGATTTTCGGCAAAGAACTCGTCTAATGCACGAAATACCGCTGTTTCCACACCGCTTTTTGCCTCGCTGTTTCCCAACTTTCTTTTAGTTTGACCTTCAAATTGCGGTTGCGGAATTTTTATTGCGATAATAGCGGTTAAACCTTCGAGCACATCTGCACCAGTGATTTCAACATCTTTTTTCAATTTGCTGATTTTGCCCGTTGCGTGTTTTACCACGATTCTCGTTAAGCCCGTTTTGAAACCCGTGACATGCGTGCCGCCGTCGTAGGTATTCACATTATTTACAAAACTGAAAATATTGTCCTGATAGGAGTCGGTGTAGCGGATTGCAATTTCAACGGGGTATTCGCCTGCATTGGATGAAAATACTATGGGTTTTTCAAAAAGCGGTTTGCGATTTTTGTCTATAAACTCCACAAAAGAGCCGAGACCATCAGGTGAATAAAATTCCTCTTTTTTGAGCGGAATGTTCGGGTCGGCAGGGTCTAAAACCCGTTCGTCGCTTACGACTATGGTTAAGCCTTTGTTCAAATAGGAAAATTCGCGCGCACGAGTGGCTATTGTTTCGTAGTCGTAAACCGTTTCCGTGAAAATGGTGTTATCGGGGTAAAATTCTATGGTTGTGCCTCGCACTTCTGCGGAAACTGTGCCGATTTCGTATTGAGGAGCGAGCGGAGCACCTTTGCCAAATTCCTGCCGAATGATTTTTCCGCCTCTGGTGCTTGTTGCAATTAAGTGTGAGGAGAGTGCATTTACGCAACTCACTCCAACGCCGTGCAAGCCCGCCGAAACCTTATATGAATTGGCATCGAATTTTCCGCCTGCGTGAAGTTTTGTCATTACAACTTGCAGCGTGCCGACTTTTTCTTTCGGGTGAATGTCTGTTGGTATTCCGCGACCGTTATCTACAACTCTTATTCCGTTGTTTGGTAAAATTGTAATTTCTATTCTGTTGCAGTAGCCTGCGAGTGCCTCATCTACCGAGTTATCGACTACTTCCCAAACCAAGTGATGCAAGCCCCGTGTATCCGTACTTCCGATATACATCGCGGGTCTAACGCGCACCGCCTCTAAACCCTCCAACACGGTTATATTTGAACCGCTATATTCTTGTTCGTTTTCTGCCATAACGGGGAATATAGAAAAAGTTGAAAGTGTAGAGAGTAGAGAGTAAAGAGTAAAGAGTAAAGAGTAGAGTGTAAAGTTGAAGGTTAAAAGTTGAAAATAAAGAATAATTCGTTGAATAAGTATAGCCGCCCAATTAAAAAGGAGTCGTGATAATCTGTATAAACTATGGCGGACAATAAGTATAGCCGCCCAATTAAAAAGAAATCGTGATAATCTGTATGAATTTTACACTTTCAACTCTTGCAACGCCGAGTTCTCCACACCCTACACGCTACACCCCACACCCCACTTTTCTACCTTCCCCCGTTATGCCCCGCACTTTAATATCCTTCGACTATGCAATGAAGACAGTCCTCCGCGACCCGTCAAATTTTGACATTCTTTCGGGATTTTTAACGGAACTCTTTGAAAAGAAGGTAGAAGTTCAGGCTTTAATAGAGAGCGAATCGGCGAGTGAAGTTAAATATGGTAAAATAAATCGCGTAGATATGAAGGTGCAAATAGAAGGCAAAGAAATTGTTGTTGTGGAACTTCAATACTTGGATCAACTCGATTTTTATCAAAGGATACTGTTCGGGGTGAGCAAGGCAGTGGTGGAGCAAATTGGTTCGGGGCAGGAATATGGCAAAATAAAGAAAGTTTATTCGGTAGATATTACTTATTTCGATATTGGTTCAGATACCGATTATTTATTTCACGGCAAAACGGAACTTGTTGGTGTGCATAGCAAAGAGGTGTTAAAACTCTCCAAAGAGCAACGGGCAAAATACAAAAAAGGGACAATTGCAGGACTTTATCCCGAATACTTTTTAATCAACACACGAAATTTTAATGACGAAATTAAGAATCGTTTTGACGAATGGGTTTATGTATTAAAAAACAGCACAACAAAGGACAATTTTAAGGCGGCAGGCATTAAATCTGCGAGTAAGAAGTTGGATTACTTAAAATTATCACCAGAGGCAAAACTTCGCTACGATAGGGATTTAGACCGCAGACTGAATTGGGAGAGTGCAATTAGGACAAAGATTGACAAGGCGAGGAGTGATGGCGAACTTGCAGGTGAGGCACGGGGCAGGCAAGAGGGTGAGTTGGCAGGCGAGGCTCGCGGAGAGGCACGAGGCAGGCACGAGGGTGAGACTCGTAAGGCACAAGAAATAGCCCGCAAACTCAAGGCAAAAGGTTATCCGTTAGCCGATATTGCCGAGGCAAGCGGATTATCTGAAAGCGAAATAAAAGCGTTGTAATTGCAGGAAATCTCTAAAAACTCCATTTACTCTCAATTTAGTAAAACTGGAGTTTTTAGAGACGACGGCGAACCTGCAAAAAATAAACATTCTCATAGTTCGCCAATGTCGCTTAGAGAACCTCTATCAACCACTTATGAGGTTAATAGAGGTTCTCTGCACTCATTGCAAAAAGGCGGGCGACCACGCTGGGTCGCCTCTACGGAAAGGGCGGCATAAATGCCGCCCCTACAATTCCCTTCTCCCCACTTTAAACTTTTCACTTTCAACTCTTGCAGTGCCGCATGCAAAATAACTACCTTCCCCAAAATGTCCCCCCTTTGGTTTCCATACGCACAAATGCAAACAATGCCGCCACCGCTCAATATAAAAAGTGCACAAGGCGTGAAATTGAAAACGGAAAACGGAAGGGAACTTATAGATGCAATTTCAAGTTGGTGGTGCGTAATTCACGGCTACAATCACCCGAAAATTAACGCGGCAATAGATAAGCAATTAAAAAAATTTGCACACATAATGCTCGGAGGTTTAACGCACAACGCGGCGGAAAAATTGGCAGAGGAATTAGTGAGAATAACCCCGAAAGGTTTAGACTATGTTTTTTTTGCAGACAGCGGTTCGGTTGGAATGGAAGTCGCTATGAAAATGGCTGTGCAATATTGGAAAAATAATTCATCAAAAGACGGCACTGTAAAAAAATACAGATTCGCCAGTCTCTACAAAGGTTATCACGGCGATACAACGGGCGTAATGTCAATAAGCGATCCGAAAGAGGGAATGCACCATTTATTTAAGGGTTATTTACCTTGGCAATATTTCATAAATCCGCCAATAGGATTCACCGACCTTGCGGGTTGCAATGCATCCTTAAACAAAATGGAAAACCTCTTCAAAATGCACGCAGAAGAAATCGCGGCATTTGTTTGCGAACCGCTTTTGCAGGGTGCGGGAGGATTCAATTTTTACCCGCCAGAATTTTTGCGTGGCATTCGCGAACTCTGCAATAAATACAATGTTTTATGGATAGCCGATGAAGTAGCCACGGGCTTTGGCAGAACAGGAAATATGTTTGCGGTGGAACAAGCGGCAAAAGGCAAAACAAAAATAATACCCGATATTATGGTTCTCGGCAAAGGTTTAACCGCAGGTTATTTGGGGCTTTCCGCCACACTCGCCACCGAAAAAATTTACAATTCCTTTCTCGGAAACGCCTACGAAAAAGCATTTATGCACGGACCTACATTTATGGGAAATGCTCTTGCGTGCTCCGCCGCACTTGCATCCATACAAATTTTTGAACGCGAAAACTACCTCGAAAAAATTGCAAAAATAAATAAAATATTAACTGACGAATTATTAAATTTTAAGGCAAAAGGCGTTAAAGAATGCAGAGTTCTCGGTGCGTGCGGAGTTATAGAAACCGAAAACGAAAGCGACCACAACGGCATTCAGGAATTTGCCGCCAAACGGGGAGTTTGGTTGCGCCCATTTCTAAAAGTTGTCTACACAACACCGCCTTATATAATCACGGAAAGCGAACTGCGAAAAGTGTGCAAAACAATGAAAGATTTTTTTATTCAAAAAGAAACATCTAAAACCGAATCGCGATTTCGTAAGACCGAAACTTTTAGAGGCGACGGCGAACCTATACTGAATAAAAAGCGTTAAGAAATAAAATGCTAAAATTTTTTCCCTTTATTTTTTTTGTGTTTTTCGTTGCGGTTGCAGATGAACCAGTTGCGTTTGCAAGCGAACCCGTGCCTGTCCATACCGCACCTGCCGCCGCACAATTTGCCCCTGCCGCCGCCGGAACCACCGACCGCATTATTATATCGCAAATTTACATAACTCCGGGTGATGTTTTTGACGATGCCGCCACCCACTCTCCGTATGAAAAAAAACTCTATGAATTTGGAAATTATTTTCACATAGAAACAAGAGAGAGTATCATTCGTGCGCGACTGCCGTTTGAAATCGGCGACACCGTCTCCATTGCAGAAATTCAAGAAGCGGAAAAAAATTTGCGCTCGCTCACATATTTATCAGATGCAAAAATAGAAATTATATCTGCCGCACAAAACACCGAAAATAACGCCGAAAATGAAACTGCCCTCTACATTACCACAAGCGACAACTGGACTTTTTCCCCCGCATTCAATCTCGGCAAACCCGGCGAAGAATGGCTTTGGTCAATTGGGCTTATCGAAAACAACCTGCTCGGATTTGGACACACCGTAGGTTTTTTCTTTGAACACCAAGAAGACCGCGACCAAAAATATTTACTATATCAAAGCGGCGATTTTATTTTCCCGCATCACTCATTCAACTTTTTATGGAGCGAAAATTCAGACGGCTACTCACGCAGTATCGGTCTCGCCTATCCGTTCATCTCCCGTGCAAAAAACGGGTGGGCATACAACACAAACCTCCTCTGGTCTAAACGCAAAGAAAATTTTTACGAAAGCAAAAATCCCACGCCAATTTACACGACAGAAAACCTAAAAGAGGATTCTTTGGAATTCAACCTGCGAAGGTCTTTCGGCGGAACTCACTTCAAAACATATTTGGGTGCCTCATATAACTTTCACAAAATTTGGGGGGGGGAAGTCTCCCCCTCGCTGCAACCGCACATAGCGGGCGACAACATAGGGTCGCCCCTACACGCGTTTTCCGCTACCCCCTCCTCTTTCGTCTCACCGAATTTACAAGACTCCAGACTCGGTATCTCTTTTGCAATCTCTCGCATTCATCTGCAAAAACGCTACAACCTTCACAAAGTAAAATGGGCAGAAGATTTAGAAAGAGGTTATTATTTAGAAACAAAAATTTCTAAGAATTTTGAACAGTTAAATGCAGGAAACAGAGATTTTTATTTTGAACACGCAATAAATTTATCACTCGGCACGCCAAAACATAATTTTTACTTAAAAGGCAAAAATTCATTTTACTATAACGACACAATCAATAATATGTCAAACAATCTTTTCGGCGAATATATTTACAAACCGAATCTCAAACTATCTTCCGTCTTAAATTTTCAAATTGATTCTTGGCAAAAAACCGACTATCTCCACCTGTTATATTTAGATGCAAACAACGCCTTCCCCGGCTTTCCGTCGCATTATTTAGCCGGCGAAAACACCTTTATATTCAAAGTTGAACAGCGATATTTTCCAAACTTTGAAATCCTGACTCAAATTCCCTCTTTTGCAATTTTCGCCACAGCGGGCGAGGCAACCGACAGACTTCGCGCTTTTGAACCCCGCAATTTGCAATACGAGGCGGGTTTGGGTCTCCGCGTTTCCTCTTCAAAATCGGTGCAGAGCAAAGTCGTCCATTTAGATATTTCATTCCCCTTAAACGGCGAACTCCGCAACGGCTTTAAGCCCCGTTTCTCGTTTATTGGAAAAGTCGGGTTGTGAAAACACGATTATTCTCCGCTCCTGTCCAATAACGGCAACTCTATGCATTTGCAATATCTTCTAATATATCATCTACTTTTGTGCTGAAGGAAACCTCTAAAAACTCCCTTTGTAACACAATTCCACAGATTTGAGTTTTTAGAGACGACGGCAATAAGTATAGCCGCCCAATTAAAAAGGAGTTGTGATACTGAAAGCCAAGAGTTTGGCTTTCGGAGAGAGAGTGCTTTAGCACTCGTAAGTTAGAGTGTTAAAAAGAAACCTGAGATAATCTGTATAAACTATGGCAGAAAACCTGCCCTTAGCAATGCAGAGTAAATTAACAAGGGAACTCGGTGTGTGCCGAGCGCCCCCAAAAAAAATCCATCATTTCCCCTTGCAATTCTAAAAGGGCGGGTTAAAAACCACGCCCCTACAAACTTTACTCCCAACTTTCAACTTTACACTCTATTCCCCACACCCTACACGCCACACCCCACACCCTACACCCCACTTTTCTACCTTCCCTCCGTGCCATTCTTTTTTATTCTTCTTTTTTCTGCGGTTTTTTCCTTTGCCGATAAACGGGCATCGCTTGGAGATATGGATAACGCAACGGAATTGGTCGGTGCAGGTGCACGAGAAATTGCAATGGGTAAAGCAGCGGGTTCGGATACGAGTGCATTTGTTGCGGTGTTTTGGAATCCTGCAATGCTCGCGTTCAAAAATGATTTGGCGGTTTCATTGAACGGCAAAATAGACGACCCGCTCGGCAGTGCGGATAAATTCGGTGCATTTGGCATCGATTGGGGATTTGGCGGGCGGCTTAGCGTGGGTTTTGCGGCACTCTACAGAGAAAACGAAAAAGAAAACACGGAAGACGACATTCTCGGATATGCGGGACTCGGCTATCGCTTAAATCGCTTAAACGGAATTGGAGTTTCACTCTCCATACTCTCAAATAAATATCAAAGTCCTCTTTCCTTTGATTTAGGTTGGTATCGCTATTGGAATGCAAAATGGCAGTCATCTTTGCAAGTGCGAAATCTCGGTTTCAATTCGCGATTATCTGCGGCGTGGCAACGCAATTCGAGCGGCGATATTTCACAATCCGCAGAACTCTATTTGCGACCGAAAACTTTTGAACTCGGTATCACTCACAGAAATTTTCTACTTCGCAAACCCGCCTCCGTTTCACTCGCACTTGTCAGTTATCAAACTGCCGATACTCTTTTTGTCTTTGATCCGGATTGGCACATTTTCAAAGGGCACGCGGGTTTTGAGTGGGCGGTTTGGCACGAACTCAATTTGAGGTGCGGGCTTGACGGCAAAGAAATTTCCGCAGGTGCGGGCTACAATTTTAGCGTTGGCGAGAAAACTTTATCGGTCGATTTTGCCTATCCCTTTTCACTTGGATTAAGAGCGAGATTTTAGTGTGGCAGAGCCTGCTATGATTTTAACCGATCAAAAACTTATAGAGGAATTTTTTCCTTACCGCAATAATCAATTATTACTCGCAGAAAAATTATCAAAAATAATGAACGCCGATGAACGAAATTTATTTATGCAGTATATAAATATTTTACCGAAGGTGCGTGAAAAATTCGGCTTTGATGCCGTGTGCGACCGCCTTGCATTTGAGCAGGCAACGGCAAAAGACATTTCGCAGTGGAAATCTTCATTGTGGGCAAGCGGTGTGGAAGTTGCGGATTTGTGTTGCGGAATGGGCGGGGATAGTTTTTTTATTCGCGATTCCGTTCATTCGATTGGAGTTGATATTGACGAAAATCGAGTTGCATTTTTTAACGAAAATATGTGCCGTCTGGGACTAACGAATAAAGCGATTGTTCAAAATGCATTGGAATATAAAGGCGGTGATTTTTTTTGCATAGACCCGGCTCGCAGAAATGCAGGCAGCGATAAACGAATAGGGTTAAATCCTCCGTTTGAAAGCGTTTTGGAAGTCTCAAAAAAATATGCGGGGGGAATGATAAAATTACCGCCTGCTTTTCCGGAAAGCGAACTGCCGTTAAATAGTGAAGTTGTGTATTTGGGCGGAGCAAATGATTGCAGAGAGTGTTTGGCGATTTTTAATGCGAATTTGTTAAGTGGGCGATTTAGCGAATTACCCAAAAATAATATCGGAAATATTCACGCGGTTTCAATAGTAAATGGTGATGTATATAAATGGCAATTTCCAAAAACGGAACTCTCTTTTATTAACTTAAAAGTTAAAAATCTTGGAGCGTTTATTTTTGAGCCTAATCCCGTTTTAGTTCGCAGTCATCTTTTTTTAAGTGAGGCGCATAAATTCGGATTATGGCAAATAGATAGTTCCCTCGCGTATCTTTCGGGCGATGCTCCGATTTCTACTTCGCCGACTTCGCAAAAAAACGGCTTTTCCGCATATAGGATAATAGACCAAAGCGGGCTTTCTACAGGTGCGGTTAAAACGATGTTAAAAAAACACAACGCGGGAAAAATCACGCTCAAAAAAAGAGGCGTGGAAGTTGTTCCAGAACAAGAGATAAAGCGGCTCGCCCCAAAAGGCGAAAATGAATTTGTGCTTTTTTACACGAGAATTATGGGAGAAAAACGGGCTATTTTGGCAATGCCGAGTATTCCATACCTACGGAAATTCGCCGAGATTCAAGAAATGCAAAGCACCCGATAAATACACGAGCGGTGCATTCCAATTTATTGCCACTTCGTTTGTAGCATAACTGCAAACATCATCTACATAGCAAAGAGCGGGTTTTCCTTTTTGCAAATAATCATCGCAACGACCGTTCGGCTTTATATCTTGCCCGCCCTCGTGCGGACCTCCTACCAACATTCCGGGAACGGGGTCGGTGATTTCGTCGCCTTCAGACGGTCTGTGATGCGGAAATGCGGGTGTTCTGTTGCCATAACCCGTAACGAAACTCATAGAAAGCGGATTTGCACCCAAGAGGTAATCGAGTGCGCGTTGAGCGGCGTTCAAATATTTTACATTTTTAGTTAAATAATAAGCGTGCAGCAAAACAATTCCGTTATTTGCCACAGCCGAGTTTGAACCCCAAACAAAATTCCATTTCATAACGGGCAATTCATAAGGAGATTTTTCGGTTGTCTCCGCGATAAAATTTGCAAGTCCGAGCAGAGTATCCCGTGCTGCTTTTGAAACCGTTCCGCCAAGTCCAGCCATTCTATACACAGCCAAAAAATTCACATCACCCCACCACGGCGAATTTGAAGTGAAGGGAATTGAACTTACAACATCCAAATATTCCTTCTTTTTTGTGGCTGCATAAAGTTCGGTTGCCGCCCACAGAGTTTCGTCTTTTGCGGTTTCATCTCCGGGGTTGTATTGTCCGGTATTCATTCCGTCGGGTTGCTTAAAAAGAATCACGGGATTTTTTCGCGACCAATCAAACGCCTTCTCCGCCGCTGCAAGTGCTTTTTGCGAAAATGCCGCATCAAAGGGTTTATAAATTCTGCTCGCCTGCGCCAAAATTGCCGCAAAATTCAGCGTTGCAGCAGTAGTTTTCATAACCACAACCCGCTCTGCCAAATCTGTTTCGGGCATATCGTGCCCGCTAAATCTCACGGTTGTGAGTTTGTGATAAACGCCGCCGTCGCTATCTTGCATCGTAAGCATCCAATCCAAATTCCAGCGAACCTCTTCTAAAATATCCGGTGTTTTACTTTTGCTTTCGGGAATATTCAGCGAAAATTTTTTGAGAGCGTTTGGGAAGTGCTCGTAGAGTTCTAAAATTGTAAAAACAGAAATTCCGCTATTCACAATATATTTTCCGTAATCACCCGCATCATACCAACCTTTAGGACTTGAAATAGTCCAATTTTCGGGCTTTTCACTCGGCGGATAAAAAGAAACTTTCGTATCCGGATGCCCCGCTGCACGCGCCCATTTTCCAGCATATTGCGAAGGCAGTGCAGTAGATGACCGCTGATAATAAAACCATTTTAACGATGCCTCGAACAAATCTTTATACACATTATTATTCACCACAATGTTATCCGAAATTCTTCGACCGCCCAAATAAGCCGCATAAACACCCGCTTTATTCAATCCCGAAAAATCTGCCTTTCGCACCGATTCTCCGCTAAACTCCCAAACTTCCGCATCGCTCAATTTTGCGGTGAGCACGGTTTTTTCTGTTGTTAAGTCGCGAATTTCCACATCAGCCGTTTCAATTCCTTTATACACCAAAACTTTTTTCGCCTTTTCTCCAAAGCCGAGTTGGTTCAAATTACTGCCAAAGCCGCCAATTTGCGTGCCGTGATTTTGTGCGAATGCCGCAGTTACCATAATTGCCACAAGTAAGAGGGAAGTGAAATTCATTGCGGGAAAGTAGAAAACTCAGCGGTGCAGGGGTATAGGTAACCTCTATTAACCTCCTAAGAGGTTGGTAGAGGTTACCAAGCGACATGGGCGAACTGCGTTTTTTATGGTGATAATGTCATCCTGCGGCGAATGCTCGCAGGATCGCCGTTGTCTCTAAAAACTCAAATCTATGGAATTGTGTTACAAAGAGAGTTTTTAGAGGTTCCCTATAGGGTGTGAGGGGGGGGGAATAGAGTGTAAAGTTGAAGGTTAAAAGTGTAAAGTTATTACTCTTTACTCTCTACTCTCTACTCTTTTCTCTTTACACTCCCAATCTCCCTTCTTCCCGCCTGCACCGCCGAATTATCCACACCCTACACCCCAACCTGCACCGCAGAGTTAATCATCTCCCTTCTCCCTTTTCCCCGCTTGCACCGCCGCGTGATTTTTCTACCTTCTGTTTTTGCAGAACATAAAAGGGTACTAAAATGGAACAATTGGCAAGAATTCTCATTGTGGATGACTCAAGAGCATTTCGCAGTATATTGGAAAAAGTCATATCGGGAATTCCCGGAGTACAGATTGTGGGCACTGCCGGCAGTGGTGCAGATGCGATTGAATTTCTGCGAATTCGCGGTGCAGACCTTATGACCTTAGATGTTGAAATGCCCGGAATGGACGGCTTAGACACGCTAAAGAAAATGCTTTCCGTAAAAACCGAATTGAAGGCTGTTCCAGAAGTGCTTATGATAAGTTCGCACACAAGAACCGGATCGGATATTACGCTAAAAGCCTTAGAATGCGGAGCGTTTGATTTTATAGCCAAACCCGCACCCGAACTGCCAAACGCTCAAGAGAGTTTAACGCGAATGCTCCACAACGCAATAACCACTTGGAACTCACGCAGAAACAGAGGAATTGCAAGACCTTTGGGAGCCAGACCTGCAGGGAGCGGCTCTGCCACATTCGGTTCTGCAAGAACTCCGAGTGCACCGGGTGCTTTCTCCTACACGCTTGCAAAGCCGAGTGTGCATACAAAACCCGTTATGGCAATTGTACTCGGCGTTTCAACGGGCGGTCCCAAATCGCTTGCCGAGATGTTGCCAAAACTATGCTCGGTCACCGACTTGCCTATTTTACTCGTTCAACACATGCCGCCGAATTTCACAAAATCGCTCGCAGATTCGCTAAACACAAAATGTAATCACAGGGTTATTGAGGGAACCCCCGGAACCATTGTCGAGAGCAAAACAGTTTACATTGCACCGGGCGGTTGCCACATGGTGGTGGGCACAAAAGGTGCAAATTTTGTTTTAGACAACAACCAAGATCAGCCGGAAAACGGTTGCCGTCCCAGCGTTGATGTTCTGTTCCGTTCAGCCGCGGCAGCCTACCCTCCCGACTCCCTTATCGGCATCATTTTAACGGGAATGGGAAATGACGGAACTCCGTCTCTGCCTCATCTCAAAAATAAAAACGCCTATTTAATAGCACAGGACGAGGAAAGTTCAGTAGTATTCGGTATGCCGAGAGCCGCAGCCGCAAGCGGTCTTTTAGACAAAGTTGCAACACTTATGCGAATCCCCGAAGCGGTTTTGGAGCGCACCAATGTGGGGAAGAGATTATGACCCCTTCTATGACTCCCGAAGATTACAAGGCAATAGTTAAATATGTCTTTGATATTTGCGGTATAGTTCTCGGCACCGATAAGCAATATTTGGTGGAACAACGCATCACTCCCATTCTTTCCGAACTCGGTTGTGCTACATTCGGCGATTTAACAAAGCGGCTCAGTACGGGTTTCACCAATTTTATGGTGAAAGAAAAAATGTTAAACGCAATGACAACCAACGAAACTTCCTTCTTTCGCGATGAGCATCCCTATGTGGCGTTTCGCGATAAAATTATGCCCGATATGTTGGAGCGTGTAAAAACACGAAAGGAACGCCCGTGGCAGCGCAGAGGTCCTAAAGTCAGTATGTGGTCGGCGGCGGCATCAACAGGTCAGGAGGCTTACTCTATGGCTATGATTATCTCCGATGTAATTCAGATGAAAGGTATGGGAATTGTAACCAACGATGACTTCGGTATTTTGGGAACGGACATTTCCTCCAAAGTTTTGGCAAAAGCGATAGAAGGCAAATATGGACCTTTGGAAGTGGCTCGCGGACTAACGCCAGAAATGAGACGGCGGCACTTTATGCAGGACGGAGATTTTTATCTTGTAAGCGATAAAATACGAAAAATGGTCGATTTTAAGAGTTTGAATATTCAGGATTCTTTTTCGAGTCTCGGTTCTTTTGATGTTATTTTTTGCCGAAACATTTTGATTTACTTTACCGATGATGCCAAGCGAAAAATCCTGTCTCAGTTTTTCCAAATTCTCGCTCCCGGCGGCTATTTGCTTTTGGGTTCTGCCGAGAATATGTATAACTTAAACGACGAATTTTTAACCGAGAGGTTTGGAGCAACGACAATTTACAGAAAACCTGTGTAGTTTTCTATATTCTGTTGCAGTAATCACCGATTAACTCGTTAAGAATTAATCGGCATTATAGTAAGGACAATTAGCTCAGTGGTTTAGAGCACTGCCTTCACACGGCAGGGGTCACAAGTTCAAATCTTGTATTGTCCAGTAAAATAAGATGGGCGTGCCCCTTTCGGGTCGGGCTATCCGCTATAACCTTCGGTTGCCGCTATTATCCCTCACGCAAATTCACCATTGCAAAAATGGCGGGCGACCGATGGTCGCCCCTACATCTACCCCCCCAGCCTCTCAACAATCTCATTCAGTTTCTCCACCAACTCCTTATATTTCGACTTAATCAAGTCAAAGTTATTGTCAATGCCCGCAAACTCCAACTCTTTGGCGAGTGCAGAAACCTCATTCTCACCAATGTTTGCACACGCGCTTTTCATAGAATGAGCCGTAATGGTGAAAAGTTTAATATCACCGCTTGCAACGGTTTCTTCCAAGTTTTTAATCGCTTTCACCGCATCGCGCAAAAACATCTCGGACATCACCGCATCCAAAGACTTGTTATTCTGCATTGCAAATCCCAACTTAGCGATTTTGGCAGATTCCTGCAAAATTTCAGAAGGTTGTTTATCGCGAATGTATTTCAGCAAAATTCCGTCAAGTTTATCTTTATCTATCGGCTTACTTATAAAATCGTCAAAGCCGCTCTGCTTAAACATCTTATCCGAGCCCACTACCGCATTCGCAGTCAAAACCACAATAATTCCCTTGTAGCCGAGTTCCCGAATAATTTTCGTCGCCTCAATACCGTCCATTCCCGGCATCATATAATCCATAAATATAATGTCAAATTCCTTTTCCAAACCCTTAACAACATCTATCGCCTCATAGCCGTTCATCGCTGTTTCAATGTTAAGTCCGTATGGCTTCATCATCGATTTTGCAACTTCTAAGTTTGTATAAACATCATCGACTATTAAAATTTTACCGTAAGGCATATTCTCATAAACAAAGTTCTTTTCCTTCTCTTCCCTGCGTGCATTCAGGAACCTGTTCTGCATTAAATTCTCTGCGAGTTCGCGACCTATCGGCGTCTCATCAACAACCTTCATCTTAACGAAAAACGAAAATTTGCTGCCTATTCCAATGCGGCTCTCAACCCAAATTTTTCCGTCCATCATATCGACCAAGCGTTTGCAAATAGAGAGACCGAGTCCTGTTCCCTCCTCGCTCCTGTGTTGAACGGTATTCACCATTTGATAATCGCAGAACAACTTGGGAATATCATCTTCCGCAATTCCCATTCCCATATCTTGAACAAAGCATTCCAAGTAGCAATATTTTTCCGTGCCGCCCTTTGATGCACCGCTTGCAGACGAATCACCCGCAACCGCACCGCCCGCCGTTTCAATTCTCGATTTTACCGAAAATGTAATTGTCCCGTTCTTTGAATACTTTATCGCGTTAGATAACAAGTTATTAAAAATCTGTTTCAACCGCAAATCATCACCGTATAAGCGTTGCGGAATATTTTCATCTATAATAACATTCAGTTGCAGAGGCTTTGTTCCAATGCGAACCGAATTCATAACCACGGAATCGTTTATCACACTCGGCAAATCGTAATCAACGGGATTAAAGGACATTTGCCCCGCCTCAATTTTTGATATGTCGAGAATATCGTTTATAATACTCAAAAGCATTTTTCCGGATTGGAAAATTTTGCTGATATTGTGTTCCGTCTCAAAAGGAAGATTATTTCTCATTTCAATTTCCGAGAATCCTATTATCGCATTTAACGGAGTGCGAATTTCGTGGCTCATATTCGCTAAGAACACGCTCTTTGCCTTTATCGCATCTTGCGATTTTTTGAGAGCATCTTCAAGTTCCTCACTGATTTTTGAAAGTTTATCCCGCTGTTCCTCCACAATGCGATTTCGTTTTTCAACTTCGGTTAAATCTATAGTTTCAATTATATAACCGACTTTTACATTTTTGTTATTCAAAAGATTATGAACTTTGCCCTTTATATAAGCATCGTTTTTCTCATCATAGTAAGTTTTGTTTTCCTTACCGTTTTCAAATGCCAAGAACGGGTCGTATTCCGAATTTTCGGGATAACGGCTGTATTTGGAATACTCCTTGCCAACCAAATTTTCAAGCGTTGTATTCTCAAAAAGTGCAAGTGCAATCTCGTTCATATAAATTATATTTTTTTCCAAATCCGTTATCACAATCGAAGTACTGACACTCTGTTCAATGCTGTCTGCGAGTAAATCAAAACTGTCAGCAAGTACACCGAATTCATCCGTGCGTTTTGAACGAAAGCGAAACTGTCTTCTGCCGGAGCGATATTCTGCAATTCCGTTCAAAATTATATTTATTTTGGTAGAGAGCCATTTAGACATTGTAAAGGAAATAAAAATTGCAATCGCAAACAATACGAACAGAAATATTGCCATATATTCAAATACTCTCACGGTGATTCCTTCCAATAAAATATCTAAAACTTTTGCATTTTCCCTTGCAGGCTCGGTGAAACTCTCAATGCCCGACCCAATCGCCACAAAACCAAAACCCACCTGTGAATAATTATTTTCTTTGCTCGGTGCATATCTGCCCGTGTAGTAAGGAATTGCCGCTGCGGTATTTAATTTGTAAAGCCCGCTCCACAAAATATAAAGCGAACCGCTACCGCCGTTTTTAGTTAAATCAAGCCAACCTGTGCATTGCGGAGCATTGTTCAAATATCTTCCGTCCAAACCGACAAATCCAAGTTGAGTTAAATCAGATGCGGGCGTATGTTCGGGATCCGGTGCGGAAGTATTCATCCGTTTTTGATTTCTGAATGTAATAACTCCGTTTATCAAATTGTAAATAGGTTTTCCGTTTGTATCGGGAGCGATGAGATTCTTCCAATTCGCTTTAAGATGCCCTATCCTCTCCTGCGGGGTCATTTTCGCCGCATCTTCGGGATAAATGCCGCTCTTTTCCAAAAGATAATTATATTCGCTTGTCATAAGCCAAGGAATTTGCGGCTCACCGGTTTCGGGATCAAATCCGTAAAGCGAGGCGTGTCTCGGATGTGCTATGCTGCGGCTCTGGTAATCCCAGATAAATGAATAATTACCGTCAAATGCGTTGGAGAGTTCGGTGTATCTCTCTCTCATAGGCGTTTTATGATCTACAAATTCAAAGATATGATCTTGGTCTAATGCAAGTGTCACAAATCCGATTTTTTTCCCGTTCACATAAACGGGAGTTGCAAAACGCACAATACCTTCGGCACGAACTCCCAGAGGATTTTCCGTTCCCGCAAAAGCCTGATTTTCAGGTGCGTATTCAATTTCATAACCGCGGGTATCAGATGCCTTTTTAAGATTATCCTTAACATACATACCTATATAATTTGTGCCGGTATATGCACTTATAACATCGCTCACATAAATATCGCTGCCTCGTTCATTTCTCAATTTGGCGAGTGCTGGAAAATAATTTTCTGCGTGTATATATGTATTTTTCTTGTCGGAAACATCTTTAAGGTCACCTGTTTTGAAGTATTTTGCAAATCGCACTTTTCGAGAATTGGGCAAGTCTGTGGTGCCGATTTTAATTTTTTCTTTTCCATCCAAACCCACAAAGGTAACCTCATCGTAAAGCGGAACTTCAACATATTTTAAGCCGTCCGCCGCAATAGGGTGAAAGGTCGCGCCATTTACGGTATCGTTATTTGTAATGTTAGAAGATGAACCTATAGTTCCCGACAAATTTGCAATATTTTTTTTAACCCATTTTGTTCCGTCTTCGGAAAGACCCCATTCCCCTTGTGCCACCGCTCTTCTCTTTTGCGAACGCACAAATACACCGAACGCCCTTTCAATTTGTTTCAAATCACCGTTAAATTCCTGCGCTATTTTTGCCAAGTATCGGGCGTCATCATCTCTTTCATAAAGAAATTGTGCGAGTTCTTTTGCAATATCCGTGCTCCGCATTTCAATTTGATCAACCGCACTTGCATTCAGAGCGTTTGTAGAACTTGCAAGCGAAACTTCCTGCACTTGATTCACCAATTTATAGTCCTGATACAGCGAATAAGATGCAAGCGAAAGCAGCGGTATTATGGTCAGGCAAACCAATATTACGGTTAATTTTAAGCGAATACTCCAAACTTTCTTATTCGATTTTGCAATATCGGTAAATTTACCAACATCTGTCATTTTCAAATCCTCCAACCATTATCCCTATGCGTAATATAGGAAATGGAGTGTGGGGTGTTGGGAAGGGGGAGTTGGAACAACAACGAACCACGCTCTTTTTATCGAGATTATTTATTTTCAAAAATTGTTTGCAAATTTTAGTTAAAAGAGCACGGCTTTCAAACCGTGTTCGGATTGTTTTTCTTCAAATTGCTTAAACATCTC
>BNUP01000037.1 GCA_025997455.1 Fibrobacterales bacterium | reverse complement strand
TCGCTTGCAAAGCAAATAGAGAGTGATCTCGTTTTGCGAGTGCAAAAAATAATACAAAAAAATAGCGGCGGAGTGCCTGTTTTAGCCACGATTTTGGTGGGTAGCGACCCTTCAAGTGCAACTTATGTGAAGATGAAGGGGAATGCCTGCAGGCGAGTTGGTCTCGATAGTTTGCCGGTTTATTTGCCGGCAGAAACCACAACGGAACAACTTCTCACAAAAATTCAGGAACTGAACAACAACCCGCTTGTGCGCGGAATTTTGTTGCAACACCCCGTTCCCAAACATATAAACGAGCGGATGTGTTTCGATAAAATTTCCATAGAAAAAGATGTAGATGGCGTAACGAGTTTGGGTTTCGGTTTAATGAGTATGGGCGAACAGGCTTACGGTTCTGCAACGCCAAAGGGCATAATGAGCATTTTGGAGCATTACAAAATTCCGCTTGAAGGTCAGCACGCGGTTGTGGTGGGGCGGAGTGCAATTCTGGGCAAGCCGATGGCGGCTATGTTGTTAAACAAAAATTGCACTGTGACGATTTGTCACAGCAAAACGCAAGATTTGCCGAGTCTCATAAAACAAGCAGACATTGTTATTGGGGCAGTGGGAATTCCCGAATTTATTAAAACCTCGTGGTTAAAAAAAGGCGTAGTCGCTATTGATGCGGGATTTCATAACAACGCGGGAAAAGACGGCTGTTCCGTTGGTGATATTGAACAAGACGGTTTGGCAGAAATTGCAAGTGCATATACACCTATTCCGGGCGGCGTGGGACCAATGACCATTGCAACGCTTATTCAGCAGACGGTAGAAAGTTCGGTTTCGTAGAGCACAGCGTGCCGTGCCCCTACTACAAATTTTTCACTACCCGATTTGAACTGGAAAATATCCTGCAGCAGAAACGCCCCTTAAAAAGGAAAAAAGAATGTCTGAGGAAATTTATAAAAAAGAATCAACCGAAATGCTATTCGATGCCGTTAAAAATGGCGATTTGCAAAAAGTAAAAGATATGTTATTGCAGGGAGTCAAAATCAATGCAAACGATGACAATGGATATACCCCGCTGAACAATGCCGCATACTACGGTAATCTTGATGTTGTAAAATTCCTTTTGGAAAAGGGTGCAAATATTAATGCAATATGGAAATATCCGTCTTATGACGAAGATGAAGATTATTATGAAGATTACGACGATGAGGATTGTAAACTCGAATATGAATATGAACTTAAAACTCCTATTGATTTGGCTGCCAAATATGAACGGGATGAAGTTGTAAAGTTTCTTAAACCCTCACCCTCTCTTCAAACGCTCGCAACATTGTAATTTCATCGATAAATTCCAAATCACTTCCAACGGGAATGCCGCGGGCGAGTTTTGTTCTGCGGGCGGAAGTATCGGCGAGTTTGCGGTCTATATAAAGAGCGGTGCTCTCCGCCTCAGGGCTAGAACCGAGTGCCAAAATAAGTTCTTGCACCTCATCGCTATGCACCCGCTCTATCAATTGCGGAATATGTAAATTTTCGGGGCGAATTCCGTCAAGCGGAGAAAGAACTCCGCCGAGCACAAAGTATAAACCCTTAAATGCTCCGCTACTCTCAAACGGTAAAATATCCGCCGCTTTTTCTACCACACATAAAATTGTGCGATCTCTGTTTCGGCTTGCACAGAGAGGGCAAATTTCGGTCTCGGTAATGCCATAGCAAATTTTGCAATGCACCAATTTTTCTTTTGCCTCCAAAATTGCATTCGCAAAATCGCCCATCTTTTCTCTGTCGCCTGAAATTAAATGAAACGCCAAACGGCGCGCGGTTTTTTTGCCTATTCCGGGTAAAAGGGAAAATTCCCTAACGAGTTTTTCAAGAGACGGAGGACTAAAACCGAGCATTTAACCCCACTCGATGTTCACTGCCCATACCTTCAATAAGCATAGAATACGAATAATCAACCGCAAGTGTTCCAAAGGAAAAATCTGCAAGTTTATAACCCGCACCTGCGGAGAACAATCTGTAATAACCCGCTTTGGGAGCATTTTCATCGGAGTCAAAAATTGATTTTGCAAGTCGCACAACATCTAAAAGTTCTCGCTGAATACCCGCTCTAATATGCAGGGGATTTGCCAAGCGGTATTCTACACCGAGTTTCCCGACGGCAGGGGAGTATCGCGGAGCGTTACACTCAAAAAGCCAAGTCAAATTTTGATTTGCACGCCAAAATGCAGATGCCGCAAGTTCTTGTGAAAGTGCATAACCGTTTGCACCGTTTTTCACAAAGGGGCGAACCTGCACTCCCAAATGCCTGCCCACAAGTGCAAATCCATATCGTGCCGAAGTGCTGTTCCAGAGCAATCCCCAATCAAAAGAAAGTCCCATTCCCGCCTGTGCACCTTCAATTTCCGAAAGCCGTTCCCATAAAAATCTGCCAGAAATTCCGACTCGAAAATGTGATAATGGAAACGCCGCACTTATAGCATAATACTGTGAAATGGGGTAACTCGTTAAGCCTGTTTCATTGCCATTTTCGTTGTAATTCTCCACTTCGCCGTTATCTATAACTCCGTAAGTGTGTTGCATTCTGCCGCCGAAATTTTTGAAAAACGGATGGGAAATCGCCACAATACCCTGTTTATCTGCCAAGTCTCCGCTCTGCCAAAAAATGCTTGCACCGATTTTTTCTCCCGATAATAATGCGGGATTTACAATTGCCGCACCTAAGTCTTCACTCGCAAACGCCGACCCCGCTCCTTCCAAAGATGCCGTTCGCGGACTTTGCAAAAGTTCCACCCACCCGAATACCGCCTGCCCCTCATTAACCCTGCCAAAATACGCCTGCGAAACGGAAAAGAGAAATAGAATTAAGATTACAAAATATGTTTTCAAAACAACTCCAAGCCTCGCTTTCTCGCCTCGTCAATAGACACAGTAGGTTTTTCTTCTTTTTTCATTTGCGTATCTCTGAATTTTTGTTGCTTTTCGGAATTTTCCTGCAAAAATGAAGAACTTTTTTCCGCATTCAAAATAGATTCCGCAACAACAACCGACTTGCCCGCATCGGCAACATAAACCACCGGCATATTTCCCGCAGTTGCAATTTTAACCGCCGTGTGCAAAGCGGAAGTTGTTGCTCCGCCAATCATAACGGGAACGCTCAAACCCTCTTTTGATAGCATTTCAACCACAAAAGACATCTCCGAAAGAGAAGGCGTAATTAACCCCGACAAACCCACAATATTCGGTTTTTCCTCACGAACCGCATTTACAATTTTTTCGGGTGAGCACATAACCCCCAAATCTATAATCTCATAATTATTGCAAGAAAGTACAACGCCAACTATATTTTTCCCAATATCATGGACATCACCTTTAACGGTTGCCAAAAGAATTTTTCCCGCTTTTTTAACATCGCCTTTCTGTGCCTCTTCAATGTATGGTTGCAAAAACGCCACCGCCTTTTTCATAACGCGGGCACTCTTTACAACTTGCGGCAAAAACATTTTCCCTTCGCCGAAAAGTTCTCCGACTTTATTCATAGCGTTCATCAGCGGAATTTCAATAACTTTCAACGGATTTTTGAGTTCAGCCATAGCCTCGCCCGCATCTGTTTCTATAAATGTATCAACTCCTTTTATTAACGCATAAGAAATTCGTTCCGCAACGGGCAAGGTTCGCCATTCAACGCTTTTCTGTTCGCCGCCTTCGGTTTTCGATGAGGAATTTTTTACGCTCTCCGCATAAGCGAGCAATCTGTCGGTTGCATCATCTCGGCGATTAAAAATTAAGTCCTCTATGAGTTCTCTTTCCAAAAGCGGAATATCATCATAAACTGGCAAGGCTCCCGCATTCACAATGCCAAAATCCATTCCCGCTTTCACCGCATAATAGAGAAAACACGAATGAATACTTTCGCGAATCGCATTATTCCCCTTAAATGCAAAACTCAAATTTGAAACGCCCCCGACAATATGTGCCCCCTTCAAATTTTCCCTGATATATTTGCAGGTCTCTATAAAATCTTTGCCGTAATTAGCGTGCTCGGCTATACCCGTGCCTATGGAAAGTATATTGGGGTCAAATAAAATGTCCTGCGGATTAAAATTTAATTTTTGAGTTAATAAATCATATTCCCGTTTGCAAACTTTAATTCTTTGTTCATAACTGTTCGCCTGCCCCTGCTCGTCAAAAGCCATACACACAAGTGCAAAACCGTGCCTGCGCACCTCTGCCGCTTTTTTTAGAAACGACTCTTCGCCTTCTTTTAACGATAAAGAATTTACAATGCCCTTTCCGGGAAAACACTCCATTCCTGCAACCAAAACATTCCAATCGGAACTATCTATCATAACTGGTGCAATTGCCGCAGACGGTTCGGAAACATACAGATTCACAAAATGCCGTATATTTTCAACTGAATTTAACAAGCCGTCATCTACATTTATATCTATAACCGTTGCACCGTTTTCAATTTGCAGGGCGGAAATCTCTATCGCCTCGCTCCATTTTTCCTCTCGAATTAACCTTGCAAATTTAAGCGATCCCGCCATATTGTTTCGCTCGCCTATATTTGTGAAATTGCTCAGGGGAGTTATATTTAGCGGCTCAAGACCGGAAAGACGAATTGTAGTAGGCTCTGAAGAACTCCTTGTTTTATGAGATAAAGTTTGGGGGAGTTCTTCTGAGATTATTACATTTTCATAGTTTTCGTTTGCAACTTTGCGTGGGGATTTTCCTTTAAGCGCCTTTGCAATTTCCCTTATGGTATCTGGTGTGGTTCCGCAACACCCGCCCACAATATTCACCCATCCGTTTTCCGCATATTTTTGAACAAACCGAGCCAAACTCTCCGGCGTTTCATCATAACCGCCAAGCGGATTTGGCAAACCCGCATTTGGATATGCACTCACAAAAATATTTGCAACGCGGGATAACTCCGCAAGGTGCGATCCCATTTCCTCTGCACCGAGTGCACAATTTAAGCCCACCGAAAATAAATCATAACCGCTAATAGAATTCCAAAACGCCTCTAAAGTTTGCCCCGCGAGCAGACGACCGGATGCATCGCTGATTGTCCCCGAAACCATAACGGGCACTTGATTACCTCTTGCCTCTTGTTCAAGCGATGCCGCATACAAAGCCGCCTTGCAATTTAGCGTATCAAAAACCGTTTCTATCAACAAAATATCCGCACCGCCGTCGAGTAAACCTCGAATTTGCGTGCGATAAGCCGCCGAAAGTTCCGCAAATGTCACCGACCTGTTCGCGGGGTCTTCAACCTTGCTCGCCATACCCGCCGCCTTTGAAGTGGGACCGATTGACCCTGCAACAAAATGCCTCCCGCCAAACTCCTTCTCAAAATTCTCCACAGCCCGCCGTGCCGTTTCTGCACTCGCTTTGTTTAACTCGTAAGTTAATTTATCAAGTCCGTCATCTGATTTATAATAGTCTGCTTGGCTTATAGCATTTGAACTAAATGAGCAAGTCTCTATTATATCTGCCCCTGCCGCCAAATATGCTCTGTGAATTTCCTCAATAACATCGGGTCTTTCAAGCACCAAAATATCATTATTACCTTTTTGCCCGCGAAAATCCGCATCGGTTAAATTGTATCGCTGAATCATTGTTCCCATTCCGCCGTCGAGCAGAATAATTCGTTCCCGTGCGAGGTTTGCAAGGTCTAAATAGGCTTGTGTTTTATTTGCCATTGAAGGAAAGGTAGAAAAACTCGGCAGTGCAAAGAGTTGAAAGAGTAAAGAGTAAAGAGTAAAGAGTAGAGAATAAAGAATAATAACTTTACACTTTTCACTTTCAACTCTTGCAATTCTAAAAGGGCGGGTTAAAAACCACGCCCCTACAATTCCCGTATCCCCTTCCAAAACCCCACACCCTACACGCCACACCCCATACCCCTGCACTGCAAAGTTTCTACATTCCCCTATATGTCTAATTTTTTGAATGATGATGCCGTGTTGGAAGTGGTAAAAACGAAACCTCGTGAGACGGTGTTGTTTGCCGGCTTGGACTGCAATTGGAATACTAACAGCGATAATACCGAGAAGGATTATTTTAATGTTTGGGCGGTTGTGAATTTTTACGAGAAAACCGACAGGGTTATTCTGCAAGGGGCGAGGTTCGGTAAGTGGAACTTAGATTTCGTTATGCAGTTTGTGAAAGCGATGGGAAATGTTGGGCTTTATAAAATATCCCTTGATAACCAAAGCGAGTTTCCCGATGAATTTGTGATTCGCTTGGAGCGGGATATGGGCGAAAGATTTTACGATAACAACAATTACAGAAATTATTATTTGGATCACTCCAAGGGACATCTCGCAACGGGCATAGCAATTGATGAGAGGGTAATTTCATTTAACGCAATTACAACATTTAAGATTTTGGGTAAATAATGTTTGATGCTTTAGCGAATTCACTTGAAACGACATTAAAAAACTTGAAGGGGCAGGGACGGCTTACCGAAGAAAATATTGCAACATCTCTTCGTGAAGTGAGGAGGGCGTTTCTGGCTGCCGATGTGAATTTCAATGTCACGAGGGACTTCGTTCAGGCGGTTAAAGAGAAGGCTTTGGGTCAGAATGTTTTGACGGCGGTTAGCCCCGGACAGATGATAGTCAAAATTATTCACGATGAACTCGTCGATGTTATGGGAGGAACAACCAAAGAGGTTTCTCTCGACGGAAAGCCTCCGATTGGCATTATGATGGCTGGTTTGCAAGGGTCTGGCAAAACGACCTTTGCGGGGAAACTCGCTCTGTATTTTCGTTCCAAGAAAAAACGAAAACCCCTTTTGGTGGCGGCTGATGTGTATAGACCTGCGGCTATTAAACAGTTACAAGTTTTGGGAAAATCCATAAGCGTTCCCGTTTATGAGGAAGGGCAGGGAAATCCAGTTGATATTATTCGCAACGGACACAAATTCGCAATAGACAACGGCTATGATTTGGTGATTTACGATACTGCGGGTCGTTTGCAAATCGATGAGCAGTTGATGCAGGAGTTGGAGAAGGCAAAAGAGGCTGTTCGTCCAGAAGAGGTGTTTTTTGTTGCCGATGCTATGATTGGGCAAGAGGCGGTGAATGTTGCGGAAGAATTTTTCCGCCGCTTGCAATTTACGGGAGTTTGCCTTTCTAAAATGGATGGCGACACAAGAGGCGGAGCAGCGCTTTCCATTCGTAAAATTACAGGCGTTCCTGTGCGGTTTATCGGTCTCGGCGAGCATATTTCTGATATTGATGTGTTTTACCCCGATAGAATGGCGGGTCGAATTTTGGGTATGGGCGATGTGGTGTCGCTCGTTGAAAAAGCACAAGAGGCGATAAACGAAAAAGATGCACGCGACTTTCGCAAAAAAATTTTGAACAACAGTTTTGACCTGAATGATTTTTTAACTCAACTTAGAACAATTAAAAAAATTGGAAAATTTAAGGACATTATAGGTTTAATTCCGGGTTTGAACAAACTTCCCTTAGATCAAATTAACGAGAAAGAATTGGTTTATGTTGAGGCAGTCCTAAGTTCAATGACGGCAAAGGAACGCCGCGTTCCTGCTATTATTAACGGGAGCCGCAGAATCCGCATTGCGAACGGGTCGGGCACAACGGTTCAAAAGGTTAATCAGGTGTTAAAGCATTACGATGATATGAAGGGAATGTTTAAGAATATCGGAGCAATGTCCAAAAAATTAGGCGGAAACCCAAACACAGGGTCAAATTACACACCGCCAAAAAAGAAGAAGAAATAGATGCGGTATGCGGAAAATTGAATTAAAATCCGTTCAGGACGGAATGGTGCTTGCCGAGCCGCTTTACGGAGTGTCGGGGAATGTGCTTATACCGAAAGGTATGGCATTAAAAGCCGCGTTGATTCCGCGATTGCGGTCGTGGGGAGTTAGAGAGGTTTGTATTGAGAGCGATGCGGACGATGAGGAAACTTGCAAGATGCAGGCGGTGGCGGTAAATAAAATTCCGCTTGAAACGCTTTTTGAAGGGAAAATGACTACAAGAGCGATGCAGACTGTTTATAATGCGTTGAGCGGGTATAGGGCATAGAGTTGAAAGTGGATGGAAGACCCACACTATCATTCCCGTGCACACCCTCTTCGTCATTCCCACGCAGGTGGGAATCTTGGGGGCATAAACAGAGGGCTTATCATTATGTTGTGGATGATAGCAAATCTGGAATGACATTGCACCACACACAGGGCACTTCAAAATTTAGGAACAAGAAAATTGGTTGATAATAAGGCGAAAATAGAAAATCTTGTGCGGAATATGGGTGAGTTGCCCACTCTGCCGAGCGTGTTTTTGACTATTAACCAAATGCTTTCAAACCCACGAACTTCCGCAACCGAAGTAGGGCAAACTATAGCCAATGACCAAGTGATTGCCTCTAAGGTTTTGAAATTGGTGAATAGTGCGTTTTACGGATTGCCGGGCAGGGTGAATACAATTTCGCACGCCATAGTAATTTTGGGATTCAGTTCAATAAAAAATATAGTGCTCACAACGAGCGTTCTCTCCTCGCTGAATTTGAAAAAACCGATAGAGGGATTTAGCCACGCGGAGTTTTGGAAACATTCCGCCGCGGTCGGTGCACTTGCTCGGCTTGTTGCACGAGAGGCGAAGTTTCAAAAACAGGAAGAGTCGTTTGTAGCGGGACTTTTGCACGATATAGGAAAATTGATTTTAGCGGTATGCGCACCAGATGAGTTTGCGAAAGCGTTGAATTTTGCGGCAGAAAAGAAGTGTCTTTTTTTGGATGCGGAGCAGGAACTTTTCGGGTTAAACCATACGAATATTTCCGCGTGGGTGCAGGAGCAGTGGAAATTACCTGCGGATATTGCATCGGTGTTGGTAAATCATCACAGGAATTTGGCGGCGGCAGGCGGAAATGCGAAGTTGGTGGCGGTTGTTCAAGTTGCCGATGTGCTCGCACGAGGTTTGCAGATAGGGCATCCTTGCGATTCTACAATTCCGATTTTGGCAGATGAGGCGTTGGATATTTTGGGTATAAGTGAGCAGGGATTGAGCAATATTTTGAAATTGAGTTCCGATGAGTTACAAAATGCATTGGCACTTGTCAGTGAGTAGTTATGAGTAATTTAGGTAATGGTTCGGGCGGGCGTGTTTGTATGCTGGGAATTGACCCCGGAAGTTATGCAACCGGCTATGCTTTTTTAACCGCAACGGGAAACAGAGCGGGACTTCTCGATTACGGAGTTTTGCGTGCAAAAAAAGACGATGAATTGATTTTTAGAATTGGACATATAATCGGTGAATTGGAAATTTTAATAGAAAAATTTAAGCCGCAAGCACTCTGTATGGAGGAGACTTTTTTTGCAAAAAATGCACGAACTGCACTTATTCTTGGGCATATTCGCGGGGCAATTATGTCTCTCGCTTATAAATGCGATTTGGTATTTTCTGAAAAATCACCGCGAAAGGTTAAGCAGTCGGTAACGGGCAACGGTGCGGCGAGTAAGGAGCAGGTGGCGAATATGATGGGTCGCTTGTTGGGTGTTAATGTTGGCAAAGAAACGGCTTTAGATTCTACCGATGCACTTGCGGTTGCATGGGCGGGATTATTCGGGTAATTTTTAAGAGGTCTTTTTATGGATGATAAAAAACTGATTTTGGCAAAGGCTAAACGCATTGTGATAAAACTCGGCTCGCGAATTTTAATAGACGGCGATAATAAAGGCGTGAATTTGCGATTTGTGGAAAAACTTGCGGAGTCGGTTGCGCGCTTAAAAAAAACAGGAAAGGAAATTGTGATAGTCAGCAGCGGTGCGGTCGGTTGCGGTATGGTGCGGCTCGGCTACAAAGCAAAACCCGAAAATATTGCAGACAAACAGGCGTGTGCGGCGGTGGGGCAAATTGACCTTATGCACGCTTATAGAGATGCTTTTGAAAAAGACAATTTATCGGTGGGGCAAATTTTACTTTCGGCAGACGATTTTACTAAGACAGACCGTCGCGATAACTTGCACAATACTCTTGAATCGATGCTTTTGCACGGCGTTATTCCTATTATAAATGAGAATGATTCCGTGGCGGTTGCAGAGATTAAAATTGGTGATAATGATAAACTTTCAAGCGAAGTCGCGTTATTTTGGAAGGCGGATTTACTCATTTTATTTACGGACGAAGACGGACTTTTTGATTCAAATCCCAAGACAAATCCAAACGCACATTTAATAGAATTTGTTCCTGAAATTACGGACGAAATTTTATCTCTTGCGGGAAAAGCAGGCGAAAGCGGTTCGGCGGTTAGCACAGGCGGAATGCACTCCAAATTGGAGGCTGTGGCTATGGTTGTGCGGGCGGGGTGCAGTGCATTTTTGGCGAACGGAACAAAGGTTCTTCCGCACGAGGTTTTTGAAGGGACAAAGGGAACTCTGTTTTATTTCGATTGTTGATAGTAAAGGAAACCTCTATAGGGGGTGCGTGTAGCCTAACACCCCACAACAGTCACAATTTTTCCTTCTAAACTTTCCTTTAGTGTAAAAATCTTATCTTCCCACTTTTTTGAATCGTCTCTGTCAAAATCATAGAATCTTGAACCGTCCAACTTAAAGCCCTGCCTATCATCTCCGCATATATGGGATTGCCCGGCACAACAGCCCCATTCTCCAATTCGCGAATAATGCCCAAATCGCGGGTATAGAGAAAATCGTTAGTGTTCTTGTTAATATCGCCCTCACCCGTAATCATAGGTTGCACAACGCTACGCACTCTCGGTTCTTTGAGGCGTTCCATAAGGCTGTCGAAATGCACATCTCGTCTGCGAATTAGAATTTGTATGGCTTGGTGAGTCATATCTTTTGTGATGGTTTGCGAAAAATCTCTGTTTGTAATTTCGTCTGCACATTCGCGGGCAATGGCGTTCACAAGCCAAGGCTGTCCAAGTGTTTGCCTATAAACAAATTCAAAAATACTTTCCTCAAATTTTTGTCCTGTATTTGCTGTATGCTGCAGGTAAAGTTCTTTAATTTCTTCTTCTGTAAAGTTTCGCAAGGTCAAGGCTTTGCTAACAACATTAAAAGGGCTTGCACTGCCCAAAGTCTCTTGTTCAGGACGGATAAACGCCTTGTAATCGCGAATGTTGCGCATACCGACAAGGGCGAGCGAATGAACAAATGGGGTTCCCATACCGCGGTTTATATAACCGTTGCGAAGTTGTCTTAAAAACGAAATAAGAGTTTGGTTGCTTAGGCAGTCTGCCTCGTCAAAAAATATTATGAGAGGTTTGTCTAACTGAGAACAAAATTTAGACAGAGCAATTTGGAGAGCGACATTTTGATTTTTTTCTTCGGAATACGCTTTAAAAGTATCGGTGTTTGGAATATTGGAGGTTTCCAAATCGCGAGCGATGCATTCTATGATTGCGATAACGCCATCAGAGGCTTCAATAATTCCCTCGACACTTTCGAGCGAGCAATACAAGGCGTAATAGTCGCCTTTTGCATTTATAGTCTGAGTCAGGTTGATGAGTAGCGTGGTTTTTCCGCTCTGCCTTGCCGCGTGTATAACAAAATACTGCTCGTCATCGATAAGTCGTCCGACCTCATCTCCCAAGCGTCGGGAACCATCTATCATATAATGCCGCCGAGGGTTGCAGGGACCGGCAATATTGAATAATTTACGAGACATAAGTTAAATGTAGAAAAATTTTCACATTAGGTAACCTCTATACTTATTGTCCGCCATAGTTTATACAGATTATCTCAATTTCTTTTTAATTGGGCGGCTATACTTATTGTCCGCCATAGTTTATACAGATTATCACGATTTCTTTTTAATTGGGCGGCTATACTTATTAAAACCCGCCCCTACAAACGGGCGAATAATATTCGCCCCTACGGAAGGGCGGGTTAAAAACCACGCCCCTACAATTCCCCTCTCCCTTCCCCCACACCCCACACGCCACACCCCACTTTTCTACCTTCCCCAAATGCCCTTCCGTCTTTTTTTAACTCTTATCATCGGCGTGCTTTTTTACGCTTGTTCGGATGATAGCAGCGGGGCAAATTTTCCCTTTGAGAGAACGGTTCTCGATGTTTCGGTGACTCCGCGATGTGCAGACGGGACATTCAAACCCGGAACGGCGTGTTATTTATTGCAATGGCGGCATCCCATAGAGCACAACAATTTGGAAACCTACTATATATGGCTCGATACACTCACGGTAAAGGATTCGGCACAGAATATTTCACAGGCACAGATGAATGCGGGAACGGCAGTTGCTTACAGCGGGAAAGGCGAGGGAGATTCACTTAATTTAACGGAATTGATCTCCAAATATTTGGAACGGGACAGCGTTCATTTGGCTATTTGGGCGAAGTATAAAAGCGGAGACCAAGGAGCGGTTCAGCATTTATACATATATTTCGGTGATGATATTGCCCCTGCGATAGTGCAATTCAATGACTCCGCATCGGCGAACAGAATTTGGATAGATTTTATGCGCCCCGCAGACCAACGCGATTTTTATTTCCCCGATGTGCTAAACGGAGCGATAGCAGGCTATAATGTGGTGATTACGGCACAAGATGCGGCAGAAGATATTCGTGAGGCAAAAGTTTCTGCCTCGCTTGCGGGGAATGCAATTTCCTCTGCTGATTTGCGAAAGTTCTATCGATTCAAAAATAACGGAAGGGCGGTTGCTCTTGAGGCGACCGATAGTAAAAATGCAAGAATTTTACGATTTGCACTTCTCGACGGCAAGGGTTTTGACAGTGAAAATTCCGAGAACAATAATTGGAAGTTGGAAATTCTCGGCTTAAAACCGGAGCATTCTTACAGCGTTTCAATAGTGGCATGGGACAGTGCGGGAAATCCGTCAAGTGCGGAAAGCGGCGGTCGGGTGATAGCCACAACGGATTCCATTGCACCTTTAATTACGGATAAATTCTTCCTATATGCCGACAGCAACGATGGGTTGCCACGCCTCGATTCAAATCGCTTAATTCTGTTTTGGGAGAGGAGCATAGACCCTTTAATTAAGGGTTGTTCGCAGAGTTCGTGTTCGAGTTTTCGGGAAGTACAAACTTATATTGTGGAGCAGTGGAACGGTAAAACTTGGGAAAGCGTGCCGAGAATTTCGGTGATTGGCGATGATTATTACGGCAAGAGATACAGCCTTGCGGATAGCGTTATGCAGGCAAATACAAACGGAATTTATGTAAGTGATACTCTTCGTTGGGTAGTTCACAATGACACACTTATTTTGAGAATTAGAGCAGTAGATTTTTCCGGGCATTACTCTGCGGCGTGGATAGATACGGTTGCACTTTCCAAAGGTTGGGCGTTTCAAACGGATTGCCCTCCGAATTTTGTTCCCGTGAAAAGGGATTCCACCGTGTTCTGTATGGAAAAATTTGAGCATTCGGCGAGTGCGGGCGGTGGCACAAGTGCGGATGGCGAGTTTTTGCACGCTGTTTTATACGGAGAGGCGGTTTCAACTTGCAAAGATGAAGGTTATGATTTATGCACGGAAGATGAATGGAATGCGGCTTGCAACAGCGGAAAATCATCTTATGGCGTTATTGAAGAAAAAGGATTTTTACCGTCTGAATTTTTGTTTCGTTATTGCGGTGCGGGAACAGGCGATTCTTTGGGGGCAATTTCTCCGAATTTGCGCAAAAAAATATGCACAAGCCCCGACGGTGTAAGGGACTTGCCCGGTCAGTTGCAGGAATGGGTTAAAGGTAAAGATTCCACGGGAAAGGAAACCCCGATTTTGAAAGGCACAAGTTATATGATTTTTGAAGGTGCATCGCGAACGGAACTCGCTCAATGCAAAATTAAGGCAACCCCTACCAGAATCCGCCCGAAATGGACACAGGACAGCGTGTATTTATATAGGAACGGATCCAGAATAGACACTTTGCTCGTGCGGGACACCCTTAGAACGCTTTATTCGGTTTCTTTTACAGATACAATTTTAATTTACAATTTATCGAGCAAGGGTGGGGTTGAACTCGGCGAGGATTTTGTAGATAATGCGGAATTTATGCGGCGCGGGCGCGAGGAATGGCTTAAAGAACTCTGGCGGGGCTTAAACTACACTTTTAAGGAAAAACGAGTCGTTTTGATTTTGGGAACGCAAAAAGTGAATGCTGAGGAAACTTTTATAGAATCGAGCGTTGGCTTTAGGTGTTGCAGTAGATTATAGGGGCGACCACCGGTTGCCCGTGTCGCTTAGATAACCTCTATCAACCACTTATGAGGTTAATAGAGGTTATCTATAGAAAAACATTCCGCTTTTTGAAAAAATAATATATATTATTAAGGGTGGGTATATTCGGGAAATTTTATGTGCTGTGCTCTGCGGCAGGTTTTGCATTGTGCTTTTTAGTTGCATCGTGCGAAAAAATGGAGACTGCAAGTAGCGATTTTGCAAGGCTTTATGCGGAGTTGCGAATTGCGGAAGTGGAATTTGGCGATGCAGAAATAGGTGCAGTTGAACGGCAGAAAATTTTTGAACGGCACAATACGAATTCGGTTGAATTTGAGAATAAATTGGATATAATAAAAAAGAATGTAGATGGTTGGAAAATTTTTCAAAACTCAGTTATTGCAGTTTTGGATACGCTTAATTTGGAACAAACTCTAACAAAAGAGGATTAAATGAAAAAGATTACAACATTTTTATCGTTATTGTGTGCTGCGGTATTTGCTCAAAATAGCGCCATAATCGTGGATTCTGCACAGTTGGAGAATATTCCTTGGCTCTCTTACGGCGAGGCTTTAGATGAGGCAAAGGAAGACAAGAAAATTGTTCTCATCGAGTTCTATGCCAAATGGTGCATTCCCTGCCACGAAATGGAAAAGACCGTTTTTCGCGACCCCGAAGTGCTTAGCGAACTCAAATCGAATTTTCACTTTGTGAAACTTGACATTGAGAAAAAAGACACAATTTTATGTGAGGGCGAACGATTACTAACCCCAACCTGCGTGAGAAATTGGGAACTCGGCGGCGTGCCTGCCTTTGCGGTTGTAGGCAGAGAAAAGGGTGATATTCGGCATCTTTCAATTGGCGACTATAAGAAAAGACCGTTTTTAAGATTCTTAAATGCGATAAAATCAAAAGAACAGGGGAAAAATTAGAAGTTATTTTACAATCAGGGAGTTAGGTATGAAAAAAATCGTCCTTTTTTTGTTTCTGTTGTGTGCTATGAGCACATTCGCAAATCTTGTCCAAAAAAAGGAAAGCACTATAGTTTCCTATGGATAAAGGAGGGGCAAAATGCAGTTTCGCCTGTTTATAGCCGTTAGTTGTCGCAAAAAAACTAACTCCGTTTTTAAACACAAAAACTCCAATTTTGCAAAATTATGATTTAGAGGAGTTTTTAGAGATTCCCATAATTTGGCGGTAGATAAAAGTGAATGAAACTTAAAACTGAAACCCCGCCTCCGCCTTTATTCCCTTAAAAAAATCGGTCGGTGAAAGCACAAAATAAGCGGGACTGTCAAAATCGTGGAGCATTGCATCAACTGCGGCATCTGCTATTGAATATATGTAGAACAGAGAGATCGCCCAAATATATTGATTCCGTTTTTTGCGAAAAAATAAAATATCCTCTTTTTCCTGTGCAATTTCCGATAAATTTTCTTCCGCCTGTGCCGCGTGTAACCTTTCCAAATGGTATTCCACCATCTTTTGCCGAGACCAAAAACTCACCGCACTTCCAAAAATTCCCATATAGAGCAAACCCGCCTTTCCGTATTCATCGTTGTAGAGTTGCCCCCAACCCGGAAAAACTGCCGCCCGCCAAATTGCCGAAAATGCAGTGTGAGTTTCAACGCTGTGCCCCTGATTATTTCGCCAAATTCCGTAAGCATCAAAAAGTCCGTAAATATGCAAGCCTGCAAGCCACGCCAACTCGGAATGCAACAAATCCCGTGCCGCTCGTTTTTTGGAATCCACTTTATTCGCCTCGTAATTATAAGATTTAGTTTGTGATTGCCAAAGTGCCGTATCGCCTGTTTGAAAATGCACGCTGTCGGTTGAATCTGCAAACTGCGTTAAAAGATTTTGGTAGAGTGCAACCGAATCTTTAAATGCGTTTATTTTTTTATTGAAATCCTCATTCTGTCTCGGTTTATTGTAAAATGCCTCGTAAATTAAAGCACCTTCAATTGCGAATAAAAAGCCGCCCCGCGTGAAATGTTTTGTATAAAATTGCCCGCCGCCCGGAATTGCGAGCGATAAGCCAAGCGTGAGCGGAAGTGAATTTCGTTCGGTTTTTATGTCCCAATCGTAAATGGGCAGAGTGTCTATTGCGAAAACGCCCGTGTTATTCTGTGCAAAAGCAAGAGTTGAAAGGAAAAAAATAATTAGTATCTTATTCTTTTTCATACAAAATAGGCACCGCTATATCTATATGATCGCAACCAATATCACCAAGCGCATCAGTTGTGAAAAGCAATTCTTTAACTCCGAGTAGCGGAATATTTACTTGAAATTCTTCACTCGGTTTTAAGTTCTGCGTATCGGATAACAATTTTCCGTCACCAAAAATTTTCACCCTCGCTCCGTTACTGCAAAACTCACTTTCGTCAAGTCCCAAAATCGCGGTGAACCGCTTGTATTCGCCGTTCAAGTTATATCTCAACATTCCGTTCGCGTGCGTGCCTATTCCGTTTTCATATCTCTTTTTATTGATAGTTATAGGTCGCCCCGTTACCGATTTATTTATCTGCAATGCTCCCCAATCCTGCCTGCTCTCAATAGGTTCTCCGAGCCACTTGGAATTTTTCGGCAATTCAACACTCACCTTCTTTGCAACAAAAGGATTTTCTCCAATTCCGCCCGCCTTCAATTTTGCTACAACCAATCTGTAATTATTTGTGATAATTGCGGAATGCACAAAATCCATCGGGAAAATTCTCTCAAAATTATCGCAAACATTCGCTATTCTGTGCTCAACCGCCTTCTTGTGATAAGTTTGACTATCCCAACAATCGAGACCGCGAATATAATATACTTCGCCGTTATATTTTTTTATGTAGTCTTCGAGTTTTTGCGGGGTGAGTGAGTTGTAATGAACGGCAGACATTCCATAGCCTATAAAATGCCAAGGGCGGGAATATACGAATAGTTTATTTTGAGCACCGACCTTATCGGAATAGACCCACTTCAAAATTTCCTGTTCTTCGGTTGTTAAATGATTTCTGTTATACATTATATTTTTTTCAAAACTTGTTTTATATTGCAACGAGTTCGCCCAAAGCACAGCCGCCGCGATAAAAACGAATAGAGTTCGGTTGTCTTTCGGGAAAAGTTTGCTCACTTTTTCAATTGCAAACGCGGAGAAAAAAGCCATTGCAGGAAACATTACAAGTGTGTATCTCTGGTTTATTTCTATAGACAAATCGCCAGAGACATTTTCTAAAATCATAAATATTTGCGGAAAATATAATGCAAAAAATAACAGTATAAAACGAGTATTGTTAATATTTTTGGGTGAAGTTTTTATACAGCCTGCGATTAAAATTATTATGCCTGCGGCGGTTAAAATGCTAAACGAACTTAAAAAAGGATTTCGCAAAAGTCCGTTTTCGAGCGGAGTATTCACCGTTATATTCCACGCCTGCCGCAAGTTCTCAAAGAAATGTCCGTGCGCGCTAAACGCACCGCCCTGAAAATTATAACCCTGATAATGGCTAATCGTAAGCAAAACGGGAATGCAAAAAAACGAAATAACCGCAAAAAAAATCGGAGCCTTAAAATCTTTTTTATCCAAAATTTTCGGCAGAGACATAAACACAAATGCCCCCAAACAAAAAACCGTCTCCTGCCTTGTCTGTGCAAAAAATGCGAGTGCTAGGGCAAAGAAAACCCAATGCTTTACGGTGTTTTTATCCCAAGCCCATTTCCACAAAAAAACGCAGAGTGCAAATAAAAATGTGTAAAGCGGTTCAATAGATGCGGAACGGAATTGAAAAAGCGCAGTGGGTTGAGCGGCAAAAATTGCGGCAGTTAAAAATGCTAAATTTTTATTTGCAGTCCAAGTTCGCACTGCAAAATAAAGAAGAAAAATTGTAGCGATGAGTAAAAATAAATGCAGAGGAAAAACCCAATGCAAATCATTGC
>BNUP01000036.1 GCA_025997455.1 Fibrobacterales bacterium | reverse complement strand
GCGACTTATCCTGCGATTCTCGGAGTGGAGGTGTCTAAGCAAAAGGCGGCGGAGTTATATGAAAAATCACTTTTGGAGTTGGAAAAATTGCAGGGAAAAGATGTAGAAGTTTTGAGAAATATTGCCGCTCTGATTATAACGAGGAATCATTAAGTTTCGCGTGATAACCATTGCCAATATTTGTCGGAATGCTATACCGCCACACACCGCCCTATATGGATACACGAAGACCCATCGCTTGCAGAATTTGTAAGCGACTTCGTAAATTGAGTTGATTAAAAGATTAATTTGTATATCAATCCTCATCCCCCCAATCCTCATCCATACCCACATAATATAAAGGGGTAATTTTTATTTGTTCCGGTGTAATTCCTTTTAATTTAAATTCAATGCTCCAACCATTAGGAGACATAATACTTCCCATAATTGATACTTCTCCATCTTTATCTTTATAATCATACGAAATTCCGCCTTGATTATGAGAAGCGGCTTTAAAACCGTTGATAGATAAAGACGGCTTGTCACTCATTTTTTGTTTACTGTTCCAAGTAGCAAGGCGATATTTCTCGTTGCCCATATAGTCTAAAATTAAATAACCGCCTAACGAGGACTTGGCAATTAATGTTAACTCTTTTGATTTTGCTATGCTTGAGTGCCGACTGCCGGAAGCAAAGAAATCACCGACTTTTGCCTGTAATTTTGAAAGAGAATCTACATGTTTCGCAATAGAATCAGAAACTTTTTTTGCAGCGGAATCAGCAGTTTTTTGTGCAGCGGCAGCCTGTGCTTGCTCCTTCATTTTTTCAGTAATTTTATTTACAACTTTTTTATCCGGTTTATTTGATTCTTTTTCAAACTCAAATTTTTGTTCCTGTGCGGCATCGCAATTAGGCACTATCTGTGCTAAACCGTTGTTGACAAGCGACATACACTCCTTGCTTGTTTTTTGTTCGCAAGTATTTTTAGAAGGAATGTTGCAGAACACAACTTCTTCCTCACCGCAAGATATGAACGATATGGATGCAAAAGCAACTGCCAAGAAAAGACCTTTTGTCTTAGTCATTATGAACCTCCGATTGTTGATTAGGGGAAAAAACATATTCGCCACTGCAAGCCGATACCGCATTGCAATCCAAAAAATTTCTTATAGTAGGCTCAGAAGAACTCGTTAAGAGGTCGTCAGAGCCTAATAAGCGACACAGGCGAACTGTATTTTTATGCAAATTTAAGCGGTTCGCCGTCGTCTCAGAAGAACTCCTTGTTTTATGAGATAAAGTTTGAGGGAGTTCTTCTGAGATTACTATAGGTTTTATTTTAATAATGTCAGAGTTCGGGGCTACGCCCCGAACTCCTGTATACAGGAGTTAAAAAAGTTTTCTGCAATACTTGCAACATCGAGTGTAAATATAGAAATTTTTTTTGGGAGTTTTTAAGAGATTACTACAGGCAATGCTATGTAAAAATTCCGTTAACCCACGCACCGAGAGCCGTCAATTCTTCCAGACAAACCGAGTGTTGCATATTATAGGTGTGCCGTTCAATTGGGTTTCCGCGGGATTTGAAAAAATTGTAGGCGAGTAGTCCGAGTTCGGGCGGAACAACGGCATCGAAATTTCCGTGACCGAAAAAAATTGGAATATTTTTATTCGCCTCCGAACCTTCCTCATCTAAGGATTCCGCAGTCGGGAAATAAGAAGACAAGCAAACCGCACCTGCTAATTTCTTTTTGCATCTTGTTGCGGTATGCAAAGCCATAACCCCGCCCTGACTGAAACCGATTAAAATTATCCGATCTGATTTTATACCGGTTTCAATTTCTCTGTCTATCAATTCCTCTATAAATTTTGCATTTTCTTTTATGCCTTTTATATCGGGATTTTTTGCCAAGTTCATATCGGTAATGTTATACCACGCCCGCATTTTGTAATTGTTGTTTATGGAAACGGGAATTATCGGTGCGTGCGGAAAAATGAAACGGATTTTCGCGGAAGGCGATAGTTGCAATTCGGGAACAATGTCTGCGAAATCATAGCCGTCTGCACCCAAGCCGTGCATCCAAATTACGGTTGCATTGGGGTTAGGTGCAGTTTCTTTTGTGATAAAGTCGAGCATACGGGAAATGTATAAAAAGTGCAGGGTCTATTCCAACGCTGTTTTTAAGTTCTGCACATTTGCATCCATCAATTCAAAATATCCTTTACCGGAATCAAAATCCTCTTTTGATACATTGTGAACCGAGTGGAATAAAAGATTTTTTGCACCGGTCGCTTCCGATATTGTTTTTGCAATTTTTTCATTTGAGAGTTCAATGTGAAAAACAACGGGAATTTTTTCCGATTTAATTTTGTCTATCAAAAATGCCAGAGTTTTTGCACTTGGCTCGGTTTCGGCGGAACATCCGGGAAAGGCGGCAAAATATTTTAAGTTATATTCGTCTGCAAAATAGCGGAGCGGAAAACGGTCGCCGAATACTATCACTCGCTTTTCCGAATCTTTAACAACTGATTTGAATTTCAAATCGAGTACGGTTAATTTAGTGATGTATTCATCGGAATTTCTGCGATAAAATTTTGCGTTTGCAGTGTCGAGTTCGCTTAACGCGGCGGTGATTACTTCAACAATACGAATTGCATTTCTCGGCGAAGTCCATAAGTGTTCGTCGTATTCCTTTTCCTCATTTTCGGTTTCGCCTTCACCTTCCTCTTTACCTTCTTCCTGCATTCCTTCAACAATTTCTTCCTCTACCGCATTTACGGAGTCGATTAGTTTAACTAATTTCATTTTCTCCATATTCATTGAACTGAAAATTTTATTCATCCACTCGTCTGATTCTCCGCCTATATAAACAAATAAACTGCTGTTTTGAATATCTATTATGTCTTGCGGAGTCGGCTCATAAGAATGACTCTCCGCACCGAGCGGCAAGAGCATTTTTAAATTTGCTTTATCACCCGCAATTTGACGAATAAAATCATAAAGCGGAAAAATCGTTGTGGTAATATTGATTTTCCCATTGCCCTGATTCTCATTTCTTTCCGATATTTTTTCTGAGTCTTTTTCGCAAGCGAAAATAAAAAACAGAGAAGATAAAAATACTGCAAGCATTAAACATTTTTTCATATACTTCGCTCCTACAGGAAACCTCTAAAAACTCTCTTTGTAACACAATTCCACAGATTTGAGTTTTTAGAGACGACGGCGAACTACTCAAATTTGCATAAAAAACGCAGTTCGCCTATGTCGCTTGGTAACCACTACCAACCTCTTATGAGGTTAATAGTGGTTACTTACAGGTTATTCTCAAATAAATTGCGTTCTTCTATTCTTTGCTTAAAAGAACTTCTCTTTTCCAAAATACTCTGTATCTTAAACTCATCTTTTATTTCACCGTTGTTTTCCAAACGGTCTAAAATCATTTGATAATACTTTGGATGAATTTCACAACTTATAAAATTTCTCTTTAATTTTTTGCAAAGAACTAATTCACTGCCGCTACCGCCAAACATAATAAAACAATCATCATTCTCTTTAGTGCAACTTTTAATAAGCATTTCAACAAGAGGTAAAGGAATTTGGCAAGCATGCATCGTTTTGTCTTTATTAACATTTTTAACTAAATCGTAATAAAACCAACTATACGGCATTCTGCCGGCGTGCCCTGCAGCGATGCGCCCTTGTATTCTCTTATCAGATAAATTCAAATACGGAACAACTATATTTTCCTTGTAAAAATTGTTATCTTTGCTTTTTGTTGCGTGCAAAATTGAACGATGTGCTGTTGTTAATTTTTTTGGCGACATTCCCACATTTGTATTATACACCCAAACATAATCATTCACTAAAAATGCATTTTCATCCAAAAATTTAACTCGTAAGTATGCATTTTGCTTGGGATAATTTAACATAAACAAATTTCCGTTCGGCTTTAACACTCTCAAACTTTCTCTTGCGAGTTCAACATACCATTCTATATAATCATTCCATTTTTGAGTATAATTTTTACCTGCGTAATTTATACCCACATTGTAATCGGGATCTCCGTAAATCATATCAAGGGAATTATTCGGCAAGCGCCTGAGTACTTGCAAAATATCCTCATTAAAGACTTTATTTTGAAAATTTTCGAGCATTTTACGCCTTATTTATCAGATTATATTGTGCAGATTTTATAAATTCTATAGATGTTGGGTCAAACGGATTTTCAAAAGTATAAGCCCAAAGTTTTATTGTATCAAAATCATTTTCGTTTTCACGCACAACATATACGCTAAAAATGTCTTTTATTTTACCTTTTAATTCTGCAGATTTCGCATTGTGGTAATATAAAAACGGATGATAAATTTGGTATATTGAAAAATTATCAGGCTTACCGTTTTTCGCTTCAAATACACCAACTATTCCATGAAATTCAATGGTTAAATCAATTTCTATCTGTATATTGTGAAGGATAATTTTTTCATCGCCCAATAAATATTCAAATGAAGTTTTTGTTCTGTGCGGAAAATATGTTTTAGGGCGTTTTATTATATCTACATCATTAAATTCGGTATCTTTTTCAAATAAAAAATTGTGTAAAATTCTTTGATTGTTAGCAACAGATAGAATGTTACTTTCACTTGAATTAAATTGATTCAAAATCGATTTTTGATATTTCCAATTTATAATTTTTTCTATTGGTTCAAAATTATGGTAGATTTTGTTTATTCCTTTGACAAATTTATGGTTACCGCCTCCAATGTGAACCAAAGCATAATCATTATCCGTTAAAATTTTTGGCAACTTGGTTTCGTTATCTAATTTGGTAACATCAAACGGGTTTCCAAAACCGATTTTTTTACAGACATCTTTTACTAAGTCGTTGTGAAAGACGAAATCATTTTCGCTTTTACAAAACTCAAATAATTTTTCAAGAACCTTATCTTTTTTTGAATCTGCCATAGTAGAAATATAGAAAATTATTTTCCTTGTTAAATTTTAATTGCCTCTTTGGATTATCGGAGCAAGCCCGATAATGACATTGCTCCGCACGAGTATGATAATATCAAATCCCCTCAATCACGGAGTTTATCGCGGCAAATGCATCCTTAATTTTTTCGGGAGTTTTTGTTCCAGCCTGTGCAAAATTTGGTCTGCCGCCGCCTTTTCCGCCTGCAATTTCCGCTAATTTTTTTACTATGTCGCCTGCTTTAACACCTTTTTGAACCAATGCACTATGCACAATCACGGCAATGGTTCCCGAATTTTCTTCCACATTTGCAAGCACCGCAACGCCTTCGGAAATTTGCGACTGTGCTCCCTCAACAAGTGTGCTAAACTCTTCATTTGCAATTTTAGTTTGCATTGTCCAAACTTTTATCCCGTTAATTTCCATCGCCTTATGGAACAACTCTCCCGCTTTTGCCGCGGCAATTTGCTGCCTGAGCATAGCGACCAATTTCTCCTGTTTTTTGGAATCTTGGAACAACTGCTCCAACCGTTCGGGAATTTGCTCTGCCGCCGCCCGCAGTCTGTCGCGGAGCGAAGACACAATTATCGACTCTTCCCTATATTTTGCTATTGCTCCAAATGCAGTAACCGCCTCAATTCTGCGAACTCCCGCACTAACTGAACTCTCACTCAAAATACGGAACACACCAATTTCACCCGTGTTATTTGCGTGCAAACCTCCGCAAAATTCCTTTGAAAAATCCTCAACCGAAACCACTCGCACAACCGAACCGTATTTTTCGCCGAACAACGCCGTTGCCCCGCTTTCCTTAGCCTTTTCAATCGGCAATTCCTCCGTGCTTATAGGCTTGCATTCCTGAATTTTTTCATTCACCAAATTTTCAACTTCTCTAATCTGTTCGGGAGAAAGTGCGGAAAATGCGGTAAAGTCAAATCTCAAAAGTTCTGAACTAACACGAGAACCCTGTTGTGAAATATGTTCACCTACCACTTTGCGAAGTGCCGCTTGGAGTAAATGTGTTGCGGAGTGATTTTTGCGTGTTGCCGCCCTTTCATCTTCATTTACCTGTGCGGTAAATTCCTGCGACATAGCATCGACAGTTAAAGTGCCATCCGCAACTTTTGCACGATGTATCCAAACATCATTAACTTTAACGGTATCGAATACTTGCAGTTTTAAAAGCCCGTTTTGAGAGGAGAGAGTTCCGCGCTCGCCGACCTGCCCGCCCATTTCGGCGTAAAATGGCGTTTTATTCAACACTATGGAAATATGTCCGTTATTAGAAGTGTTGTCATTATCTTCTTTGTATCTTAAAATTTTGACCTCTGCTTGTGCCTGTAAATAACCCAAAAATTCTGTAGAACCTTCTGAAAAAATTGTCCAACCTTCCGAACCTATAGCGGAAAGTCCTTGCTTTTGCGCACCTCTCGCCCTTTCCTTCTGTTTTTCCATTTCGGCTTCAAAACCGACTTCGTCAATTTCGAGACCTTTTTCTTCCGCTAAAATGCGGGTTAAATCGGGAGGAAAACCATAAGTATCATATAGCGTGAATACATCTTTACCCGGAATAACGATGGTCGCTGAGGGGGAGGGGGATATTTCCCCCACAATTTTTTCAAACCTCTCAAGTCCTGCATCGAGCGTGCGAATAAACCTGTCTTCCTCCGCCTTAATAACCTCCGCAACAAAATCTGCCCGTTCGCGAATTTCGGGAAACGCCTCACCCATAGTTTCCGAAAGCGTTGGAATTAACTTGCATATAAATGGTTCTTTTTGACCGAGAAGTCGTGCGTATCTACTCGCTCTCCGTAAAATTCTCCTGAGCACATAACCGCGACCTTCATTAGAAGGCAGAGCACCGTCTGCAATTGCAAAAGACAACGCCCGCAAATGGTCGGCTACAACTCTGTGAGGCATACCTTCCGCACCGCTCGTATATGGCACGCCCGAAAGTTCCGTAATTTTTGAAATTATCGGCGTAAATACATCGGTATCGTAGTTCGATTCCTTGCCTTGCAAAATCGCACATACCCGCTCAAAACCCATTCCCGTATCTACATTTTTTTTGGGTAATTCTTTTAGAGTTCCGTCTTTCATCCGTTCGTATTGCATAAACACATTGTTCCAAATTTCAATGTATCTCGCATTTGTGCCGTTCACGCCCGCAACAGGGTCGCTGAATGTCGCCTCTTGCGTTGCAATATCGCCTTTGTCATAGTGAATTTCACTGCAAGGACCGCAGGGACCTGTCTCCCCCATTTCCCAAAAATTGCTCTTTTCGCCAAAACGCATAATGCGATTATCGGGTAGTTTGCTGACTTCTTTCCAGATTTGCGCCGCCTCGTCATCGTCTCTAAAAACTGTCACAAACAATCGTTCTTTGGGTAATTTCCAAACTTCCGTTAAGAGTTCCCACGCCCAAGTTATCGCCTCTTTTTTATAGTAATCGCCAAAAGACCAATTGCCGAGCATTTCAAAAAATGTATGATGATAAGTATCGCGCCCGACTTCGTCTAAATCGTTGTGCTTGCCGCTGACTCGAATGCACTTTTGCGAATTTGCCACTCTCACATAACCGCTTGGATTATCTCCCAAAAAACACGCTTTGAATTGATTCATTCCTGCGTTAATAAACATTAGAGTTGGGTCGTCTTGCGGAACAACAGGCGATGAACGCACGAACAGGTGATTTTTACCCTGAAAAAACCTGATAAAAGAATCGCGAATTTCTGCAGAAGTGCGTGGAATATTTATGAGGGCGGGGGACTCCCCCAACGAAAGCCAAGAGTTTGGCTTTTGTAGAGAGAGTGCTTTAGCACTCGTAAGTTCAGGTTGGGACATTTCGCCCCCGTTTTCTACAAATGAATTTGACATAAGGGAAGGAATGTAGGAAAATGGGGTATAGGGTGTAGGGTGTGGAGAAGGGAGAGGGGAGTGTAAAGTTGAAAGTTGAAAGTGTAAAGTTATTACTCTCTTCTCTTTACTCTTTCAACTTTTTTGGTATGTCCTGCCTTCGCTGGAATTACGAGGGTCTCCCCCGCCAAAATACCAAAAAAAACGGCAGTTTTTCACAATCAAAACCAAAACATTTGCCAAAATACAAAAAATTTTCTATATTTTTACCATAAACGCGAAAGAAAAATCTTTGCGAAGGAAAAAATATGGCTATAAAATCGTTAAATGGTGCACAAGTGGTTATTGAATGCCTCAAAAGAGAGGGTGTTGATACCGTTTTTGGCTACCCCGGCGGAAGTGTTATCCCAATATTCGATGCAATTTTGGATTCAGACATCAAATTAGTGTTATCTCGGCACGAACAAGGTGCTACTCACGCGGCAGACGGCTATGCAAGAGTCACGGGAAAAACCGGTGTGGTTCTGGTTACCAGCGGACCCGGTGCAACAAATACGCTCACGGGAGTTTATACGGCTTATATGGATTCAATTCCGCTTGTAGTCTTTACGGGTCAAACTGTTACGCCCTCACTCGGATCCGATGCATTTCAGGAGAGCGATATTAGCGGAATGAGTTTTGCAACGGTGAAACATTCTTTTTTGGTGAAGGATACCAATGATTTGCCGCGCGTGATTAAAGAGGCGTTCTTTATTGCACATTCGGGAAGGCAAGGTCCCGTGCTCATAGATTTGCCAAAAGATGTGACTATGAAACCCTGCAATGCACCCTTTGTAGATAGCGTTTCACTTCCCGGTTATAATGTTCCCTGCAAGGCGGATTTAGCGGCGGTTGAGGCGGCAGTGCTTTCTATTAGAAATTCAAAAAAACCTTTGATTTTGGCGGGGCACGGTGCGGCAATTAGCGGTGCGAGTCGTCAGGTTAAGGAGTTGGCGGAAAAATTAGGTGCACCCGTGTCTTCAACTTTGCTCGGACTTGGCGTTTTCCCCGTGAGCAGTGAACTTTCTCTCGGAATGACCGGTATGCACGGAACGGTTGCCGCAAACAGGGCAATTCACGAGTGCGATTTGTTAATCAGTATCGGGGCGCGGTTCGATGACCGAATTACGGCAAAACTTTCCGAGTTTGCAAAACAATGCACGGTTGTGCATATAGATATAGACCCTGCGGAGTATGGCAAGGTTATTGTGCCGAAGCATTTTTTGAACGGAAATGCAAAGGCGGTTTTGGAGCAGTTGCTCCCGCTTATAGGCAGAGCAGATTCGGCGGAGTGGTTAAAGCAGGTGGCGGCGTGGAAAAAGAAATTCCCGCTGACTTATCCCAAGCAGGGCGGTTTAAGAGTGCAGCATATTGTTCAAACATTATATGAGGCGACAAACGGAAAAGCAATTGTTGTGAGTGATGTGGGGCAACACCAAATGTGGACTGCACAATTTTTTCCCTGCAATTACGCGGGGCAATTATTAAATTCGGGCGGAGCGGGAACTATGGGCTACGGACTGCCTGCATCTATCGGTGCGGCACTCGGTAATAAGACGGGTTTTCCCGTTTGCGCCATTGTGGGCGACGGCGGTTTTCAGATGACTATGTGTGAACTCGCAACCGCGCATTTTAATAAATTGCCGATTAAAATTTTTGTGATGGATAATCACTTTTTGGGAATGGTGCGGCAGTGGCAGGATATGTTCTACGATAAGCGGTATTCGAGCGTGCTTATGGAGAGCAATCCCGATTTTGTTAAGGTGGCACGGGCTTATGATATTGAGGCGTTTCACATTAGCAGAAATGTGGATGCGGAGCGCGTGATTAAAAAAGCGTTGGAATATAACGAAGGTCCGGTTTTAATTCATTGTGAGTGCGAACAGGAGGATAATGTGTTTCCTATGATTCCGCCCGGAGCATCCGTTGATGATATTTTAATAGAGAGACCGAAAGAAACAGTTGAAAAACCGACAGGAGGGACTTGATATGTATTCGCAGTTTCCCGCTCATTCAATCAGCATTTTAGTTTCAAACAAACCCGGTGCTCTTGTGAGAATTGCACTCGTGTTTTCGCGGCGCGGCTATAACATAGATTCGCTTGTGGTTTCGCCGACTATGGATAACACGGTCAGTCGAATGAATATTGTTGCACGGGGCAATCCCGAAACGCTCGCTCAAATTATTCAGCAATTGGAAAAATTGGTCGATGTGATTAGAGCAAAAGATCACACCCGTCAAGATGTTGTTGAAAAAGAATTGGTGCTCCTCAAAGTTAAATGCAAGCCCGAAGAACGCACGGAATTGTTGCAAATCTGCAATCATTTTCGAGCACAAACCATAGATATGACCGAAACTTCTATGATTATTCAAATCACGGGGTCATCGGAAAAAATCGATGCTCTCCTATCGCTTTGCAAAAAGTTTGAGGTGGTGGAATTTGTGCGAACTGGAAAAATTATTATGATGCGCGGGGAGAATAAAACCTAAGGAAACCTCTAAAAACTCCCTTTGTAACACAATTCCACAGATTTGAGTTTTTAGAGACGACGGCAATAAGTATAGCCGCCCAATTAAAAAGGAGTTGTGATAATCTGTATAAGCAATGGCGGGCAATAAGTATAGCCGCCCAATTAAAAAGGAGTTGTGATAATCTGTATAAACAATGGCGGACAATAAGCATATCTGCCCTATTAAAAAGAAATTGAGATAATCTGTATATACAATGGCAGAAAACTACTCAAATTTGCACAAAAAACGCAGTTCGCCCATGTCGCTTAGAGAACCTCTACCAACCACTTGCGAGGTTAATAGAGGTTCTCTTAATAAACCCCTTTCCCTTTTGTGTATTCCCTGTGAGCGGGAATTTGATAAAAACGATTTTCTTCGGGGCAGTATCCGGTGAGGAGTTTTCCATACACACAACCGGTATCTAAACCTTTTGCGTGAGGAAAATCCACAAGTCCGTTCATAGCCCAATGACCAAAAATTACAACGCGGTCGGGAATACTCGCCTGCTCATACCACGCCTTGCCGTTCCATTCCCTTATTGAAAGTATCCATTTCGGATCCATTTCGGCAAGGGATTTTTTTTCGGGTTCAAGTCCTGCGTGCAAAAGTAAAAATTTACCCGTATCTATCCAAAGCGGCAAATCACGGACTATTTTTGCGATTCTCTCAGGTTCTCGAACGCTTTCCAAAAAACGGAGTTCTTTTTCGGTGCGAAGTTCAGGTGCGGTTTCTAAAATACGGAGGAGTTTTGCCTCGTGATTTCCCATAACGCACCTAATGTTATTTTCCCTTATAAAATTCAACGCACCGATACTGTCGGGACCCTTATTTATAAAATCACCTGTTTGGAAAATTTTGTCGTCAAATTGCGGGGAAAACTTTTGCAAAAGTTCAATTGCCTCATCTATGCATCCGTGAATATCACCTATAAAGAAGTGCCGCATTTTTCACACACACCCGATATTCTTATCACATATTTTACACTTGTGAATTTGGCTTTTTTTGCCGCATCACTCACAACACTTTCCAAATTCTGAATTTGAATTTCACAAACAGATCCGCATTTTTCGCAGGTTATATGCTCGTGGTGAATTTTTGTTTTGGGTGATTCGTAGTGAATGTGCCCGTGACCCAAATCTACCTCATCTAAAATTCCCGCCTCCTGCATTGAAGAAAGCGTTCTATATACCGTTGCGCGGCTTGCCTTTAAACCTTTTTTTAACATTTGCAGGGTTAAATCCTCTGCGGAAAAATGCCCATAAGTGCTCAACGCCTCTCTCAAAATTACACCGCGCTGGTTAGTATTTAACAAACCTCGCGACTTTAAAAATTCGCCGTATTTTTTTTGAGCCTCGTCAAAGGTCATTCGTCATCTCCGCTCTGCCCGCTTGGGCTAGACAAAGACAGCACCGCCAAAAATGCTTTCTGCGGAACTTCAACCGCACCGATATTCTTCATCCGTTTTTTCCCTTCTTTTTGCTTTTCGAGAAGTTTGCGTTTCCGTGAAATATCACCGCCGTAGCACTTTGCCAACACATCTTTACGCACCGCCTTAACGGTTGTTCTGCTGATAATTTTTCCGCCTATCGCACCCTGAATTGCCACATCGAACTGCTGGCGCGGAATTAAATCTTTGAGACGGGTGCAAATAGCCTGTGCGTAGTGTTGTGCCTTTTCCTTGTGAATAATAACCGAAAAAGCATCAACGGGTTCTCCATTCAAAAGAATATCGAGTTTAATAAGAGGATTTTCTTTATAACCCGCTTGGTCGTAATCCAAACCCGCATAACCGCGGCTTACGGATTTCAGACGGTCGTAAAAATCGAACATCACCTCTGCGAGCGGCAATTCATAATGCAAAATAACCTTATTTTCGTCAAGGTATTCCATCGTCTCAAAACTTCCCCGTTTTTCCTCGCACAATTGCATCAGAGAACCTACATAGTCTTTAGGCGTAAAAATTTGTGCTTTAATATAAGGCTCTTCTATGTGGTCATATCTGCTCGCATCGGGTAATTTACTCGGACTTTCAATTGGAATCATTTCACCGCTCGTCATAAAAACGCGGTATTCCACATTGGGAACGGTTGTTATAATATCGACATTAAATTCGCGGTCAAGGCGTTCCTGCACAATTTCCATGTGCAACAACCCCAAAAATCCCGTGCGAAAACCAAAGCCGAGTGCACCTGAACTTTCGGGTTCCCATACGAGTGCGGAATCGTTGAGTTTCAATTTCTCCAAAGCCTCGCGGAGGTTTTTGTAATCTTCGGGGTTTATGGGATAAATACCCGAATATATCATCGGTTTAACTTCTTTGTAGCCTGCGAGAGGTTCGGCGGCGGGGTTTGCGGCATCGGTGAGCGTATCTCCGATTTTAACATCGCTTAAAGTTTTAACATTCGCCAAAACATAACCCACCATTCCTGCGGTTAGTGCGGGTCGCGGGTCGCGTTTCATTGTGAAAGTTCCCACCTCCGTCACCATATATTCAGCACCTGCCTTCATCATTCGCATTTTTGTTCCGGCAGAAAGCGAACCTTGCATTATGCGGACATAACTTATAACTCCGCGATAAGAATCATATACCGAATCGAAAACTAAGGCTTTGAGCGGAGCATCTTTTGCACCGCTGTTCGGAGCGGGAATTTCATCGACAATTTTTTCCAAAACCAATTCAACATTCAAACCCGCCTTTGCGCTGATTCGCGGAATTTTATCGGGGTCGTAGCCGAGCAAGTCGCCAATACTGTGAGCAACCGCATCGGGATTTGCACCGGGTAAGTCAATTTTATTTATAACGGGAATTATCGTTAAATTATTGTCAATCGCCAAGTATAGATTAGAAAGCGTTTGCGCCTCTATTCCCTGCGATGCATCAACCACGAGTAATGCACCCTCACACGCCGCAAGCGAACGGCTGACCTCATAAGTGAAATCAACATGACCCGGAGTGTCTATCATATTCAAAATATATTCGGGGTTGGCAGAGTGACGACCGTCTCTATAAATCATCCTTATAGCGTGTGCTTTTATGGTTATCCCGCGCTCGCGTTCCAAATCCATATCATCTAAAAGTTGATCCATCATTTCATTTTTTGCAACCGTATGCGTAAGTTCAATAAGACGGTCGGCAAGAGTGCTTTTCCCGTGGTCTATGTGTGCGATAATGCAAAAATTGCGAATATTTGAAGTTGGCATTTACACCCTCGCACTTTCAATCGTAAAGAGCAAAATTCCCTTGCAACCCAAATCCCTGAGTTCATCCATAACCGAATTAACCTTCTCGCTTTTCACCATCGCCTTAACCGAATACCAATCCTTATTTTGCAGCGGAGCAACCGTTGGCGATTCAAAACCCGGAGTAACAGCACACGCCTTTTCGAGCAGGGCAGACGGTACATCATATTCCACCATCTTATACGCCATAGCCATTAACTTCCCCTCAATTCTGCGGATAAGAGTTTGCACTTCGGGAGTGTTTTGCCTGTCGGGATGCGCAAACAGTGCGGCATTACTCCTAAAAAGAGGCTCACCCAAAATTCTCAAACCCGCTTGACTCAAAGTTGTTCCCGTCTCAACCACATCAACCACCGCATCGGCAATTCCCAAACCGACTGAAATTTCAACCGCACCCTCCAAAACCACAAGTTCGGGTGTAGCAGATGCCCCAAAATATTTTTTCACAATACCTGGAAAACTCGTTGCAATTCTCAAATTCCGCAAATCCAAAAGCGACTGCCACTTACTCTTATCGGGCACAGCCGCACAATGCTTACTCGTTCCAAACGGCAAATCCAACACCTTCACGGCAGGACTATCCGACTCCTCGCAAAAATCAATACCCGTAATTCCGGCATCTATAATTCCGCGCCCCACATACATAGGAATATCATTCGGGCGTAAAAAATAAAACTCAATACCATTCGCATTATCAATCGAAGACAACGACTTAGTCGCCTTATTCGCCTTATACCCGCACGCCTTCAGCAAATCGAGCGATGGCTCCGACAACACTCCTTTATTCGGCACTGCAACTTTAATCATCGTCTTTTCACAATTTTGCATAAACATCCTTCAACTCAAGTTTATTCTCCGCCATCATACACGCCACATAATAAAGCACCTGCGAAAGTTCAAGCGACAAAGCATCCTGCCCTTCAAAACGAGCCGCCTGCCAACTCTCCGCCGCCTCTTCCACCAATTTTTTCCCGATTCCGTGCGACCCCTTCTTAAACAACTCCGTAGTGCTTTTGCCCTCAGGCATCTTTTCCTTACGCTCCTTCACCAACGCAAAAATTTCTTCAAATGTCATTCGGGTAATGTAGAAAATCGGGCGTGCCCCTTCGGGTCGGGCTATCCGCTAAAATTGCTTGCACAATACCGCTATACACCAAGCCGTTAGGCGACTGCGACAGCCTAACTTAAAGCAAGGAATGTATGAGTAGGCTATAAAAATGCTGTAAATCCCTCACGCAAATTCACCATTGCAAAAAGGGCGGGTGACCACGCTGGATCGCTCATACGGAAGGGCGGCATAAATGCCGCCCCTACCATCCACCATTCTCCCCTCGTTTTTTGTCTTTACTGTCATCCTCGTTTCCCAACACGGGGAACACGAGTATTAACCGTAAAGAAATCTCAGAAGAACTCCCCCAAACTTTATCTCATAAAATAAGGAGTTCTTCTGACAAAAAAAATAACTACATTACCCGAATATGAATTACAATTTAGCATTTACTATAGTAGGCTCTGAAGAACTCGTTAAGAGGTCGTCAGAGCCTACTAAGCGACATTGGCAACCGTGTTTTTATGCAAATTTAAGTGGTTGCCGTCGTCTCCGAAGAACTCCTTGTTTTATGAGGTAAAGTTTTGGGGGAGTTATTCGGAGATTACTATATGTTAAAAAATCAAATTGCGTGGGTAAGCGGTTGGGCGAGTGATATATCGTTATGGGAAGACGATATTTACTCCGCTTTTCCGAATTTCAGCCATCGATTTATCGACTACTTTGACCTTATTCCAAACCCCGATGACTTTTGGGACAACAATCCGCGAATTGCCGAAAGCGAAATAGTCTTGGGGTGGAGTATGGGAACTCTTGCACTCTTGCGAAACCTGCATAAAAAGTCAGCCGAACAAAAATGGATTTTGCTTTGCCCCATAGCGGATTTTTGTGCAAAAGGGTGTTGGTCGGTATCTGCACTTCGTGCAACTAAAAATGCAATTTTAGACGAGACTACTCCAAATGCAACAGAAAAAGCGTTGTCGCTTTTCGCCGAGTTAATGGGTACAAAAGGTGATGAGAATGAGCGATGGGTAGAAAATGCTCTCCGCTATACACCCGAACAATTAGCAACGGGTTTGGCATATTTGGAAAAACAAATTGCACCGTTGTCTTCTGCTGTTACGAACCTTTCTTCCTCCGTTAATGCGAACATCGAAGGCACGGAATTTCGCAATGTAGAGTTAATATTTGCCGAACTCGATAAAGTTGTTCCTCTCGCTCAAAAACTGATTTTTCCCGATTGCATTTCATCAAAAACAATTGAAGGACAAGGTCATTATTTACCCTCGCATTTTGGGCAACTTCAATTTTTTATTCATAGCCCACAACCTTAAAATAATCGTAATCGCAATTGTTCCCACAACCTTAACCGTGTGAAAATCGCCGTCTGTAATATATCCGAATGTCCAAAAGAATAAACCGCCAATCAAGGCTGCAGTTGCATAAAAATCTGTTTTGAGAACTTGCGGAACTTCACCTGCAAAAATATCCCGCAACATTCCGCCTCCCACAGCGGTGAGCACCGCCAATGCCACTATTGCAACTCCGCCCGCACCAGCAGTTTCTGCATGAATTGCACCTATCGCGGTAAAAGCACCCAAACCGACTGCATCGGCAATTTTAACAAATATCCATTTTGAAATTATCTTTTTTTGTGCAACTATAATGAGAACAGCCGCCGAAATGCAAACTATCGCATAAATCGGTTTTTGCAATGCTATAGGCGGCGTATTTCCGAGCATCACATCTCTCATAATTCCGCCTGCAACGCCCGTAGCAAGTGCAAGCACAATCGCCCCGAACCAATCCAAACCGCGTTTCGCGGCTTTCACCGCCCCCGTAATCGCAAATGCGAATGTCCCGATTAAATCAAGTGCAAGCAAAATCACCTGCGGGAAGGTAGAAAAAGGTGTGGGGAAATGGGAATTGTAGGGGCGAATATTATTCGCCTGTTTGTAGGATTGTCATTCCAGCGTTCCTCTTGTCATTCCCGCATAGGCGGGACATCAAGCCGTTAGACGATTGCGGCTCGTCACCAGCGAGGGTGCAACCCGAAGCAATCCAGAGAATTACATTGCTTGATCCGATACACCAAGCCGTCAGGCGACTGGGCAGACTAATTTATTTATTTCTTTTCTGCCTATCCAAAGTGTGCAATGGTAAGTAACTTATCAACTATGCATATTACACTTCATCATTAATGCTTGGTTTATTTAAATATTTACCACTTTTGCTTTTATACTTCCATAATATTTTCCAAACAAGTGCCATGTAAGCTGCATCAAATTTAAGCCAGAGTTTTGAGTTCTTTTAAATAATCCTATAAAATTAACCCACCAAAGTTTGTAGATTAAGGGGTCAAAATTTATTTTTGTTCCGTGTCGTTTTTGCAACTTGCTGCTAGAAATACCATTACGAAAACTTTTTTTTCTGATACCTTTTAAAGTAGTAACTCCATGAGTAATTACTTTTACCGATGGGTCATAATGAAGATACAATTGTTTATCAATAGCTCTCCATGACAAATCTGTATCTTCAGCATTATTTCCAAACCAAGCATCAAATCCATTCAGATTATGCAATACTTCTCTCTTGTATGCACAGTTTGCTGTTACTAAACAATGCCTAATATTTTTTGTTAAAATCGTATGTGGTTTGTCGCCAAAATTCATCAAAACATTCCAAGCCAAATCATTCCAAAAATCTTCATATTTATTTTCCGGTGCGGCAGGAATAATTTTACCGCGTAATCCGTCAATACTTCTTTCTGTAAAGTTCACTATCATTTGCTCGATCCAATTTTTATCTACATAACAATCTCCATCGGTAAAAGCAATAATATTACCACTTGCGTGCTTTATACCAATATTTCTACCGGAAGCTGCTGTTTTGTCAATATTATCGAGAATAGTAACTAATGAGAACTCCTTTGCTATTTCTTTTGTTTTATCAATAGAACCACCATCACATATTAAAATTTCCATTGGCAATACAGTATTATTGAGTATTGACTGTATACATTGTTCTATATACTTTTCTTCATTTAATACGGGTATTACTACAGATATTTTCATTGTCTACCCATTTTTATCGTCCGTCAGAGGAAATAGGTGAGCATCAATTAACCAATCTGAAATATTGGCAACAGTGCTTTGTTCCCAATCAATCTCTAAATATTCGCCGCAATACTTACATACATCAAGAGGACGATTAATAAATTCTAGAATTTGCTTTGTTGTAACATTTGGCGAATGTATACTTAATACATCACTCTCCCCATTAAAGTTTGTTCCGAACTTAGTATTTAATAAATAATATAATGATGGAGCCGGACAGGCTGAAATATTGCCTTTATACAAAAAAGTGCAATTTTTAAATTTACAATTTTTAAAAGTTGATATAATATTACTATTGGCACTAAAATACACTTGTTTTCTAAATTTTTTAATAGGTCCTAAAAGATTATACCGCAAGTTATTTTTTTTTAAGGTTTTAAGAATTTTATCAATTATTGTTAATGTAGGATGGTATAAGGATATATCTAGTTGAACATTATTTTTTTTTATTGTTTCAATCAAATTACAGTCTGCTTTATGAATTAACAAACCGTTTGTGACAATCCTCAAATCTGATGTAGGATAAAATTTTCTGGATAAAACAATATACTCTTTTAAATTAGAAGTCATAAACGGCTCTCCACCTAACAATCTAAAAATTTTTATTTCGTCAATAAATTCAGCCAATCTTTCTATATCTTTCTTGAATTCATCAATTGAATAACTGTTTTTTTGAGCTATCGGAGAAAAATGCGAGCAACCTTTGCAATTTAGGTTACATCGATCTGCAACATGTGTCTCTAAATATTGAAGTTCTATCATCTATTCACCTTCATCCATGATAGAACTGCTTAGTAATTTTTGTATCTTTTGTTTGCGAATTTTCATGTATTCAGATTCTTGATAAAAATCATATGTAATATCAATTTTTAGATACTTCAAGCTTCCTCCTTCTATAAGTCCGCAATTTAGACAGCAATCTGGCAAATAGCCTGAGTAAAAAATATTTCGGATA
>BNUP01000035.1 GCA_025997455.1 Fibrobacterales bacterium | reverse complement strand
CCTTGTATCTGATTGCCATGAGTAGTCTCCTTTATACGATAGGTAAATACCTACCATATAATATACATTATTTTTCACGAGTTGTCAAGGGGTTTTAGTAAAAAATGGTTTTTTGGTAAAAAAAATGGGTTTTTTCAGGCATTCGCAGGCAGAAACTTACCCTGCGAGGCTATACAGTAGGTATTTTTAATGGGAGTTTAGGATTATCTCAGGTTTCTTTTTAGTAGGGCAGATATACTTATTTAAACCCGCCCCTACAAAAACCATCCCACATCTCCCAAAATTTGCCACTCCCCTCTCTCCCCTCTCCCTTCTCCAAACTTGCAACGCTGAGTTTCCCATACCCCACACCCTACACCCTACACGCCACATTTTCTACCTTCCCCCGTAAATGCTCCTATCAGTCATAGTTCCGATGTTTAACGAATGCGAAGTTGCGGAAAAAACATTCCGCACTTTGGAAGGCGTTTTGAAAGATGTAGAACACGAATTGATTTTCGTAAATGACGGCTCTGCCGACAGCACAAAAGAAATTCTTGAAAATTTACTCACGGAAACACCGCAAAACCGAATTGTGAATTTCAGCAGAAATTTCGGGCATCAGGCGGCGTTTAGTGCAGGACTTCTCGCGGCAAAAGGCGATGCAGTGGTAATTATAGACGGAGATTTACAAGACCCGCCCGCGTTAATTTTGGAAATGATCAAAAAATGGCACGAGGGTTATCAGGTAGTTTATGCACAGCGCAAAAGCAGAACCGGCGAAAGTTGGTTCAAAAAAACTACGGCGAAAATTTTTTACCGATTATTGCAAGGACTAGCAAACATAGATATTCCACCCGATACGGGCGACTTCCGCCTAATGGACAGGTGCGTTGTGGATCAGATAAACGCTCTCCCCGAAAGAAGCCGTTTTTTACGCGGGTTGGTGTGTTGGGTTGGCTACAAACGCACGGGAATTTTATATGACAGAGCGGAGCGGGCGGCAGGCTACTCAAAATATCCTCTGCGAAAAATGTTAAAATTTGCACTCGACGGAATAACGAGTTTTAGTTCCTTCCCCTTGCGCTTAAGTTTTATAATGGGTTTAATCGTAACTTTTATCGCATTTTGCCTTGCGGTGTGGAGCGTTGTGGAAAAGTTTTTATACCCCGTAACCACAAGTCAGGGTTGGACTTCACTTATTGTATCTATCATTTTTCTCGGCGGCGCACAACTTATTTGCATAGGAATTTTGGGCGAATATATCGGGCGAATTTATGAGGAAGTTAAACAAAGACCGCTATTTATCGAGGTAAAAAATGAGCATTCCCGCACCTGAAGTTCGTTTAGCAATACTTTTTTCTGCAGTTTTTGCAGTTTCATTATTTATCGGCATAATTATTATAATGCACTCGCTCGGCAATATGAGCAACCACTTATCGCGAATGGAATTTTTGGTCTCAAAAGAAATCACTCTGCGATACAATCAACAGGTGAATTATTACAAACAGCAGCAACGGCGCGAGTTAGACAAAAAGGAACGCAACCGCAGACAAGAGGCTCTTCTCGCCATACCGCTCGTGCGAAACGCCGACCAAAAGAAGAAGGAAAGGCTGTGACCACAATAGAATATTTGGGACTCTGGGAAAAATTAAATAATCCGTCTTTTAACCCCCACATTTATGAGGGGTTTAAAAATGAGTCTGCAAAGCCGCATTTTTCTACATTTTCCGTATGCTAAAGTTCATTGATTTATTCTGCGGTATTGGCGGATTTCGCCTTGCTCTTGAAAAAAGAAATTTGGAATGCGTATTTTCTAGCGATATAGATGCGTATGCACAAGAAGCATATAAATGTAACTTTGGAGAAAAACCAAACGGCGATATAACAAAAATTTCAGCAAAAGATATTCCGAGTCACGATATTTTATGCGGAGGTTTCCCCTGCCAACCTTTCAGCATATCCGGGAAAATGGGCGGAACAACGGATCCAAGAGGAAAATTGTTTTATGAGATAAAACGCATTGCTGAATACCACAAACCGAAGGTACTCTTGTTAGAGAATGTGAAAAATATTTTGACAATAAACAAAGGTACAGTAATAAAATCTATAGAAACTGAATTGAAAGAAATGGGTTATATATTGCATAAAAAATTATTAAATGCTTCTTACTTTGGCATTCCGCAATCCAGAGAGAGAGTGTATTTTGTCGCTTTGAAAGGAAGTGATCTTAGTTATGAATTTCCAAAGGAAACAAGAAAAAAGTTTTATTTAGAAAACATTTTTGAAAAAGAAGTAGATGAGAAATTTATAATTAATAGATCGGATATTGTGGTTCAAAAAAAAGATAACGAATTGGAAAATAAATTAAAACCCATAAGGGTTGGTCTCCTTAACAAAGGCGGGCAAGGCGAAAGAATTTATAGTTTAAAAGGACACGCCATAACACAATCTGCTTATGGCGGGGGTGTAGGTGCACGAACCGGTCTATACAATACTCCACAAGGAGTTAGAAAATTAACTATAAACGAATGCAAAACGGTTATGGGCTTTCCCAAAAAGCACTTTGTCAGTTCCGGAATGCAAGGCTATCAACAACTTGGTAATGCAGTTATTCCAAGTATGGTAGGTTATGTTTTTGACGGAATAAGGGGGCTTTGATGGTTAATGAGGGCAATAAATTGAAGTTAAAAGCAGAAAAATTTATAAAAAGAATGAAAAATGCAGAACTTGCGGCGTATAGTATATGAAGAGTATCTTATATAAAACAAAGGAACTTCTATAGAATCAATTAGGAATTTTTATGTCAAAAAACCTCTTTGTTTTCAGTGCGGCGAGCGGGGCGGGAAAAACTACGCTTATGAATTTGGTTATGCCGAATTTTCCGAACATTGTTTATTCCACATCGGCAACAACGCGAAAGCCCAGAGCAGGCGAACAAGACGGCGTTAATTATTTTTTTAAGACGGAAGAGGAGTTTAAGAAAATGATTGAACAAAATGAACTCGCAGAGTGGAATGTTGTTCATAAAAACTACTACGGCACACCTAAATTTTTTGTCGAACAGAAATTAGCGGAAGGGCGAGATGTCGCTTTTGATTTAGATGTATTCGGCAAGGTGAATTTCGATAAAATTTATCCGAATGCAATTGGGATTTTAATTTTGCCGCCGTCGCAAACGGAGTTAGAAAAACGCCTTCGTGCCCGTGGAACAGAAACGGAAGAAACCATAAAAATTCGTATGGAAAATTCGCTCAAAGAAATTGAATTTGCAGAGACAAAAGGTAAATATCAATATACCATTTACAACGATGATTTGGAAACTGCGGCAGTGAAACTCTCCGAGATAATCGGCAAATACAGTTCCTTTAAATCTTCGAGCCAAAGCGGGTCTTGAGCATAAATCAGTTGCAATGCCTCATTTAAGGTTTTGCGGTTGTTGTATGGTCCGGTAGCCTCTTTGTTTGAAAATTCATCTGCATTTTGCTCGGAATTTTGAACGCGGAGAATTTTTAGAAATCGTTCAATGTAGGCTACCCTAAGCGGTTGCAGGTCTGCAAGAGTCTCGGCGGTTTTCAGTTTTTTCAAAAGGGAATCTTTTTCAAGTTGCGGTGCATCGTATTTTTTGTCATTTAAGTTAAGTTGCAGTCGTTCGCGGGTTTGTTCTATTTTAGAATTTATTATTGGGCGATCTGTAATTGCACTCTCGGAATTATTATCAGTCAATTTTTCTTCACCGAAATTCAACTTTTCTAAACGGCGTTTCAATTCCGCAGATTCATTTTGCAACCCTGCATTTTCAAAAAATGCAACTTTTTCTTTTAAGGAATTTTTTAAGGTATCGCTATAAAAACTCACTTTGAAATTTCTCCATAGCCTTTTCGACTGTTTCGAGCGGTTGCGTTTCTATTCGTGATTGCAACTTTACCTCTTCTTGAACGGCAAAGGGAAATCCTCTTGTCAGCACAAATTTTTTTAAGAAAACTCTTATCACATCGCTTGTAGCAAGACCGAGATTACCGGCAATTTCCTCTACGGATTTTTTCAACTCGGAATCGAGTTTAAAGTTAACTTGCGCCACTTTTCAATGCCTCGGTTAAAAGTTCCTGCAACCGTAAAGCATTTTCGTTCATAGTTTCATTTGCCTTTTCTTGAATCGCTACAATTGTATCCTCAAATTTTTCCAAAAGTTCCTTTTTATTTTCCTCTTCTTTTTCTCCGTTTGGAATTTTTGAAATCAATTTATCTATAGCCTTGTGAAATGCCTCCAAGCCGCTCCCAAACTCCGCCTGATTTACCCTTATCAATGTGGCGAGTTCCTGCAAAGCCTCGGCATTCACGGGGTCGCTTTGCACCGCTTGCACTGCGGATTGTGCGGGTATTTCAAAATGCGGGACTGCAACTTCTATTTTAATATTTTTTATAGCCTCTACAATTTCACTCGTATCGAGTTTGGGAATTTCAAAATGCGGTATTTCTATCTTCGGCAATTCAATTTTTGGAATTTCAAATTTTGGAAACTCAATATTTGGCATTTCGATTTTTGGAATCTCTATTTTGGGTATTTCAATTTTGGGCACTTCTATCTTCGGTAATTCTATAGGAGGCACGCTAACCTCGACCTTCGGTGCGGGAATTTCAATTTTTGGAACTTCCAATTTAATATTTTTCACCACATCGCCGAGTGCTTTTAAGGAACTCAAAATTGCCGCGAGAACAAAGAGAATCAACGCGAGCAAAACTGCAAAAATAATTGAAACTACCATAAAAATACTCCTTATTAAAACTCTCCAAGTGGAATCTGATTTTGTCTAATGCCAAACCCGCGTGCGAACAACGCCCATTTCTCGGAATAGAAACGGCATAATTGCAGAGATTGTTTATAGACATAATTGTAAAAAGAATTGCTAAACGAACGGCGATTAACAGACTGTGAAACTTGGTCGGCAATAACAGATAAAAACATTTTCTTTGCATTTTTTGAAAACCCGTCGCCGCGCAAATTGCTGAAAAATTTATTCTCGCAACTCTGCAAAGATGCCTCTATTGCAGGCAGTATTTTTGAATAGGCGTTGTTGGAGCAGTTCTTGTGCCAAGTCCGCCGAATTTTTTCCTGCAGCAGTTCCGCACGGCTAAAGAGTGTTACGAGGAGTTTTTGCGCATCACCCACCATAAGATGAACAGTATCGAAATAAAGTGAATCGCTTTGCCGTTCCTTTTCTTTTGCATTTGCAATTTTGCAAATATCACCCGACCTGCCCTCCAAAACCCTATCCGTTTTCTCCGTCTCAAATCTCTGCCGCCACTTTTGCCGCCACTCCGCAAGCCGCTCCGTAAATTCTTTTTCCAAATCACCAAAACCGCCGTCTGCCATTTGAAACGCCGCCACGCTCTGCGAAATTTCCCCGCTGTGAGGAAAATCATCCGTATGTTCGGAAATCCAATTTAAATGTTCGGAGAGAGCCACCACCAAAGCCGGCTCCATATTTTGTGCGAGTTCTGCGGAAAAATTATTGTATGCAGCCAAAACGCTCACCTATTTTCCGAGCAATTTTTCAATATCTGCTCTAATATCTTTAATGTGGTCGCTTTCGAGGTCTGTGTAGCGAACAACTTTTCCGTCGGGCGAAATTAAATAGAGGCGCGGAACATAGCCATCGCCATAAACTTTACCGAACTTAAAATCCGAGTCCTTAAAAAACGGCATTGTGCCCTCTTGCTGTTCTATAAACATTAGAACATCTTTTTTACTCACATTCCCAACCGATACCGCAATGCTCTCCAAGCCTGCGTTCTTGTAGTCGTTTGCAATCTGCTGAATGCCGCCGTAATTTCTTTGGCAATGCGGGCAAAAGGGGCTAAAATACAGCAACATCAAGGGTCTCTTGTCAAAAATTGCAAACGGTAAATTCGGGTCTTTTATGCCTTCTAACTTAATGCTGAAATCCATTAGCAAAGGCTTACCAAGCGAGTCTGCCATATAAGTGGGCACGGGTTTCGCGTTTGGCATCAACTGTGCACCCGCAAAACTGATCATCAAAGCGAGCAAAATCAAAAAAAACTTCATAAAGCCTCCGTTTTAGCGGGAATTTAGAAATTAATTTTGGTAACCTCTAAAAACTCCCTTTGTAACACAATTCCACAGATTTGAGTTTTTAGAGAGTTTTTATGGATTTTCCGATTGTTTTCTCGCTTTACTGCGTGCGGTTTCTCTAATCAGGTGAATATTACCCATAGAAACCATACTCTTTCGCTTGCCGTCCTCATCGTATAGTATTAAACCATACTGGTCTATGCTTTTGAGGAATGTCTGCAAACTTGCAACCAAACTGTCAATATCGTTGATAATTACTTTTTCATCAACCAACGAAATTGTTACGGGATTCTCATAAAATTCTACGAGAATTTTGTTAAGATTATCAATTGCTATCTCAATATTTGCAACAATACTCTCCAAACCCACAATTCCGTTAGTCGCCTGAACTCGCAATGAGTCGAGCGTTCTGTTTATCTGGTCGCTTGCGTTTGCAATTTGAGCCGAATAAATTCCCACTTTCCCAACCGCAGATAAGGCATCTCGTTCGGCAAGAGCAATAACCCCGCCCACAGACCAAATTAAATTCTCAAATTCCGCTAAAATACTTTCAACTTTTTTCTGCAGCGGCGGATTATTTTCGTTCCCCGTGTATAGTTCCCGCACCACCTCCATAATCAGCGCAACCTGATCCTTTGCCACATTGGCGAGTTGCAAAACTTCTGCAAAACCCGGTTCAAATTTGCCGTCAAAAACGAAATTTTCGGGAGCGGGTTCATCACTGCATTTTCGATTGCGTTCATCGCGGCAGAGTTCAATCCGCACACTGCGGCTTCCCATAATATCCGGAGATATATTTATGAACTTGGCGTCTTTGCGAAAAACCCGCGGTTCGTCAAGGACAATTTTTACCAACGCCTTCCCGCTTACGCCTTTTGTTATTGCTGCTATTTTGCCTACGGTATAGCCTCGTATGGTTACAATATCTTCATTTTGCAATGCGCCCATTTCCGAGAATTGCACGAAAACAATTTTGTCTGCCCGTTCCTCTTTTTCCCACATTAAAAAGGCAAGAGCACCTACTGCCGCAAGCAAAACGACAATTGTAATGTATCCTATTATACGGTCTTTGTTCAACGCTCCTCCGTGCGGTTTTTACTCAAACGCTCCTTTGTGCGGCTTTTTTCAACGCTCGTTCTCAACGGGATTTGCCAAATTTCGCTTTGCAACAAGCACTGCTCCCACCATAACCGAAAGCAGAATAAACCCGACTATTTCAAAAAGAATAAAATATCCGCCGCTAAAAGTTGCCGCACCGCCATCTGCCGCGGCACCCCTTGAACTCGTATCGAAAAGATGTTCCGCCACTGCCGCTACCGAGCCGTCTATAGCGGTTTCACTCGCCGTTAAATCAGTTCCGTAAAGTGCACCTACTATCAATGCAACTCCTGCCGCCACCGCAAGAGCGGCGCAAAGTCCAAGTTTATCGAGTCTGGGCAGGCGGGTTTCCCGAGCGCCGTTGAGAACCATAATTACAAATACAATCAACATCATCACTGCACCGGCATACACCAAAATTTGCAATACGCCGAGAAAAGTGCTGTGCAAAAGCGTATAAATTCCCGCAAGTGCAAGCATATTCAGCACCAAAGCCATTGCACCGTTTATCGGGTGTTTTGATATGAACAGAGCAAATGCGGCAGCCACGCCAATTACCGCAAATAAAGAAAAAATCACAATCTCTAACATAAAACCTCTAATTAGCAACCGTTGCGGGTTTTCCTTCCAATAACTCTTCCATATTCACTAAAAATTCCTCTCTGCTGCTATGCACAAAAGAAGTAATTCCCGTATCCATTCTTATTGCATCAACCGGACACGCCTCCACACACAGCCCGCAGAACACGCACGCCAAATGGTCTATTTCAAATCTCGCCGCCATTTTTTCCACCAAGCCGTCTTGAGACTCCTTTGCATCTACCCGAATGCACTTCGCAGGGCAAGCCGCCGCACACATTCCGCAAGCAACGCATCTCGGCGTTCCGTCTGCTCGTTTCAAAAGGCGATGTTTTCCTCTGTAATTTGGAGGAATTGGCGGTTTAATATCGGGGTATGGAATTGTAGGCAGGGTTTCGTATCGCAGAAGTCCGCGCAAAAAATGTTTTAATGTGGTAAATAAACCACGAATAGCCTCAGGGCAGTAAGACTGCACCCAGAGGGTTCTTTTTGGATGTTGAACAATGCGAGGCATATTGGGGAAGGTAGAAAAATGGGGAGTAGGGTGTGGGGAGTAGGGTGTGGGGTGTGGGGAGAAAGGAATTGTAGTGGCGTGGTTTTTAACCCGCCCTTTTAGAATTGCAAGGAGAAAATGGAATTTTTTTGACAGCAATAAATAAAATAATCAAACAATAGCCTCTTATTATACGCTGTCCAGTCGCTTTGCTTGGTGTGGTGTGCTCTATCCACACCGCGTTCACAATTTTCATTCGGCAGTGCAGGGTGGGGTATATGGTGTGGCGTGTAGGGTGTGAGGAAACTTGGCAGCATAGGCGGGACACCAAGCCTTTACGATTTAATAAATAGTTTACCATTAGTTCACTGCAATTTTATTTGCATTTGTTAGTTTTACCTCAATGCCGATAATTATACTTTTTTTAGCCGCCGCCGCAATGGCGCAAACCGATATTCTCCCCATATTCAGTTACGAATATGCTCACGCAAAAAATCAAAACATTTCGTCCCCCAACGCAGGATTTTTACTGCGGGGAGTCTATGGAGATACAAATAAAGCCGATACTCTGGTAGTGGGGGCATTTTATCAACGCTACAACATTGGCAATCCCGTTTTTGATTCTCCGAATTTATATCACGATATTAATTTTTTAGCACAATATCAAACAGGACGACATAAATGGATTGCCCTTTTTAGAAGCACCGCCGCTAAGCCTATTTATGGAGGAATGTTCACAACTCTTTGGGGAGGGCTTTACGGCTATGAAGTTCAACGAAATGGAATTTTCACAACCATACTCGGCGGCGGAATAGGCGAGGCGGACGGCTGGGTGTTGCCGTTTCCTATGATACAAGTCGCAATGAACACGCAGTTGGTAAGTGCATATTTTGAATACATCGGCAATTTAAGGTTAGACCTAACCTTGCGACCCGGCAAAAAATTTCGTATGACAAATGAGATTAGCATAGAGACCTATAGCGGCATTCACGGCGTTGCTTTTGATTGCCTGTTTTGGTTCAGACCATTTGCAAACGGCGATACCGAAGATCACCAAGCCGAGTTCGCGGGGATAGGCATTGGAATAAAAAATCGCGTTCTTGAGTTTGCCTTAGACAAAACAGATGAATTTTACGAGGCAAATTACTACGCCCTTAACGGGGTGCTCGATATTACATTTTTGAAATTCAGCGGCGGATATATCTTCAAAGGAAAGGAGAAATACAAAACCGCCAAATCGAGGTCTTTCGGCGAGGGGTATTATGTAGCGGGTCAGGCGCTGTATATATTTTGAACGCAGGTTTAATAGTTTTTGCGAGTTGTTTCCATTTGACAATTCTCAAAAATTTTTCTATATTTGGACTTGTAGGTGCTGATTAACTCAAAATTTCTGAATTTATTTGGAGATAAGAGTTAATTGGCAATCATATTGGCTCTGTAGCTCAGTTGGTAGAGCAACGGACTGAAAATCCGTGTGTCAGCGGTTCAACCCCGCTTGGAGCCACTAAAACAAAAGTTCGTAATTATGTCCCAAACTCCGCTTGCAGAAAGAATGCGCCCAAAAAATTTAGACGAATTTTTGGGACAGCAGAGAATTTTGGGCGAAACGAGTATGCTCCGCTCCGCAATATTAAGCGGTAATGTGCCGAGTGCCATATTTTGGGGACCTCCGGGGTGCGGGAAAACTTCTCTTGCAAATGTTATAAAACACCACACTAAAAAGAGATTTGTCGCAATTTCAGCGGTCAATAGCGGCGTGAAAGATATAAAAGGCGTTTTGGACGAGGCAAAAATATATCGCGAGGAAATCGCAGGCGAGCAGCAGAGAGACACAATACTTTTCATAGACGAAATTCACAGATTTAACAAAGCCCAGCAGGACTCGCTTTTGGGTGCTGTTGAAAACGGAACGATAATCCTCATAGGCGCAACCACCGAGAACCCCGGTTTTGAGGTTAATTCCGCCTTGCTCTCGCGGTGTCAATTGATACTTTTTGCTCCGCTTCAAGAGTCCGATATGCGAGGTCTCATTGAACTTGCGCTCCACACTCACGCACGAGGTTTGCAACGACAAGACTTAACAATATCCGACGAAGTTGCCCAAAAACTCATCGCTCAAGCCGATGGCGATGCAAGATTTTTACTCAATCAACTTGAATGGCTTGCTTCTGTTGTTGATGTGGGCGACCTTGCGCACGGCTCTGAAATAACCTCTGAACTCTTAGACAAAATAAATTATCAAAAACCTCTGCGATACGACAAAAGCGGAGAGGAACATTACAATTTAATAAGCGTTTTGCATAAATCGGTGCGTGGCAGTGATGTGCAAGCCACAGTGTATTGGCTGCACCGAATGATTGAAGGCGGAGAAGACCCGCGATACATTTTGCGCCGTTTAATGCGAATGGCAATGGAAGATATAGGGCTTGCAGACCCAAATGCTCTTTTGCTCGCAACTGCGGCTCGTGAGGCATTTGATTTTATGGGGGCACCCGAAGGCTTAATTGCACTCGATGAACTCGCCGTTTATCTCGCTCTTGCACCGAAAAGCAACAGTTTGGAAAAAGCGGGTATAAGTGCCAACTCCTGCATAAAACACACGGGCACGCTACCCGTTCCCAAAGCATTCCGCAACCCCGTAACCAAAGTAGGCACTCAACTCGGCTACGGCAGAGACTATCAATACGACCACGACCAACCGAATGCATACGCAGGACAAGAGCACCTTCCCGAAAAACTCAAAGGACAAAAATTCTACGAACCCACGGAATACGGCAAGGAAAAATCATTTACTGAAAGAATGAAGGAATTGGAACGGTTGAGGAAGTTGAAAGAGTAAAGAGTAAAGAGTAAAGAGTAGAGAATACTTTACACTTTTCACTTTACATTCTCAACTCTTGCAACGCCGAGTTCCCTATACCCCACACCCTATACCCCCACTTTCAACTTTACACTCCATCCCCCACACCCCTTCCCTATACCCCCACTCTCAACTTTACTCTCTTCTCTTTAAACTCTACTCTAAATTAACTACCTTCCCCAGAACAAGCACTTGTAGCTCAGTTGGATTAGAGCGTGAGCCTCCGAAGTTCAAGGTCGTGCGTTCGAGCCGCACCAAGTGCATTAACAATAACGAGGAAATTTATGCCGGATTTTGTTCATCTGCAAGTTCATTCCGAATATTCTTTTTTGCAATCATCGATAAAAATTCCCGCGCTTTTGAAGGAAACGGAAAAGTTGGAGCAAAAGGCAGTTGCCCTCACGGATAACGCTTTTATGTTTGGCATTTTAGATTTTTATATGGATGGTCGCAAAAAAACCGAACCGCCCGTAAAACGAATTTTGGGTTGCCACATATATATTAACACAGAAGACTGCAAACCAAACGACAGAACTTCTTACCACAGGCTTACGCTGCTTGCAGAGAATGAAATCGGTTATAAAAATTTGCTGAAAATTACGAGTGAAAATTATACTTCACCCGAAAAATGGAGTGAGTTACCGTCAATTTCACTTGATTCTTTGAAAGAGAAAAGCGAAGGGTTAATCGCTATTGCCGGAGATTTGAACAGCCGTTTTGGGCGAGATGTATGCGGAGATTTAACAAAGCGGGCTACGAAATTTTTGAACGATATTTGCAATATATTTGATGAAGAGCATATATATTTTTCCCTGCAAAATCATTTTTTGGAACAGGAGGAAATGCTGAATGATTTTTTGCGAAATTATGCCGCGAAAAATAACAGACAACTTGTGGTAACAAATAATGTGCACTATTTGCAGAGGGAAAACGCCCGTGAACACTCCGCTCTTATATGTATGGAACTAAAGAAAAAATTAAACGAATACAGTGACCCGTATTTTGAAAGAGATGAATTTTACTTAAAATCTGCAGATGAAATGTATGAGTTATTTCCAAACGATACGGCGGCTTTGGAGAATACGATAAAAATTGCAGACAGATGCAATGTATATATAAAAACAAATGTAGGTTCGGAATTTTGGCCTCATTTTCCTTTACCTACAGAATTTAGTGAAGAATATGATTACTTAGAAAAATTAGTTTTTAAGAAAGTTCCTCTGCGATACCCGCAAAAAAAATTAGAAGCCGCAAAATTAACAACAGAGCAAATTGAAGAACGCGTAAAAATTGAACTCGATACAATAAAAAAAATGAATGTGCCGGGTTATTTTTTAATCATCGCAGATCTTATTCAGTGGGCAAAAGACAACGATATTCCTATGGGTCCGGGGCGCGGTTCCGCCGCAGGTTCAATTGTCGCTTATATTTTGGGAATCACTGAACTTGATCCTCTGCCATACAATTTGCTTTTTGAAAGATTCCTAAATCCCGAACGAGTATCTATGCCCGATATAGATATAGATGTATCGGATAAGGACAGGCAAAGATTGATAGACTATGTGTCTGGAAAATACGGGAGAGCCAATGTTACGCAGTTGGTGACTTACGGAAGAATGAAGGCAAAAGCGGTGTTGCACGCAGTTGGGCGAGTTATGGATATGTCGCTTAGCGAGGTTGAAAAATTTGCAAAACGGATTCCGTTTAAGTTGCCGCCGGATGCCGCGGGAAAAGCGGTGGCGGTGAATTTGCGAAATGTCCGCAAAGCAGATGCGGAACTTTCCGAGATGATAGATCAAACTGAACAGGAACAGAATTTTTGGGCTTTGTCCGAGAAGTTGGAAGGACTAATCAGCAATTCGGGAACGCACGCGGCGGCGGTGATTATTGCACCTCGCGATATGACGGAACTCGCTCCGATTTACTCTTTGAATAAGGGCGATATTCCTGCAATTCAATACGATAAACATTATGCCGAAGATATTGGGCTTTTGAAAATGGATATTCTCGGACTGCGAAATTTATCTATGATTCAAGAGGCGGTGAAGTCTATAAAAAAATATCGAAATTTAGAAGTTGATATATTGAATGTAAATATGTTCGATGATAAAACTTTTGAACTATTCGGGCAAGGGCACACGGTTGGCGTGTTTCAATTTGAATCTTTCGGTATGCGGCGATATTTACAACAGTTAAAGCCGTCTCGACTTGAAGATTTAATCGCTATGAACGCACTTTACAGACCGGGACCAATGGAACAAATTCCACAATACATTAAGTGTAAAACAGGGCAACAACCCATTGACTGCTTTCACGATAATTTGAAATCCGTTTTGCAGGAAACCTACGGTGTTATTGTATATCAGGAACAGGTGATGCGAATAGTGCAAATACTCGCGGGCTTTTCGCTTGGCAAGGCAGACAAACTGCGCCGTGCTATGGGTAAAAAAAACGCTAAGGAAATGGCGGAAATGCAACCTGAATTTTTTAAGAACGGAATAGAACTCGGCTACACACAGGAACTTTTGGAAAAAATTTGGGAAACGCTGCTGCCGTTTTGCGATTACGCTTTTAATAAAAGTCATTCGGCAACTTATGCATTTGTGGCATACCAAACTGCATATTTGAAGGCGAATTTTCCGCAGGAATATATGTCGGCGGTTATGAGCGTTTCGCCCATTGACGATTTGCCCGTGATAGTTGATGAATGCAGGAGAATCGGGATTGAAGTTTTGCAACCAGATGTGAATAAATCTTTCTCGGCGTTTGTCGTTGATACAAGCGGGCGTGAAAAACAAGAAGGAGAACGAGCAATTCGGTGGGGTTTGTCGCAGATTAAGGGCGTGGGAGAAGTGGTTGCCGAAGACATAGAAAAAGACCGACTGAAAAACGGCAACTATAAAAGTTTTTTTGATTTTGTGCGGAGACTTTTTTTATTCGATAAAGTTACCATAAATAAAACCGCACTCGAAAGTTTGGTGAAGGCGGGTGCATTTGATTGCGTTGCGGGAACAAGAGCGCAAAAATTCGCCGCGGTTGAAAGAGCACTTGCCGATGCCTCCGTGTGGATGCAAAATAAAAAAAGTACTCAAATTTCTATGTTCGGTGCGAGTGCGGATGTTGAGCCGAGTTTTGAAGATAACCTAAAATGGACTTTTATGGATGAACTCGACAAGGAAAAATCCGTTTTGGGAGCACAGGTCAGTGCACACCCGTTAGATGAATACAGTGCGGAAATTCGTGGTTTTTGCGATATGAACTTATCTGCAGAATCCATAAAAGAAAATTTAGACAGCGAAGAAAAGGTGACTGTTGCGGGGATTGTTTCGGAAGTAAATATTAAAACTTCAAAGACCGGAGATAGATTTGCCATTATTGTAATTCAAGATAAATTCGGAAAAATTGAGGCGTTTTGCGGTGCAAAAAAGTGGGAAGGAGCGGAGAGTAAAATTATAAAGGATGTTTTGGTAATTGTAAGCGGCAAAGTTAAGAATTCTTATTACAACAACAGCCCGCAGTTGATGATAGACAGCATCGGTTTTTTATCCGGTAAAATTAAACAGGCAAAAACTTACAACATAAAAATAGATGTGAGCGGATGCCCCGAAAATTGGTTTGAGGAGCACAACAAAGAAAACGGCTGCATAACCAGATTTTATGTGGAAGGAACAAAGGGCTTGGAATACCTTTTAGAATCGCAAAAATTCCACATTCCCGCCTCTAAGGAAAACCTTAAAGAACTCGCAGAAATGTTCGGTAAAGATAATGTGTGGGTGAGCGACTAATTAAGCGATTAATGCAACACAGCCGAAGAACTGATAATTTTGCCATTGTGTTCAAAATGGACTATGTAAGTTCCTTTTGGCAAATTTGCACCATCCCAATTGAGAGAATTTAAGCCCGTATTAACGGAAACTTCTGCAAAAATTGCCTTAACATCACCATCGGTACTGATAATTTTCACATTGGCATTACCGCTATGTTTTGCATCAAAAGTTAAAACTTCCCTGCTGAATGCAGTTATTGCAATTTCGGGAACGGGAGTTGGCGATTTTGTTTTTGTGGAATCTTTGCCTTCCAAATAAACATTATAGGGTTTGTTATGAGTGGCAACTTTGGCGAGGAATTTATCGCCTTTATTTTTTTGGAGATTTGTATTTTGTGTGTTTGCCTCTTGAATTTTCAAAGGAGCACGGATAAGCGTAAAACGCAGTGTGTCACTATTCCGCAGAATTTTCAAATCAATGGGAAAACCCGATTTCCCGCGTAAAATGTTTTTTACATCTGCCAAAGATTTCCCTTCAAGAGAATTTCCGTTTGCGGAAATAAGCAAATCGCCGTTCTTTATGCCCGCAGAATCTGCAGGCGAGCCAATTACAACTTGCTCAACGCCAGCCCCGCCATTTGTGGAATAGACTGCAAGCCCGATTCCGCCAAAGTTCTCAGCAGAAAAGGCGAGGGAAAAAGAAAGTGCGAAAAACGCGATGTGCAATTTGTTCATAAAAATCTCCTATTGATTTTGTTTCATGCAAAAAGTTTTTGTTTCAAATAAAATCATCTTATCGCATCTGCCATCAGAAGAAGTGGTTATATCCGACCTCCATTCCGCCGGATTGTCTTTATAAGCCATAGAAAAGCAGTTTGCTTTATTGTCCACATTTGATAATAAACTATCAAAAAATCCTATAAATTTACCTTCTATATCATATCTCATTTCCTTCCAAATGCCGGTCGCATTGCCCATATCTTTTTGATAAGATGTGTCTGCAGATAATTTCAAAGCATACCAAGCAAAGCCGGGATCTATATATGTTGCAAATTTCCCTTTCAAAAACTTTGTAGTATCTTTGTTCTTATATATCTCAATAAATGAAAAAGAACTATCTTCAAGAAAAACAAACTCTTGAGTTCCTATAATTTCTTTCGGATAGCCATATTCCAGATTATTATAATACTTTCCAAACTTTATTTCACCGCTGAGATTTTTTGAATCATCGGGGCAGTATTCGTCAAATAAATCGGATGGAATTATATTGCAAGATATTATGACAATCCCCGCAAGGCAAAATAAAATAAATTTCATATTACCCTGCAAAGAATTCTAAAATAGCATTGAAAACTATTTCTATGTATTTTACTACATGATAAATTGTATTACTCTTTCCGTTCATTATATTCTGTATGTTCTCCTTAACAGAATCCGGAGTTCCCCTATACCATCCCCAAGAATTTTTATTGCGCTCATCTTCATCATCCAACTTTAATTCCGTATGCACTATATTTGAGGAAGAATATTTAGCGAAAACTCCAAAATCATAACTAAATGGAAATTCTAAATTAGAATTTGAGTCGGCAGGGACAAAGCAATATTCAAAGGTTGCATTTCTTTCTACCACATTGCGCCCAATGCTGCCAATGTAGGAATTATTGTTATTGTCATCCTCAGTATCGTGGTAGCGACTGAACGGGTAAGTGCCGTTCGGGCATTTGTCGCTTAAACTCAAAACAATATAATCATAAGGAACTCTTGGAATTGCTCCATATATGCTATCTATATTCTGCGTGCAATATACAAACTTTACCCCGTTTTCTTTAATTTCAATTCCGGGTGGACTTTTATCACCCGAAATAATTTTATCATCGTTATTGGAGTCTTCCAAATCCAAATAAATTTCCACTCTATCTTTGCAAGTAGCAAACCGATTTTTAATTAGCAAACCGATTTTCACAGGACTTGAGTTTGGATTTTCCAATTCTATGCAATCATCGGGATTTTGTGGGCAATAATATTTACCATTATCCGCCCTTCTAAACACAAGCGTGCTTTGCCAAGGCAGAGAATCCAATTGCTGAACTGAATTGAAACCGTATCCATTCTCCGCTTCATCCAAAGCAATCCTTTGCACATCTTCTCTCGTTAAACCTTTAACAATATAATCTACGCATATCCCCAAAAGCGGAATTTCCGTTCCACAAGTTCTATGCAACTTTTGTTTTATTGCCTCCCTGCCTATTTTGTTGTTATGAAGATCCATTGCCGTATCCAATTTATTATAGCATTTTTCCATATCCCCCTTTTTCTCGTGGGCAGTGGTAATTTCTTCCGACCAATATAAACATTCATCCACATAGTCAAAATTCCAGCCCGCTTCTGTGCAGGTGAGCATACTCCAAGCCGCATGCCTGAGAGCGTCTGCTCTGTTGGCGTATGTGATTAAACTATCTCCATATGGAATTAACTTCTCGTTTTTATAGAAAAATTCTTTATATCTCGCATATTCTTTAGACCACTTCTCAGCCAATTCTTTAGCCCTCACTGCCGCTTTAACACTCAAAGGATGTTTAAACAATGCATCTATTTCTCCCTTTGTGATATTGAAAATAAAATACTGATTGCAATCGTAATCGTCGTAAATATCGGATACTTCATCAATCACTTCGTCAATCACTTCACCAACTAAATTTTTCGCCAATACCCTCATTTTTGGTAATTCCGGTTCAAAATATTCAGCAAGTTTCAACCGTGCCAACTGCTCATAAACAGCCCTTACGCTCTTAAAATTTTCAGCAAGGAAAAGAGTATCCATTCCTTGAAAATTATCCAATATTTGATAAAACGCCTGTTCCGTGCTGTCAAAACTCGGCAAATCCAAGAAAACTGCATTTGCTCGATTTTTCAAATCGTCCCAAGTCCATTTTTTGGAATTATCATACATTTCTGCAAAACTTTCAAGTGAAATGTTAAAGTCATTTTGAGAATAGCCGTAGTTTCCTGCCAAAATCTCTTGTATGTCGGCAATAGTGCGAATTTTGGGGTTACCGGAAATCAGTTTTCCATCTATGTAGAGAGGAATTTTTTCTGCAAGAGAAAATTGATTTTGCAAACCTAACAAAGAATAGTCATTTGCGTTATTCATTTCCGACCAATTATCATAGTGCAAACCAAAAGACATTCCGCCTTCACTTGGAAAAACAGAATTATTTTCCAATGCTATTCCGCTAACGGTAAATTTGAAAACCCAAACCGAATCATTTTTCTTTTCCTTTATGTATGTAGTGTTCGGTAAATACCACGCCTCAAAAATAGGCTCTTTTCCGTTCTCGCTTGTGATTTCAATAGAAAAATCAAAATGGTTTAACGCTTCCTGACCTTCGTTTTTTACATACAAGCGAATCCTATCTAAATTTCCGCTTCCCTCATTCAGGGCATATACGCGAGCCATATTTTTTTGCAGAGGTGCGGTTTCATTATTGCTTGAATTATTATCGGAGTTAAAATCTGGGTAATTGCCCGATAATATTTGCCCCGCAGAACTTGCAACCACAACAGAATTATTTTCTGTCATAAACTCGGCTAAGTTATTTGAATAATCGTCATCTTTGCGCCAATTCGCCCAATTTGCATAATGCAAGCCAAAACTAATTCCTGAATTGTCCGGAAAAGCAGAATTTGCAGGAATAGAAACAGAGGAAAAGTTCAATTTAATTCTATAATTTACTCCGCCCAAATGCTCAACCGAGCCATTACCGCCCCTTAAATCGTAGGATTCAAAAACAGGATTCGGTTCTGTTGATGTGAAATAATAGTATGCAGTGAAACCGTTTATATTTTCT
>BNUP01000034.1 GCA_025997455.1 Fibrobacterales bacterium | reverse complement strand
GACAAAATCGAACAAGTAACAAAACTTTCTAAAGCAGACATCAATGAAATGACGAGGAGGTTCTAATGGAACTCGCAAAGAAACGCCCTGCAATAGGTCAGGCATTGAGCAGCCTAAGGGTAATTAGCGCAAATGCCCGCAACCGCAGCCTTTATGAGGCAAGGGAAAAGGGAGAGCGAGACCAACGCGCCAGAGAGCACGCCGCCGAGGTTCGTGGAGAGGCTCGTGGAGAGGCTCGCGGAGAGGCTCGCGGAGAGGCTCGTGGCAGGAACGAGACTTTGCTAACCGCACTCCAAGTGCTTATAGACACAGGCATAACCGAATTCGAAGCCAAAAAGAAATTAGGAATCACACCGGAATTGCTCAAGCAGTGCAATAGTAACAGTATCAAACAAGGAGGATTGTTATGAAAAACCCTACTGAAATCACTACCGCTCAAGTTTTAAACACTTGTGCTATAAGCTTGTTAAAGGTGAGTGTGCCTAAACAGCGTGCCCGAACCGCATTCTCCCGCACATTGGCAGTTTTGATTGTGCTCTTTGCCTCCGGGGCATGGGCAGACGAAATAGATATGTCTGCTCCCACTAGTGGCACGGGATACACATACTCCAGTGGTTTTTTAACTATAACCGCTGGCACACACACACTTTATGGTAACGGTGGTTCAAACAGCGTTATAGTAAACGCAAATAATCTAACCCTTACTATAAGAGGTTTAACTCTGGCACCGGGTGACAATAAAAGTCCATTGCTTATTACACCGGGGAGTACTTTAACCCTAAAATTGGTAGGCGATAATAGTTTATTGGCGAGTAATAATGCGGCAGGCATAACGGTTCCTTTATGCACAGGTAATAATGTTGCTACGGTTGGGCAAGGTCAAAATCAATATGGTACTGGTGATTGCACAACAGCAAACGCGGCAACTCTTAACATAGTAAATGGAGATGAAAGCGGCTCTGTAGGTTCATTGTTGGTTCGCGGCGGTTCGAGAGGAACAAATTACCATGGTGGCGGTGCGGCGATTGGGAGTCCGGGGATAAATACAGCGACTTATAATGGTGATGGAACAGGATATATCGCCGGTTGTGGAAATGTGACTATAGGCGGAGGTATCATTAAAGCCTATGGTGGTTCGGCTAGTGGAAACGCCACAGATGACACTCGTGGAAAAGGTGCCGGCATTGGCAGCGGTGGTGCGGAATCGAACAACAATGGTAGGGTGGGCAGGAGTTGTAATTTAACCATAAATGGCGGAACTGTTACTGCCGAAGGCGGCGTTACCAACAATGGCATTGGGCAAGGAACTTATGGAAATAATGATGGTGCTGGTCTACAAACTAACAGACTTGAAACAACAGTAATCAATGGTGGCTCTGTAAAGGCTAATGTCCAAGGCACTGTTACTAGAACCTCTAATCCCCCTGTCAATAATACTTTAGCAATGCGCACTATTGTTATAGGTCAAGCGAACAAGCCGTCACAAAAAGCGGTGTTAGAATGCAAATTTGGTGATATTGTATGCTCGCAAGACAATACTGCGGCTACTATCGGTACCAATGAATACGGCATAAAAGATGTGATAACCGATGGTGCAGGCAATGTATATTTTTGGATACCGACTCCGAGTGCTACAACTACCGATAATACAATAAAAGTGGAGGGTTATGACGATATTCACTCCGGCATTGGTCTTGGTCCCTACCAAGGTCCTGCACCATCGATGAGGGTTAGCAAAGCTGCCTTCGATGCATACGAATCGACTGATCAAAAAGTAATTGATGCCCTGGCTCTTCAAACCCCAACTGTGGCCGTTGGCTTGCCTGTGAGTGCCAAAAAAGGCACATACATACGGAACGATGCTTTGGAAGAGGGCGCAGGTACTGCTGCTAATGGCAGAGTGCATACGGTTCGTTGGTATAGTTCGGCTACAAGTGATTATGCCAATCCAACATTGCTAACAGGCAACATTCCGGGTTTTGTCTCTGGCAATGCCGGTTATTCTGCCGATGTTTATATGCCAACAGCCGCCGACTACGGCAAATATATTTGGGCAGAGGTGGTAGCCAGAGATGCCGGTGCCCGTCCGGCAAATGGAACTATTGTAGACGCTGATTGGAACGCTTGGCGAGTGCGATACCCGGTACTTGCCGTGGGTGCCTTGGTGAATACAACTGTTGATATTCCAAATTCCGAAGGTTGGGAAAATGTTGGTACTCTTGCTGATGTTGCACAACTGTCCCGTGTTTCTGACGGCATTACGCAAACTTCTAGTGCTGTGTTCCGTGCAGGTGCCGGTGTCTATGGTATAAAGGCATTGGTTGTGGAGAGCACCGAGGGGTATAAATCTTTTTGGACTGCGCCTGTGGGCAAATTTACGGCAACTGATGCCGCCGTTGCCGATGCATTAACTCCTGAGAACGCAAATATAACCCCCATTTTTTACCGCTTGCCTACCGTAGAGGAAAATGCAAGCGCAGATACGAAAGTAACCGGCGATGTAACCCTCACCGTAACCATGAAGAGCTCCGAGACGCCTGTGCTTACGGGTGCAGTTTATGATGGCTCCTATGCGGCAGAATATGCAGCAGGAATACTCCCCTACAAAGGATACTTAAAACTCACATTTGCCAAACCTGTAAGAGCCTCTGCCACTATAGGCAAAGTAGCACTCCGCCCTGCGGGCAATGCTACGGACGCTAACGATGTTGCTTTACTCTATATTAGCGGAACCGGGACAAATGAACTTATTTATGCTTATAAAGATCCGGAAATATCAACCCCCGGATTAGACTTAGACAAAGGTTATTCCCTTAGGGTGAGCGAATTTCAAAGTTCCATTGGCGTTCCTATGGCTGTGGTAGATGCTACACACTACTTCACTACCGAAAAGAAAGCCGAACTCGCGGCAACAACAGTGGCGGGGAATGTGGCAATGGGCAATATCGTCTCAAAATCTTTTAACTATGAGGCAAACAATAGCGGTGTCGTCACAAACATTTGCGTTGCTTGGCAATATGCAGATACAAAAACAGGGTTTACCGAACCGGTAACCTATACTTGTGCAAATCCGGTTATTACTGTTGCTCCTTATACCATCACTTCTGCCGCTATTCCGCAGGAGAATTACCACAAATATATTCGAGCCGTGGTTTATTCGGAGAGTGCCCGCTTTGTGGGTGGCAACAATCACAGTGCAATTTTATATGGCGAACCCGATTATATTGGCATTGCGGTTACCCCATCCATTACCAAAGAAGCCACTGCCACAACAACTTTGGCAAACATTCGCTTGTCAATCGATGGCACGGATATTCCGTTAACAACGAGCGATGGTGGAAATACATACACTGGTGCTCCCGTAGTTATCACCCGTTCCACAGCAAGTATTGAAATTACCGCAGGTGATGCCCCAACCGACCGTGTGGACTGGGCAATTACCGGCTTGGGCACAAGTGCCGCTCAAACCTCCAAAGAAAATTTAAGGTTCTTTAACTTAGATGTAAGCACAACAAGTGCTATCTCGGCAACCCTCGCCGCCACTTTTAAAGACGGTGCGGCACCTGTGGTTGCTTCTACCGGCTCTACTGTGCTTAACACCGCCTTTACCGAGGTAGATCTTGGCTCTACGGCAAGTAACAATGGAGCAGCCCTAGAAATTAGAGGCACAAGTAATCCGGAGATTAAAATTGTATTTAACAAATCAATGAACACGGCTTTTGCGGGGCGCATTAAAATCAACGATATATGGCTAGATCCTGCGGGCGGCGTGTGGAGCACAACAACTAAAACTAACGACACCTATACCATCAAATACGGTTATGAGCAAAAGACCGGTGCACAGGTATGGGCAGATAGCCGCTTGGCAGAAAATCTCAATTACACCGTTACCGTTTCGGGTTCCAAGGATGCCTCTCTCGATGGTGCCGTTGGCAATGGCTTTAAGGATGCACAAGGCAATTACATGATTGTGGACGAATACTTGGTGTTCCGCACCGGCAAGCGCGGCACCATCACTAATTCCACCTACCAAGCCGTATATGCCGAAAACTATGTTTCTAATCTTTCCGCAGAAACGGTAGAAAATGCCACAGAAGTTGGCGTAGGCAATGCACTTACCGTAACTCCGTCCGGTTATACTCCGAATAATGGCGGAGTGTTGGAAACTCCCGCTTACACCTATGTTTGGGAATATTCGGCAAATAAAAGCGACATCTTTGGCACTTTGGCAACAGTCGCAACCCCTGCGAATGGATTAACCTCTACATTAACTCCGGCGAACTCCCTATTTGGACAGTATGTGCGTGCGGTAATAACGCCCAAGGGTGCAAACCTAGACGGCACCCCCTACATTAGCGAATGGGTGCGGGTAGGCGTAAAAATAGCCGTTAAAACAGGTTCCGAAGGATTTTTGGAAATCGAAGGCTCGCCGACCGTATCTAGTAGTCGCGAAGTGGCTTTTCCGGGCAACCAATTGGCTCTATCCGCAAACATTGCTGCCGGTTACAATTTAACTTGGGCTGCAGACCCAATTGGCGAAACTTCGGCGAACCTCGTAACTCATGTTAATGGCAAATCAAGCGCGTTTCAAATAGGCAATGCAGCATCGATTGCCGACCTAGAGAATAAAAAAGCAATTTTGTTTACCGCTACAACAAAAAGTGCTATTGGTCCTGCGATATTAAGTGCAACCATTACAACCATAGGCACTAGTGGGCCTGCAGACACCGATATTGAGAATGCCGACTTAGTTCGCTCTTCTGAGGGCAAAATCATTGTTACATTCGACAAAGCCATTGGCACCATTGGTAGCATCATTGTGGGTAGCACTACTTACGGTTCGAATGCAATTAATTGCGATGAAACCCATAAAATCTGCACGCTAACAAGCTATGCCTCCGCCGGACTTGTTCCCGGACTTGATTACCAAGTAATTGTTACGGGATTTAAAGACTCCGAAGATCCTGCCAATACAGGCGTTACCCGTAACTTTACCATTAGAACAGCCGCCGCACCAACCATTGCTCTTGTTGGTACCCCATATATATTTACAAACTCACTTGGTTTTGCGGTAAATAGTGCGATAAACATCCCGACGACTATTGGTGAATATAACTCCGAAGGCGTAACGGCAAATACCGCAGGTAATCATACCTACCAGTGGTTCTCGCAAGGCGGTGCTTCTATTGTCGGTGCAACAGGTACTTCTTACATGCCGAGTATTGCCGATTTTGGCAAAACCATTTACGCACAGGTTACCCCAGTTGGCTTGTATATTAACGGAACTCCCACCAATGTAACCTCTCAAACCGCAACAATCGGTCTGGTGGTGGAGGGCACCGTTAAAGATGCCACTTATTCCGCCGTTAAATTTGGCACAAAAACGAATGCTTTGCTTTTGCAAACCGGCTCCGTTACAGCCACGGCAACATTAAATGCGGGTTATAAAATAACCGGTTGGAAAGGTTATTTTGTGAATGGCCTTGGTGCTCAAGTGGGTGATGAAATTACAGGATTTACCCTGAACGCAAACGGATCTGGCATTATTACCTCAGAGAACTTTTTAGATCTCAACAATTATACGGGTGCTGTCAAATTCTTGGTTTACCCCACAACGGCACCTGCAACGCTCCCTGAGGCTGTTGCAACGCTAAGAACCGTAGATGCCGCCGGAACTCTACATCCCGACCAGCCAGCAAGCGGTGCCACAAATGCAGTGTATACTGATGCTGAAATCAACTTGAATTTTAACGGGGCAATGAGTTCAGCCTCTACCGCAACCATCACCATAGACCCGGCAATTACGCCATCTGCAAACGATTGGACAGATGCCGCAACAGGCGAGTACCAAATCACTGCAACCTTTGCCCCTGCCACCACCTATACGGTGCTTGTGCAAGGCTTAACCGATACTTACGGCAACATTCAAAAGCCGCTCAGTTTTAGTTTTACCACAGCAAAGGCAGCGGAGTTTAAGGTAGACGAATTGACCGGTTCCGAATTCGCCGTGGATGGCACAGGCATTACCGGTAATTATACCTATACCCCAAATGGCGGTTCAACCGTTCCTCCCATAGACATAACCTATCAGTGGTATCGCAATGCCACCACCACAGGCAATGGAAGTAAGATTGAAAGTGCAACAAACGCTACCTATACCCCCACCGCCGCCGATTTTGGACAATACATCCGGTTGGTGGTAAAATGGAACGATACAGAATATCCTCAAAGCAAATGGGTGCAAATAGGTGCAAGACTCATTGCTAAAGATATAATATTTGGGTCGGGCGGCGCCCAAACGCTTGCTCCCAATGCCTACATTAGCATTGCCGGTCACGACAAAGAAACAAGCCAAAACGGTGTTGTAGTTTATGGCGAAACAACCATACAAATCAAAAGCACGGATGGTAGTGTTCCTGCTACCGTTCGTTTAAGTGATTTATCAAATAACGCCGGTGCGTGGGCAGGTCTCCCAAGCCCCTTGGCTGGTTTTAACTTTGTTTATTCGCCAACTTCGCCAAGCGGTAATATTGAATTCGATGCAAAGTTGGTGGAGAGCACTCCTCCGAAACTCAGTTCGTTGGCTATTATCGGTGCTATCACTCTTGAACATGTCCCGGTGGCCGCAGGCTCCTTTACCCTTACCTTTGACGAGAACGATGCTATGGATGATGCCACACCCGGCACTGTTGTTCTCACAAAAATGAGCGGTGCTGTTGTTGAGGCGGTAGCAGGTACATTGATTGACAAAACAATCACTTACACTTATGCCTCTGCCCTCGAACACGGCGCCGATTATACGGTGGCAGTGAGCGGCTTTAAAGATGTATCGGGCAACGAAATGTTCCCTGCACAACGAACCTTTAAAACAAGCATTTTGCCCACGGTAGCGCCTCCGACTCTTGCTGCCATAACAGCAATTGTTGGCACGCCTATCAATGCGTTCGAAGGCACAGTTACACCTAATTCCGCAACAGTAAATTCAACTCAAACCCATCAATGGAAGGTGGGAGCAAGCCCATCGGATCCGAATGCAGAAAATGCTACAGGAGGCGGAGCAACAACACTTAGTTATACTCCCGTAAGTGCGGACTTTGGCAAATATATATGGTTAGAGAGCACACCCGCGGGTACAAGCGTAAATGGCGAGATATTGAATGGTTTGCCGACAAAGAGTGGGCAGGCTGCCCATGTGGGTATTTCCCTCACAACAAATACTGCTATAAAAGTCAATGGAACAACGCTTGATGCTCCTCGTACTGTCTATGACCCCCTCACGCTATCTGTAGTGGCTCCCTCTACTGATAATGTTAAATGGTCTGCCACAGGTGCCGGTGGTACCTTTGAGCCTAACAGCGTAGCCTCTTCCATATCTACCCTTTATACTCCCGGCGAAATTACCGATGGTTCCAATGTTGCGATAACAGCAACGCTAACCGATGGCGAACCTCCGCGCGTAATCTCCGTGCAAGCGATTGACGATGGTGCAAGCATAAAAATCACATTCAGCGAACAGGTCAATGCGCTTGAAGGTAAAATAATCACAATAACAGGAAACGAAACCAATACCAATACCTATACGATACCGAGCGGTGGCTTGTCTTCTACTACCACAGTTCCCTATTCTATAACCATTGCGGCAAGTAGTTTCGATCCTGTTTTTGTTATATCTCCAGATTATACCTATACTGTTTCACAAAATGTTGCGTTTGAGGATGTCCCGGGTAATTTAATAGCCAATGGCACCATTGGTCAGTTCTCTAAAACAGGCTTTTATGCGGCAACGCTTGCTCCCTACACTGAATCGAAATCGGCTATATACGGTTACTCTTCCAGCAGTTCCAACGATGCTACCTTTACGCTCACAAAAAGCGAGGGCAGTAGCGAGATAACGGGTTTAACCTATACATTAGAAAAAGGTTCAAATTCAGACTTTACGGTAACTCCGGCAACGGGAGGTTTAATTGGTACAACTAGTGCGACTATTACAGTATCTCCCAAATTAGGCTTGCCTGTGGGCACCTATACGGATGTTTTGATAATCACCAATTCCGTAGGGCAAATTAATGTCCGTGGCACCGTTTCCTTTACGGTAACTCCTGCACCGATTGTGGCGAGCATAACAGGCGTTTATGGTTGGGTCTATGGTGATGCCGCTGATATACCTGTACTTGATCCTGCCTATACGGGCACAAATGTAGATACCCTTTACGAGGGAATATATAACTCCTACTACGGTAAAACTCCGCCCACAGCCGCAGGCGCCTACAAAATAACCGCTACTTGGAAACCTGTTGGCAACTATGCCGGTGCAACAGACTCGAAGTTGTTTAGCATCACTCGCAAACCCGTAGACAAGCCTACCCTTGTTGCTCCGGTTATATACACCTACTCCGGCTTACCGCAAGCGGTGCAACTTACAGGTGATGGCGTAGGCTACACGCTTGCAGGTAACAGTGGCACCAATGCAGGTCCTTATACGGCAACCGCCACGCTCGATGACAATCATAAATGGGCAGATGAGAGCCTCGACCTTGTAAGCATTCCTTGGACAATCGAAAAATTCGCCTTGGCTCTGCCAACGACCGAATACGGGGCAGTTTATGGCACACAACGAGGTCCAACTCCGCCGCTGCTGCCCACCGGGCTTGCCGGAGCAGGAACTACAGTATCCGGAACTTGGAATTTTGTTGGCGGTAGCAATGCAGACCTTGTTGGAACTGTGGCAACACCCGAAACATTTAAAATTTCGTTTACACCGGCTACCGATCCAAATTATGATTACACTGCTGTTACAAACGCAGATTTCAAATTTAAGGTAACCCCCAAGCAACTCATCATTGATCCCCCCACAAACCTCTCGACCATCCAAACCAAAACTTACGATGGCACGGTTAATTTGAATGGAGCACCTACATTGGGAGATATTACAGGAAAAGTCGGTGACGATGATGTCGGTATATCGGTATCAAGTGCATCTTTTGCCGATAAAAACAAAGGCACAAGCAAGGAAATCACTATTAAGTATGCCTTAACAGGAACAACTGCACCCAATTATTTGGCACCTGGAAATTATTCAGAATTTGTAGGCAGAATTGACCCTGCATCGCTTACGCTTACGGATCCCGCCAATTTGACGGTGAGCAAAACCTACGACCGCAACACCCTAACGACCGCAAACATCACCGATGCCGTAATAGAAAATGGGGCACCTGCTGACTATGCATTAAACGGCAAGGTAGAGAGCGATGTGGTAAACATAGGCGGCACTCCGGTTTATGCATACACCTCCCCCGATGTTAAAGATAACATAGACCTAACCGTTGCAGGGCTTACCTTTACAGGCACCGATGCCGATAACTATATACTGCCATCGCTCCCACATACAATCACAGGTAAAGGAACAATTAGTCCTATCACTATTGTGCCCGGCACTCCCATAGAACTTGCGGCAGTTTATGGCGACAAGCGCAGCAATTTGCCTCTCGGTAATTTGCCCTCCACGGTTACAAGCCCGAACGGCGAAATTGTTGGCGGAACATGGGGATGGTGGGATGCAGTGGATGCCTCTGTCGGTTCACCGGGTGTGAACGAGAGTTTCTCGCTAAAATTTACCCCGACCAACAACAACTATGCTCCATTTGCACAACCGTTAAAGGTTAATGTTGGCAAACGCCCGCTTACAATAGATAGCCCATATCTTATTGCCGACAAGCAATACGATGGCAATAACACGGCAACCGTGCTCAGTGTCGGCTCAATTAACCCGTCATCGATTATAGAGCCGGATATCTTTATAGAAGGCGATGTTAAGGCTACTGCGACTTATGCGAACGCTACGGTTGGAAACGGTAAAATAATAACCATAACTTATTCGTTAAGCGGTGCGAATGTAAACAATTACGCACCTCCGGCGAGTTCCTTTGTGCTTGGCAACATAACAAAGAAAGTTCTCGATGCCGGTAGTTTTGACTTTACAGGCACAAGCAAGGAGTATAATGGCAACAATACCGCAAGTGTAACACTTGCCTTAAAGTTAGGGGCTTTGATTGGATCCGAATCCATTACCCTTTCAAATTATGCGCCTCGTAGCGAATATAACGACCAAAATGCCGGTAGCAAAACCATCACGGTTTATACCGATGGCGTAGTTATTGGCGGCACAAATGCCGGTAATTACACTTGGCCAACTGCCGGATTGTTCACCACCGGCGGAACCATCACCAAAGCAAACCTCGTTATTCCCACGCTTGCGGCAACTGCACAATATGGCTCACAACTAAACCAAGTTCCAACTAACTGGTCTATGGCGCGTGGTGTTGGTAATGTGCAAGTGCCCGGTTCATGGAGTTGGAATGGTGAAATTCCCGATGCCGCATTGGTGGGATCGGTACAAGACACTACCATAATAAAGGGTGCCATATTTACTCATGGTGACGGTAATTATAATAATCCATTGGAGAAGGATGTCGCTTTAACGGTTACCAAGCGCAAATTGACTGTGACCTCGCCAACCATCGATCGCGAAAAGGTGTACGATGGCAATGCAAAGGTTGAAAATATTGTGCTTGGCTCCATAACAAACAAAGTGGGTTCCGAAGATGTGTTATTGAGTGCAACTGCAACCTACGATACCAAAAATGTGGGTGTTGGCAAGTTGATTACACTCAAATACTCCATCACGGGTGCCAATGCGGCAAACTACGAAAAACCAGATGATTATGTGGCGGCTATTGGAACCATTAAACAAGCGAAAGTAAAATTGGCGGGTTGCCGATTTGAGTCTCGTCCATACAATGGCTCTACCGCTGTGCCCACTCCTACAGATTGCGAAATACAAGGATTGCCTTTCTTGGAACAAGTGGGTGCAGTTTCTGTTTCTTTGCCTACAAGTTACACCTACACTTATAACAATGCAGATGCCGGAGTAAACAAACCCATTAGCATAAGCGGTTATAGCATTACCGGTAGCATGGTGGGCACCGACCCGGAAATCTATAACTACAGCCCCGAACTCGATCTCTCCACTGCATTTACCGGAACCATTACTCCCGCAGAAATATGGGATTTGTACCCGCTTGAACCGGGTGAAAACGAAGCGGAAGGCTTGGAACGCATAGCAGGCGTACTTGGTCTTACTACAAGTGCTGTTTATGGTGAAGTGCTGAGTTCAACGCTTATTCCCTCTACATGGCCTGCAACCTTGGGCAGTATATTTGGCGGTGCAAACCTCACAACAGGCAACTGGAGTTGGGATTTAAACGGATCTTCAATTGGTAATGTCGGTGAAAAATTGTTTAAGGTGTCGTTTAACCACAGCAACAGCAACTATAAGCCCTTGAGCGGCTTACCGGCAACCCTTGCGGTTAATCCAAAACCAATCACCGTAACGGGCATTGCCACAAGCAGAGCCTATATTAAAGGAGATTCAAGCGTAGTTGTAACGCTCTCATCAACAGATGCGGTAGGCAGCGATGTTTTAACCTTTGTACCTGCAACAGGTAAATTGGAAGACGCAAATTCGGGCAGTGACAAAACAATTATCTCCGTATCGGGTTTTGCTTGGGCAGGTGCCGTAAGTGCTCAAACTAAGCAGAACTATGTTTTACCAAGCACTCTTAGCAATTTGGCAACCATTACCGCAAACATTACAAAGGCGGATTATCCGAACAATCCGGGCAACCCCAACCCAATTCCGGCGAGCCATGTTTATGACCTCAACTGGAATCTTTCTAAGGTTGCACTTTCCAATGGTTGGATTTGGCTGGAATCGGGTGAAATACCTGTAGTCGGTAAAGAAAATTATGATGTCACCTACACTCCTGCCGATACTAACTATCTTGTTGTGTCAAGCAAGGCGAAACTAAACATTTTGCCGCGAAATGCAAACAACAAAGTTGAGAGTGTTACCGTCGATTCGCTCGGTTCGGTTTGCGGAGCGGCATCTGCACAACTCGTTGTGATTGCGGAAGATAAATATGCGAGCGTGTTCTACAAAGGCAAAGCCGAATTAGACACTGTGGGTTGGAATGTTGGCGGAACCGAATACACCAACAGAGGTTCTTTGACTCTTACGAATTTGAAATACGGAGCAAATGATATCTCTTACGAAATTCAGGCGCAGGCTTACGGCGAAGAAAATCGTTCTCAGCAAAACTATACCTTTAACCGATTGTTGCCGTTTGAGAAATTTGCGGCGGTGATTCGCGGTAAGGCTCTTACGATTACTTTACCGGATTCTGCAGGTGCCGAGGAGACTGAGTTTATGAACAGTCATAAATTTGTGGAATATACTTGGTATAACGGTGCAGACAGCGTTGGCACGGGCAAGAGTTTAGCGATAAATTCTGTCGGTTTAGATTCTTCGCAGTATAGCAAGTATTATGTTATTATGAAGGATGATCAAGGGCAATATTACTCTACCTGCAAATTTTCGGGTGCTTATCCCGATGTTACGCCGATTATTTCGGGCGGGCATTCGGATGGTCGCGGCGTTTTGACCGCCTCGGCTTATGGTTCGCGATTGGTGGCTGGCGGAACTTCCCTTGTGCTGAATACTCCTTTTGGCGGAACGGTGAGCATATTCACCGCAAAGGGTCAGTTAATTTCGCAGTCGCCTGCTCTAAACGGGCAAACGGTTGTGAGAACCCCCGATGCAAAGGGTATGTATGTTGTGAGGTTTGAGAGGAGATAGTTGGGATTGTAGGGGCGGGTTTGAAACCCGCCCTTTTACATTGCACGCAAAAAATGACAAATAAGGGGTGAAGGAATTGCAAAAAAATGACAAATAATGAAATTCCCCCTTGACGGTTTTGATTTTTTTTTCTATATTTAGAGTTAGAATGCTTAAATGGAGAGTTCAATGGAAAGGAGATGTTCAATGAAAACAACGCGTTTTTTAGTTGCAGTTCTTTTGCTCGGTAGTGTGGCGGCTTTTGCTACCAATGCTCGTGTTGAGTCAATGGGAAAAAATACCACATTTATAATGGATGACATTTCCATTTTTGACAACCCTGCAAATATCAACCTCTACCCGAATTTTCTCATAGGAGAATTGGGTAATTATGCGAGCGTTCCAAGCGATTCACTGCCAAAGGCAGGTGCAAATCACGATCCTTGGGATCCGTGGTTCGGCGGAATTTTCTCGCTCAAAATCAGTGCTGATAACTCCCTTGCTATCGCAGGCGTTCTCAACCGTAAAGATGAACGGTTATTCAAATATTTCCCCGATTATATAATTTATAAGGATACTAATGGGAAACCTGTATATGTTAGTGCCCCAGTTCCCGTTACCAATTTTGACGGTTTCTTGGGTGCGAATTTCAACAACAAAGCATTTGGTTTGCACATATACATCGCTCATCAGGATGGCTTGAGTGCTAATAATGAAATCTCAAAAGAAGCCTTTGTTTCTGCCTTGCAGGTAGATGGCGGTACGAACATTGAGATTAGCAGTGACTACTCAATAGAGGCATCGGGCGGTTTTGCCCGTATTCAGTTTGGATCCACCGATCACGGCTTTTTTGATACCGACTTGTTCTCGGCTTTTGCCCGTGCTCGCTTGTTCTCAAAAGTTGAGACCATTAACGGACATTTAATTCCTGCCGCATCTGTGTATAATATGAACGCTCCCGGCATAGAGGACTTTACGGTTAATGGCGGTATCGGTGCAGATGCCGCGTTCGACAGAGGCTTTTTTTGGATTGGCTTAAATGCATTCTATAACAGTCAACGAGCCGGAGACAATTGGACGAGATACAAAACTGGTACCGCGTATGAAGACAAGGAAGGTTATACAACTCCTGCTGGCGATATTACCAAATTGTGGCAACTCGGCGGAACTATCAGTTTCGGCATTGAAAGAAATATATGGTGGGATTGGTTCGTGTTGCGCGTTGGCGGTCAAAAGACTATCGCTTATGCCGATTACAATGCGGCTAAAAGAACCAAAGATGGGGTTAATTCAGCTCTCTGCCCAACAACACAGGGTTGCCCTGAAAGTGGAAACTATTTTGTTTCAAACCCGATTAATGACGGCACAACAGGCGATAATGTCGGTTTTGGCATCGGTATAAACATTGAAGAAAAACTGAAGATAGATGCGACTGTTGCGGAAGATGTTGTTTTCCGTAATCCCTTCCAAGGCGAAGGTCGTTTAATCAGCAGAATTTCGGCAAGTTATTCGTTCTAATGTGCGTTTATTAATTGTTATAGTTATATTTTTTCTCTCCGCTTGTGCAGACCCTCCGTTTAGGGTGCACGAGCGGTTGCAAGATACTTTGCAAGGCGACCTGAAATCGATGGTTGCCCAAGTAATCAAAGGGTCGAGCAAAGCAAATGTTTTAGACACCCCCTATTTTGTGATAAAAGATTTACGGGAATTTAGAGGCGATACCGCTAATGTGTATTCCGCTTATGCCGAGGTTGAATTTTTTTATTTTAAGGATATAAAAATCGCCGAAAAACGCAAATTCCGTTACGATGCCAACCGCCATTATTGGGATAGGTATTTTAAGGAGTGGTTTTTTTATTAGGCTTGGTGTCCCGCGTGAGCGGGAATGACAGAAAGGATGCAGGAAGAGACGGTTAATTGTTGTTTTTGTAGGGGCGGCATTTATGCCGCCCTATTGTGAATTAATTTGAGAGGAGGGGGTAGCGGAAAACGGGCAATGGTGAATTTGCGTGAGGGATAGCAGCGGCAACCGAAGGTTATAGCGGATAGCCCGACCCGAAGGGGCACGCCCTGAATAATTACCAATAACGGTTAAAGTTTTCTACATTCTTTGCCGATAAGGAGAATAGAGGTGTATTATGCAAATTAACGATGTTTTTGTGCAAAGCGGTGCGGCGGATTGGGCGAAGAAAGCCGCTCATAATGATATTGCAAAAAAGGAATCCTCCGCTAAAGACCCCTCTGCAAAGGCGAGGGATAAAGATGCCGCCCTTGTTTCTCTTTCGGCACACGCTAAAGGCGACCCTTCTACCGCGCTTGTAAAGGCACATGCAAACGCACTGCCCGAAATTCGTGAGGAAAAGGTGCAAACCGCAGAGGAACGCATTGCAAGCGGTTATTACAACACTCCAGAATTTAGCAAAGAACTTGCCGCCCGTTTGGCAGATGAGTAAAATTTTCTTTTTGCTCGCCTTAATCGGGTTTGCAGTTACTCCTTCTTGGTCTCTTGACTCTTGGTTTTCTGCCGAATTGCCCATTGGCAGTAAAAAATATCCCATAACCGCCCGTATTCACACCCAAAAATTTGGGGATACCTTAAAATTTTCAACAGAAACGCAATATCGCGGTGCGGACACCTCGTTTTCGATGCATTCCACAGGTGCGTTCAATGTTAAAACAAACCTTCCGATTTGGCAAAATTCCATTCGCGACGGTTTGTATTCGGTGGAATGGAGTTTTAGAGACTGGACGGAAAAACCTGCTGCTTTGTATTGGCGCGGGACAATTGGCGATGGTTCGCTGACCTTTGAAAACGATGCCGTTCCCGAAGAGTTTTTATATTTTATAGCGGAAAAAATTGACCCTGCAAAACCTTTTTTGGACTTTAAAGTGCTTTCACCTGTTTGGGAAGTTCCTTTTGAGCCTAACGCTTGGACTGCAACCGCGCAATTTACCAACCGCAAACAGCGCATTCAGGGTGTGGATTGCTATCAGGTGTTTTTTACCCGAAGTGACGGAAAAATCGCCGAATACTACCTCACGGAAAAAGGTCGCCAAGTGTGGCGGTTTCAAACTTTTCGCGGTATGTGGTTTGAGAGAGTGCAGTAGGGGAGTGGAAAGTGTAGACCCCACCATTTTCTACTTTCACCTTATGTCCTTTACTTCTCAATTAGAAAATCGAATTGCTGCGTGCAAAAATCCTGTTTGCTTTGGACTTGACCCTGTGATTTCGCTCATTCCTGCGGAGGCAGCAAGCGATGAGGATAAAATTCGCAAATTTTATTTTGATATTTTGGAGGAGTTTTTGCGGCGGGGAGTGTTGCCGGCGGTTGTGAAGCCGAGCAGTGCGTATTATGAAGGTGTGAGTGTTGAGGCTATGCAGGTTTTGGCAGAAATTATTGCGACTTATCGCAGGGAAGGCGTGCCCGTGATTTTGGATGCAAAGCGCGGGGATATTGGGAAGTCGAGTGCGAGTTATGCGAAGGCGGCTTTGCTGTTAATTCAGGCGGAATCAGATTTCGTTGAATTGCATCGGTATGAATTCAACGAAATCTGATTCCGCCTGAATTAACAGCAAAGCCGCCTTCGCATAACTCGCACTCGACTTCCCAATATCCCCGCGCTTGTAAAGGCACATGCAAACGCACTGCCCGAAATTCGTGAGGAAAAGGTGCAAACCGCAGAGGAACGCATTGCAAGCGGTTATTACAACACTCCAGAATTTAGCAAAGAACTTGCCGCCCGTTTGGCAGATGAGTAAAATTTTCTTTTTGCTCGCCTTAATCGGGTTTGCAGTTACTCCTTCTTGGTCTCTTGACTCTTGGTTTTCTGCCGAATTGCCCATTGGCAGTAAAAAATATCCCATAACCGCCCGTATTCACACCCAAAAATTTGGGGATACCTTAAAATTTTCAACAGAAACGCAATATCGCGGTGCGGACACCTCGTTTTCGATGCATTCCACAGGTGCGTTCAATGTTAAAACAAACCTTCCGATTTGGCAAAATTCCATTCGCGACGGTTTGTATTCGGTGGAATGGAGTTTTAGAGACTGGACGGAAAAACCTGCTGCTTTGTATTGGCGCGGGACAATTGGCGATGGTTCGCTGACCTTTGAAAACGATGCCGTTCCCGAAGAGTTTTTATATTTTATAGCGGAAAAAATTGACCCTGCAAAACCTTTTTTGGACTTTAAAGTGCTTTCACCTGTTTGGGAAGTTCCTTTTGAGCCTAACGCTTGGACTGCAACCGCGCAATTTACCAACCGCAAACAGCGCATTCAGGGTGTGGATTGCTATCAGGTGTTTTTTACCCGAAGTGACGGAAAAATCGCCGAATACTACCTCACGGAAAAAGGTCGCCAAGTGTGGCGGTTTCAAACTTTTCGCGGTATGTGGTTTGAGAGAGTGCAGTAGGGGAGTGGAAAGTGTAGACCCCACCATTTTCTACTTTCACCTTATGTCCTTTACTTCTCAATTAGAAAATCGAATTGCTGCGTGCAAAAATCCTGTTTGCTTTGGACTTGACCCTGTGATTTCGCTCATTCCTGCGGAGGCAGCAAGCGATGAGGATAAAATTCGCAAATTTTATTTTGATATTTTGGAGGAGTTTTTGCGGCGGGGAGTGTTGCCTGCGGTTGTTAAGCCGAACAGTGCGTATTATGAATGTGTGAGTGTTGAGGCTATGCAGGTTTTGGCAGAAATTATTGCGACTTATCGCAGGGAAGGCGTGCCCGTGATTTTGGATGCAAAGCGCGGGGATATTGGGAAGTCGAGTGCGAGTTATGCGAAGGCGGCTTTTGATGTGTATGGTGCAGATGCGGTGACGGTTAATCCGTATATGGGCGGCGATTCCGTGAAGCCTTTTTTGCGGGAAGATAGGGGAGTGTTTGTTTTGCTCAGGACTTCCAACAAGGGTGCGGAGGATTTTCAAGACGGGATTTGGAATAAAGTTGCGGAAAAAATTTTAGAGTGGAATAACGACGGTATCGGGGCGGTTGTGGGGGCTACAAATGAGAATGAGTTGTCGAAAATTGCGAGTTATTTTTCGGAACGAAAATGCGAAATTCCGTTTTTGATTCCGGGCGTGTCTATTCCTGGTGTTCCGGGCGGGCAGGGCGGAGATGCCAAGTCTGTTATGACTGCACTCGGCGAGGGCGGGTTTAAGAGAAATATACATTTATTGAACAGTTCAAGCGGGCTTTCATACGCGTGGCAGGCAGCCGGCAAACCGCAGAATTACGCTATCTTGTGTGCCGATGCCTTGGAGAGATTGGCAGAGGCGGTGCAATGTCAAAAATAACAGTGCAAGAAATTGAAATTGCGGTAATTTCTGTTAATGAAAAAGATTACATCTCGCTAACTGATATGCTAAAGGCAAAAGACGGCGAGTTTTTTATTACCGACTGGTTGCGTAATCGTAATACGCTTGAATATATCGAAATTTGGGAGCAAATCCATAATTTAAGTTTTAATTCGGGCGAATTCGCCCTAATTAAAAATAATGCAGGTCTAAATTCATTCAAAACAAGTGTTAAAGAACTAATCGAAAAAGCAAATATTGTTGGATTATCTGCCAAAACCGGTCGCTATGGCGGTACTTATGCACATAAAGATATTGCTTTTCACTTTGGTATGTGGATAAGTCCTCGTTTTCAATTATTGTTAGTGAAAGAATTTCAACGACTTAAAGAAGAAGAACAAAAGCAATTAGGATGGTCTGCCAAGCGAGAATTGAGTAAAATCAATTATCGAATTCATACCGATGCAATTCAACGAAATCTGATTCCGCCTGAATTAACAGCAAAGCAAGCCTCATTTGTGTATGCCGATGAAGCCGATGTTCTGAATGTTGCTTTATTTGGTATGACAGCAAAACAATGGAGAGAGGCAAATCCTGACGAAAAAGGTAATATTCGAGATTATGCGAATATTAATCAACTCATCTGCCTTTCTAATATGGAAACTATAAACGCAGTTTTGATAGATGAAGGAATTGTGCAAGCCGAGCGAATCCGAAAATTGAACGCTGTTGCCATTCAGCAAATGATTGTTTTGCAAGGCGCAGAGCAAAGAAAATTATTGAAATGAATATCAGAGTGGTGGGGCGGTGAATGACTGCCTCCGCATTGCACACGGGGGTAGGGGGATTGGTGTCCCGCCTGCAATGCTGAGTTCCCACACCCCACACCCCACACCCTATACCC
>BNUP01000033.1 GCA_025997455.1 Fibrobacterales bacterium | reverse complement strand
AATAGAAAATTAGCATTCCTACTTCTTCACATGAAAATGCTTAGCCTTTGACAAGGCTTCCAAACTCTCATTCAATTTTTCTTTCGGAACAGTGTGTGTTATTCGCTTTATCGCTTGGACGCGCAATTGACGAACCCGTTCGTGCGAAATTCCCATTGACTCGCCAACCTCGCGCAATGTTTGCGGAGTTGCAACACCTATCCCGTAAATACCTATAATCACATTTCGTTCTCGAATGGGAAGATCCCTCAAAATATTACGGATGCAGTCTTCAGCGGTTTGAATATCGGAAGTGGATTCCGGGTCAATCGCGTTGTCATCCGGCAGAGATTCCGCAAAATTCGATTTGCTTTCGTTCTTAAGCGGGTGGTCTATGCTGACTCCCTTTCTTCCCAAATGAATCAGTTGGAGAGTATCATCGCTTACTTCACGACCCATCGCCTGCTCATTTAAGCCTTTGCGAATTTTTAGGTGCTGGTTTGCAGGTATTCGCACCATATTTCCCTGCTCGTTAATCGCCTTTGTGATAAACGCCTTTATCCACCAAACTCCGTAAGAGATGAACTTTAAGCCCCGTGACGGATCAAAGGTTTCTATTGCACGCATTAAACCTCTGGCACCCTCATTCACAAGGTCTGTAAGCGGAATTGGGCAACCTCTGTATTGAATAGCGACTTTCAGTATAAAGCGCATATTTGCATCTATAATTCTCTGCCTCGCTACAAGATTGTCTTTATTTTCAAGCAACAACTTTTCCTCGTCAAGCGAAAGAGGAGTTGTTCTCCGTATATCTTCAAGATACCGTCTTAGAGTAGCATCGTTAGAATCAATATGCACTGATATTCCTATGGGTTTGAGTAGGTAAATATATATTTTTTTTGGACGGTATGGTTAATGTTTCGTTAGGAAAGGTTTCTAATCCCCGAAATTCGGATAGTTCATCATAAGTTTCACATAATTTTTTAATAGCCGCACCCACAAGGTAGAGTGAACCGGTGATTAAAGTGGGAAGGGAAGTTGGGTGCAAAACAATATTTTCGATTATCCGAGATTTTATTTTTAACTCTTTGCAAATTGCGGCAATTTCCTCAGGTGTGCGGGCGCGCGGGTTATCTATGGGAGCACAATAACAAATTGAAATATGAGGTTTCAAAATTTTAAGAACGCCCTTTGTGTCTTTATCACTGAGCGAGGCGAATATGCAAGGCAAGGGCGGCAACGATTTTTCTTTTAAGCAGTCGGCAAGGGCGGCAGCGGCTTGAGGATTGTGTGCCCCGTCAAGTATAAAGTCTGTTTTAGAAGTTGGAATAAATTGCATTCTGCCAACCCAAACGCTTTTTGAAAGAGCGATTCGAGCGGTGCTTTCATTGAAGGATTTGCCGAGAAATGCTTTGGCTGTTGCAAAGGCGAGTTCCGCATTTTTAACATAAATTTTACCGTAATTCCCGACTTGTAAAATCGGCGTTATTTTTTTTGGTTTAATCAGCACCGCATTTTTGCTCATAATTCCAAGTTTTTCTTTTTTAATCTTTTCCAAAGTGTCGCCCAAAATCTCGGTGTGGTCTAAGCCTACACTCGTCAATGCAACTATTTTTCCTTCCGCAATTTTTGTGCTGTCGAGCCTTCCCCCCAAGCCCGCCTCCAAAACTGCAATGTCAATTTTGTTTTCTGCAAACCACAAAAAAGCCGCCGCCGTTAATACCTCAAAATACGAAGGCTCTTGCACTGCCGACTTCTCAATTCTCTTTAACAAATCATCTAATTTTTTTTGCGAAATGAATTTTTTGTTTATTCTAAATCTCTCGCGAACGCTCACAAGATGCGGGCTGGTGAATAATCCAACTTTTAATTTGTGCGCCTGAAGAATATTCGCCGTGTATAGCACGGTGCTTCCCTTGCCGTTTGTGCCGACTATGTGAATGCTCTCAAATTTCTTTTGCGGATTACCGAACTCCGCACACAATGAAGTTATGTTTTGCAAGCCCGGAACAAAGCCGGCGGCGAGACGGGACTTTAAGTAATCAGTCGACATTCTTAGCATCGATAATCAAAGATTTTGCCTCTTCGTCATCGAATTCCTCAAGCACCGTCTCAACATTATCTTCGTTTATATCGCCAGAAGGTGCAGACTCAATTGCACGAGTTATAAGTTCAATTTGCGCATCCGTGAATGCACCTTCTTTGGACTGACCCAAGCCGAGTATAGTGGCACATTCCAAACAATAACCTAAAGATTCATTTACATAAAACTTTGGATCTACTTCATTGTTGTTGCAACGGTCGCAAAATTTACCTTCACAGCCGCTGAAAAAATTTCGATTTTCGTCTTTCAATTGTTGTGAGAGCAATGCGATTAAATTCATTCCCTCGCCCACATCACCGATTCGCGGGCGGCTGACCGCAGTGGATTTCTCTGTGTTTTTTTGAACTATACCGTGCTTGCGGCGACTTTCTTTATCGTCCTTTTCGTAGGTATCGAAGAGAAAGGGAGTTTTTGTGAATTTTGCTCCATCGACAAGCAAAAGAGATTCTATTCCCACAGGTTTCTTAATTGGTTTTGGCGGTGCAGGTTGTTTTACTTCTGCTTTTGGAATAATTTTTTGAGGTGCGGGCTTAACGACCTTTGGGGGCATAGGTTTAGCGACCTTGGGTGCAGGCTTGGCAACTTTTTGAGGTGCGGGTTTAGCGACCTTCTTGGGTGCGGGTTTAGCACTTTTTGTTTCCGCTGCTTTTTTTGTCGGCACTGTTTTTTTTACAGGTGCAACTTTGGCTGGAGTTTTTTTAGTCTTTGTTTCCGCATTCTTTTTCGCAGGTGCAACTTTTGCAGGCACAATTTTTTTTGCAATAACCGCCTTTTTTGCGGGTGCTGTTTTTGCCGCGACTTTTGAGGGCTTTTTAGCCGAAGTTTTTTTCACTGTTTCTTTTTTCGCCATAAAATTTCCGCTAATTGTTATTTTGTCTCTACTATTTTGATACTGATAATCGGGTCATTTTGTTCAATGCGATAAACAACATCCAAGCCGCTTTCCACTTGCCCGAAAATTGTGTGATTCCCGTCGAGATGCGGTTGTTGCCATTGAACTATAAAGAATTGTGAGCCTCCGGTATTCGCTCCCGAATTTGCCATAGATACGGTTCCCGCCGTATGTTTCAAATTATTTTTTTCGTCGTCTATTGTGTAGCCCGGACCGCCTGTGCCGTTGCCGTTTGGGTCGCCGCCTTGTGCTACGAACCTTTGAATTACCCTGTGAAACGGCAAGCCGTTATAGAAACCCTTGTTTGCCAAGTCTATAAAGTTTGCGACCGTGTTGGGCGCATCCTTGAACAAGAGGTTTATGGTAATTTTGCCTTCGTGAGTTTCCAAAATTGCCTCAATTTTTTTAATTCCCTCATAACTTTGCGGGAACACCTTACCCGCTGCAAATGCAGAGAGCGAAAAGACGAGTAAAAATAAAACAGAACGCATAATGGGGAATGTAGAAAATTGGGGTGTGGGGTGTGGGGAACTCGGCGGTGCAAGAGTTAAAAGTGTAAAGTTATTATTCTCTACTCTTTACTCTTTACTCTTTTGCAATGCTGAGGCAACAATAACCCACCGCAAGCGACACACACAAAGCACGCCGCTTTTATTTGCAATTGGGAAATTTCGCTTAAAACGCTAAACGGGAGAATACTAACACGAACAAGGAAATTGTCTCAACAACTCCGAGAATCATAAGGTAATTGGCAAAACCCTTACCAGTTTCACTCAAAGCATCTGCCGCAGCAGCACCGGCTTTACCCTGAAACCACGAGGATGTCGCCATACCGAGACCGCCAAAAATGCCTGCACCCAGATACGCCGCCCAATTTTGCGGATTCTTTTCAACAGCATCATTTATGAAAATGAGTAAAATCATTCCATAAATAGTCTGCGACATAGGAGCACCGGCAAATACGAGCAAGGTGAAAAGTGCACTTTTCCCCTGAGCATACGCCTTTTTCCAAGCACCGATAGCGGAAGAACCCGCAAGCCCAATACCTATGGATGAACCGATAGCGGAAATACCGAGGGCTGCGACTCCGCCCGCCTTTCCTAATGTTGCTGCCAACTCTGCATCTATTGCCATTTTTTCCTCTTTGGTTTGATGGTTAGTCCTTCTTGAACGGAGTATATGCGCTACCGCTCCACTCCACTCCCACATTGTTTGAAAATTCTAAAGTATTGAGTCGCACCGCGTGAACCGCCACGCCCATAGCGGCAAGTGCAATGTTCAAAGCGTGAACCAATAATAATATAAGAGCCGCACCTATTGCACCAATCGGCGAATCGAACATTGGGGCAAGCATACCGTTAAAAGCGTTAGCAACAGCATAACCCGCCATTCCCACGGCGAAAAGACGAATATAACTTATCACATCAACTAAATTACTCACCAAATTAAGCGGCAACATACCGACATTTATCCAATCCGCCTTCATAATTGCACCAGTTAAAATAAACACAACACCGACCACGCCCGCGTATATTGCGGGTTGTGGAAGAACATCGCCGAGTATCATATTTTTAACCAAAAAGAACATTAGCCAAGTGGTGCAGAGCCAACCGACCTGCGAAATAGCGGTTGCCTTTTCATCGCGATGAACCCAAGCGTTCCAAATATGCGCAATGGTCAAATGCACAATAGCGAGGCAAAAACATATAAGTTTTGTGTTATCTTCATCCCTGACCCAAGCACCCAAACTTTTCAACCAATCGGGCGACCAACTCGCTCTGACTATATCTATAAAGGCGGGAACGAGCATCACCTCGCCTTCCAACTTGTTTAAGCCCAAATAACTCGCATTGAGAAAGCCCCAAAATATGGTGCAGAAACTCATTAAGTACAAGAATTGAAAGGGATAACGGGGAGCATTTTTGAGTTTTTTAGAGACGAAGAATGTTATGCCGGCAAATAGCAGACCATAGACAACATCGCCCACAATCATCGCAAAAAATATGCTGAAGAATGTTAAAAAAACCGAACTTATATCTATCTCTCTATAACCGGGAGTTATGCCGAGAACGCCATACAGTGCATCAATCGGTTTCACCGCTTTGGAATGTTTTAGGAGTGTTGGGACTTGCTCGTCTGCGGCAGGTTCTTCATCGGTAATTCCCCAGCCGTTTTTTGCGGCAAATTCTTGCAATGAGGAAAGTTTTGATTTGGGGCAGTAGCCTTGAATAAACGCGATTCCAAGCGTTGCGGTTGTGCCGATTTTTTCGGACTTCATTCCTGCGGAGGCAGTTTGCACCGCAAGGTCGCTTTCTTTTTCTTTTATCAGAGAGGCTGCCTCTGCTCGTCTCTGTGCATAAGCGGCGAGGTCTCTTTCACATTCATCTATGGATTTGAGCGCCTTATCACAATCTTCTTTGAGTTCCGCCACCGATTTTGAAGGCAGAGCGATTTCTGTATATGGAAGGTCTATATTTTTAAGTCCGAACACAGCGAAACACACTTCGCCGTTTGTGCGGGAAAATTCCTCAAGTGCAAAATCGAGGTTGTCACTTGGCTTAAACAGTTTTTCTTCTGCGGAGTATAGTTTTACAAAGAAACCTCTTTTTCTCAACTTTCTTATTTTGTGCGGGTTAAATTCGCCGAATGCCTCTACTCTTTTCAATTCCGCTTTGCTTGCGGTGAGTGTATCTTCTGCTGTTTTCTTTATTGCAAGAACGAAATTTATGTCGCTTATTATATCGCGACCTTGTTGCGGAGACCCTGCGGTGGCAACTCCCGATGTTTTTGTTGGCAAGGCATCAAGTGCTTTTTGTGCGGTTGTAAGCGCGGCTTTTGCGACCGATACATTCTCATTTTCCGGTGTTTGCAGCGGCAGAATATGCAAGCAACCCCATTCTCGGAGTGCGTGCAGCGTTTCCTCTTTGCTTTTGGCGGTGCAGGCTACCACCACTCTGCTCATTGGAGTAATCATAGGGGGAATGTAGAAACTTTGCAGTGCAGGGGTATAGGGTGTGGTGTGTGGTGTGTGTTAAAAGTTCCCAACCGTTAAAAACCACCTGCCGTTTTTTTCGTTCAAATGCGTATCGGTTAAAATGTTCCAACCTACAGAAACATCAAAAATTGAAGTTTTGACCCTCATTTGAGGTTCTGCCCAAATGCGGTTTTTGTCAAGAGTCGCCCACATATTTCTTTCAAAATCGCGTGCAACACCGCCAAATAAAAATAATCCCGTCCCGTTGCTCTGCAAGGATAAGCCTGCCGAAACCGCTCCATATCTATGCGAAGTATTGTTAGGAGTTGCCCAATTGCCGCCATAATTTCCCAAATTCATAACGAATCTATAACGATTTTCGAGTGCTGGGTCGTAGCCGTTTATACCATAAAGTTCGCTCGGCAAAATAATTTTTCCGCTTTTTGAACGACGAATATTTAAGCCGTATTCCATTGAAGAACTAATTGAAAAAAAACGATTAAGCGATTTTGTTGCGGCAAGCAATCCCGAACTTGTGAGATAAAGCGGTGCACTCTGGTCGTAGAGTTGCAGGGAAACCGCCTTAAAACCTGCATTTATTTTCGCCAAAAAACCTTCATCTGCAAACCATCTGTTGTAATTTTCGCTTTCCCAAGTCCATTCCGCATAAGGAAATATCGTTTGTGCGGCGACAACTTCATAATTTTTACTTACGGGAATTGTATCGTCCTCATACACATAATAATATGCGGCGCCAGATTTAATTTCTTGTTTGCCTCTTTCTATTGCAACCCGTAAATTGCGCGTGCCTTTTAAGCGGGCAATGCTGCCATAACCAAGATTTTTATCAATTCCAACCGTAAAATCTCTATGAAATTCTTCAATAATTTGCCCTTCCTCATAAATGGGTCGCAAAAAATAATCCGTAGGAGTGAGTTGCAAAATTTCCGCTTTCACAAAAAAATCACCGCCTCCGTTAAGTAATCTTTCAAAGCGAATTTCGGGAATTGCACCTTTAATTCCCTGCCCGTAAAATCCGCTGAATTTCAAGTTATAACCGAACTGATTCACAAAACGAAAATCCGCATTAGCACCTACATTCGCTCCGAGAAAAGTTCCGCCCAAGTTTTGCAAAGAAAGTGCAAGTTGCGGGTTTGCCTGTGCATTGATTTGCAGATATGAACCCGTATCCAATGAAATATGCACATCGGGATACAAACCGTTTTTTTGTAAGTTGAGTAAAAAATTAGATACCGCCAAAATACTCGTATCCTGCGGATTCCAGAATGATTCCAAATGTCCCTGATACTCCGACGGAACACTGTCGAATACCGGCAGATATAAAAAGCGCGGAGGAGGAATTTGATTTTCTTCATATTGCATTTTTTGTTTTTTGGGTAATTCAAATAACGACTCGGATAACTTTGCTAAAACCGAACGATTTTTTTGCACAACCCGAACTCCAGCCTGAAAAAGCGAATCAGAGGTTACTGTAGTATCTGAAGAATTCCTTGTTTTATGAGATGCGGCTTTGTGGAGTTCTTCTGAGATTACTATTTTTGAATGCGGTTGTAAAATTATCAGTGAAGTATCGGATTTTAATAACTGCCATAGATAGCGTTCCGCATCCGTGCCGTTTGTATCGCGAATTGCGTGAGGTGTGGAGAATATTCTTGATGGTGTAGGGGCGACCAGCGGTCGCCCGCTATGCATAGGCGAGGAGGATTGCGAGGGGGGTAAATCGTTCCCCCCGTCAGCCCTGAGGGCGGAAGAGACGGGGGGAGGCATAAGTCCCGCTGTTAAAGCGGGACTTGGCGAAGGGGGTAAATCGTTCCCCCCGTTAGCCCTGAGGGCGGAAGAGACGGGGGGAGGTATAAGTCCCGCTGTTAAAGCGGGACTTGGCGAGGGGGGTAAATCGTTCCCCCCGTCAGCCCTGAGGGCGGAAGAGACGGGGGGAGGTATAAGTCCCGCTGTTAAAGCGGGACTTGGCGAGGGGGGTGTAAATATATGAGGAAACGGATAGCCGTTTTTCTCCTCCCGAAATGCAACCCGTTTGCCAACATCTGCCCGCCATAACGCCTCTTGCACTTGCAAATTGAACAATTCTTTTCCAAAATAAATTTCGTTATTTGTGCTACCCAAAATAGGACTTCCGTTTTCTTTATGCTTAATCACCCATCGTTTTTTGAACAACGCAGAAATTTCATCTCTTTCGCTCCGCTCCAAAGGTCGCCACGATTTTATTAAATCATCAATTTGCACAGGACTCCAACCCGCACTCCACAATGCCCCGACAAAAGCCCCGTAGTCATTTCCCACCACCGAATCTATGGGAACTTGCAATCGTTCTATTTCGGAAAGAACTCCTAAATGATAGGGGATAGCGGAAAAATCGCCCCCCAAATATAATGTAATTTTCGCCTGCTCGGCAAAGGCAAACTCGCCAAATAAAACTAAAAATATCGCTGCAAACCATCTACGCATGGAATTTCGCCTATATCGGTGCTCGCACCCAAAATTGCAGTTTCGGTCATATTTTCCACTTTATCCACTTGCTTTTCCTCAACTCCAATATTAAAAATTGCAGTATTCTCCAATGTTTCCAACGGCTCATCTTTCTCCGCCACCGACACTGCCGATACTTCAGATACCGCCGCTTGCTCCGTTGATACCGCCGCCTGAACTTTCTGCACAAGAGAGAGCACCTGCTCCGCCGCCTGCGGTTTCACAAAACCTCCATCGCAAAGTAAATCTAAAATATTTTTTTGCGGCGTGACGAATTTCCAAAGATTTTCAATTTGCTCTTTGCTCACCAATTTATTGACGAACAGAGTTTTTGCAAGTAACGAATTGAGGTCAGACGACATAACTATTCCTCTGTTTTCTCAACAATTCTCGGAAAAAGCGCCTCGCCCTTTCCGAGCGTTTCACCGCCTTGCAAAACTCCAAATCTAAGCGAATTTTCATCGATAATCGGAGCACCAAGCATCAATCTTCCAACCTCGCATTTCTGCGGCATAATAGGAGAAAGCAACGCGAGTGCAATTCTTAAAACTTCTGCACCAGCATATAAAACAACCGCCAATTTCTCGTGCTCCGCTTCACCGCCCTTAGATAATTTCCAAGGCACGGTGGCTTCCAAATACCTATTCAACGCTTTAACGGAATTTAAAACTTCTTCCACAACAAGCGACAACTTCACTTCGCCGATATTCGCCCGTGCAAACTCAATAGCCTTAGCAGAATAACCTTCCAATTCCTTCTCCTGCTCTCCCCACGAACTACCCGAAATACCGCCGGCAACCGCAGGAATTTTTCCGTCAAAATTAGATAGAATCAATTTGTGTATTCGATTCAATCCATTACCCAAATCATTAGCCAAATCCGAGTTAATTCGCCGAACAAAGGAATCGTGACTAAAAGTCGCATCAAGACCCACAACCATTTCGCGAATCAAAAAATAACGAAAAACATCAACGCCGTAATTATCCACATAATCCATAGGGTTAATGCCTGTTCCGCTTGTCTTACTCATCTTTGAGCCGTCTATGAGCCACCACCCGTGTGCGAGAATATGCTTTGGTTGTTGCCAGCCGAGTGCGAAAAGTATCGTTGTCCAATAAACCGAATGAGTGGTTAAAATATCCTTGCCTATAATATGAAAATCTGCAGGCCAAAACGCCGAGCCGTCTTTATGCTTAAAATTCTGCACTCCGCTTATATAATTCACCAAAGCATCGACCCAAACATAAGTCACAAAATCCTCGTCAAAGGGCAAGGGAATTCCCCAAGCAAGCCGCGATTTAGGACGACTTATACACAAATCGTTCAACGGTTGTTTCAAAAAACCGAGCACCTCATTTTTACGAAAATCAGGCATAATAAAACTTGGATTTGCATTTATATAATCGATTAAAGTTTGCTGATATTTACTCATCTTAAAAAAATAATTTTTCTCCTGCAACCATTCAACCGTGCGGTGCGAAATAGGGTCTTTGCCATCGACAAGTTCGCTCTCCTCAAAAAATCGTTCCTCGCCTACCGAATACCATCCCGAATATTCCTTTGAATAAATCTCGCCTTTATCGTAAAGTTTTTGCAAAACATCTCTGACAAAATCCTTGTGATAGCCGTCTGTTGTGCGAATGAAATGGATATATTCCACATTCAACTTTGCCCATAAATTTTTGAAATGCAAATTATATTCATCAACATGCGCCTGCGGAGAAACTCCCTTTGCCGCCGCCGCCTTCTGCACTTTTTGCCCGTGCTCATCGACCCCGGTCATAAACGAGGCATCAAACCCGAAAAGTCTGTGAAAGCGCGTGAGAACATCGGTTAAAACCGTGCTGTATGCGTGCCCGATGTGCGGTTTGTCATTGACATAATAAATCGGCGTGGTCGCGTAAAAATTTTTTGACATTTAGAGAAGGTAGAAAAATGCAATGTGGCGTTGCAAGAGTTGAAAGTGAAAAGAGTAGAGAGTAAAGAGTAGAGAGTAAAGTTGAAAGTGGGGTGTAGGGTGTGGGGTGTGGGGAACTCGGCGTTGCAATAAGCATATCTGCCCTATTAAAAAGAAACCTGAGATAATCTGTGTAAACAATGTCGGCAATGGTCGCCCCTACACGCGTTTTACGCTACCCCTTGACTCGATAATGACAAGAAACGGGATTTGCAGAAATGCATCCAAGATTTCCGCCTGCACGGGAATGACATAGAATGGAATTCTCCCGTTTCCCCTCTCCCTACCTGCAATGTTAAACGGGCAAATACTATTCGCCCCTACAATTCCAATACCACCTTTCAAAACTCCACTCCCCACACCCTACACGCCACACCCTATACCCCACCCCTGCACTGCCGAGTGAAAAATTGTGAACGCGGTGTGTGCCGAGTGCACCGAAAAAAAAATCTAAAAAAATATTACGACAATCCGCAAAAAAAATATATATTTACACATATAAACCATTAAAACCAGTTAGCAGAGGTAATTGTGTTAAAGAAAATTGCATTTCTCGCGTGTGCGGCATTCGTGCTAACAGCCTGCAAAGTGGAGTTAGACCTCCAAAATCCCAGTGCAAATAAGCCTGAAGATATTCGTAAATATTTTGAGGGACTTGAACCCCCCGTTGCGATGAGCAATGATCAGTTCGTTTCCTATGTGAAACAGAGCACTGCAAATTTGGAACGAGACACAACTAATATGAGTTTGTTCCTCGCCTGCTCCAAAGATTACATAAACACGCCAAATGCAAAGGGAAATACCGCACTTTCAATGGCGGTGAATAAGAGGAATTTGGTGGTGACAAAATGGCTTTTGGACAGAGGTGCAGATATCAGCATAAAGAGCGCGCAACTCGGACTTTCTCCGCTTGAAGATGCCGCAACTCGTCAAGATTCGCTCAGCGAACCGATTTTTAAGTTGCTCGTTGAGGCTCAAAAACAGAGAGACCCTGAATTGCAGAGCATTGGTGCGGCGTTGCATTTAGCCGCCACTTACGGTGCAAACGAAAATGTAAAAGTTTTAGTTGAAGGCGGCGCAAATCCAAACGCTAAGAATATGGACAAAAAGACCCCTCTTCACGAGGCGGCACGCGAGGGTAAAAAGGCAGTGGTTGAATATCTCATCTCGCTTGGCAAAAATAAAATCGACATAAACGCCACAGACGGCGACGGATACACTCCTGTCGATTGGGCAGAGGCGAGCGGTGAAGGTTCAACCTTCCCCGAAATAGGCAAGATTTTACACAAGGCAGGTGCAAAACACACCGCCGCTTGGAAGGCTGCACAATGAGTATTTCCCTCCTTGCCAAACTCTAAACACATACCAAAATCCGCCGAAGTTGTTTTGGCGACTTTGAAAAATGCTTTTATACAAGGGCGTTTTCCGCAGATGTTGTTGCTCGACGGAGCGGCAGGCGTGGGGAAAAAGGCATTGGCTATGCAGGTAGCCGATATGTTGCGCGAAGGCTCAAATGAACCGCTGATTTGGCTTGTGCCTATAGACGGAAAAGCGGAAGACAGGGATACGCCTGCGAAAATAGCCGCAAATATTGCGAGTGCATCGGGAAAAATGCAAAAAAATCCGTTTCATACGGGATATATCACCGAGAGTGCGTTAATTTCGGTTGGTATGGTGGAATGGCTTATGCAGAATTTTGTGTTAGTCGCATCGGGAAATCGAGTGGTGATTATACCGAACGCAGACCAGATGAACGAGGAGGCGGCGAATAAACTTTTGAAGACTTTTGAAGAAGTTCCGCGAAATACTTACTTTATTTTAACAGCCGATTCACGGCATTCAATGCTAAAAACTATTCGGTCGCGAGCGGTGTGCTTTGCCGTGCCTTCAATTACGGATAGCGAAGTGGGTGAGATACTTTTGCATTTTGGATATACTTCAAGCGAGAGCATTTTGGAATTTGCAATGGGGTCTGCTGGTCGGGCTATGTCTGCTATAGACTCAAATTATTTGGAACTCGAAAAGCGGATTGACGATTTCATTAGATTTACGGAAAACGGAGATGCATCCGCCGCAATTCTTTTGTGTGCAGGACTTGAAAAATCGCTCAACGACACGGTATTTTTCTTGGAAGGTTTGGCATTAAAAATAAAGAAAAAAATTGAAAATAACGAATCGAAAATCGAACGGCTATATGAACTTCAAAAAGTTTTATCCCGCCTGCTCGCAAAAAAATTCACCGCCGAACAAGCATTGCAAAACGCCGCATTGAGATTGGCGGGGTAATGTTGTCAGATGGTGCGCTCGGCACACACCGCGTTCACCCTTTGTGTCATTATCGGGCACAGGTTGTCCTCGTGCTCCGACACGGGGAACACGATAATCTAAAAATGCAATGCTAAACGGGCGAATACTATTTGCCCATACAGGATTCTGCGATGGTCGCGCAGAATGACGAATTCTTCACACAACAGGGCGGGTTTTCTGCCATTGTATATATACAGATTATCTCAGGTTTCTTTTTAATAGGGCAGATATACTTATTAAAACCCGCCCCTACCACAAAACGGGCGGCATAAATGCCGCCCCTACAATTCCCTTCTCCCTAGTCCCTACACTCCACTCTCCACTTTCCACTCTCCACCCCTGCACCGCCGCGTGCAAACTTTCTACCTTCCCTAAATGCTTTTCGCTTTTATAGGTGAAGACGGTTTTGCAAAAAACAAAAGGACAGCCGCGTTCTGGGACTCGGCTTTGGGTGAGGGGCACAGCAAATCAGAGCGGAAAATATTTTTTGCAAGCGAATACGATTCAAACTCGGAAAAATCCATATCCGAAGACATAGCAGAGGCACTTGCACCGTCTTTTTTCAGCACAAACTCGGCGGTCTTGGTAAGGCACTGTGAACTTATGCTCGCCGATGACACAAAAAAATTAGCCGAATTTATTGCCACGGGAATTAACGGTTCTCTCGCCCTCGAATTTGCAGAAATAGACAAACGCTCCGCTCTCTATAAAAAGTTCAAAGACTTAAAAGCGGTAGAGGAATTTACTCCGCCCACAATATATACCTTGGCTAACTGGGTTGCCGCACACATAAAACAGGAATTTCAAAAAAATATATTGCCGCAAACCGCCCAATACATCGCCGATGCAATAGGCACGGACACCGAACGAATCCACAAAGAAATCCAAAAAATCGTTATCTATAACCCTGCAACTCCCGAAATCACCCTGCAACTCTGTCAATTATTTATTCCTCAAGACCGCGAAATGCCCGCTTACGAACTCCAAGAATCATTCGGGTTTCGCAACATAGCCGCGTTTTTACCGAAGTTTCGCCGTATTTTAACCGAAGAGGGGGATGCAGCATTTTTCTCGGTTTTGGGTGCGCTCAGAAGCCACACTCTGCGACTTTTACACATACAATCGCTAAAAAGCAAACGAGTTCCCGATAACGAAATCGTCTCAAAATTGTTCCTGCCGAACCAAACATTCTTATACTCCAAAAATCGTTTCCCGGAGCAATGCAGCCGCTGGCAACCCGGCACTCTAAAAAAAACACTCTTGGAACTCGATGAAATCTCCTGTGCAAAAAAAAACGGATTCTACTCCGACCTTCCCTCCTTTGAATTGGCAGTTTGCGGTTTAATGGTTTAGTTTCCACCCCACACCCCAACCCGCTCACCTTAATTCCCTACAACTCATTTTTTTTACCACAATTGCATTTTTTTTTGTATTTTTACAACAATGGCTAAAGAATATGTTTGTTTAGGAATAGATATAAGCCGAACGGGGCTAAAAATCGCACTTGCCGACCCAAGTCAAAAGAAAATATTTAAGGTGGATTCACTCCCTGCATCCGGCGACCCGTTGGCAGACACATCTATTTACGCATCGGCACTGTCTTCTTGGATTCGCAGCAATGTGCAATCGAAATTTGAAAGCATAGCGGTTTCTTTCCCCGCAGGTTACGGGTTAATTCGCACAGTTGAAATACCAAAAGAGGCAAAAAACGCAACAGATTATGTGCAATGGGAGTTTTCTTCTGCCGTTGAGACGGGCAAAGCGGGTGAAATTTTGAAGATTGCAAACGCAGAAAAATCCGATGATTACGAACTTGATATTGCATTTTACCCAAATGAAAAGAAAGCCGAACGAGCCACAGTTACCGCCCTGAAAAGAAAATTCATCGACTCATTTTGTTCTCCCGATGTTGAGAAAAACGGACTTCGACCCGCGTGCTTAACCGCAGATATAATTGCAACCTTGAATTTGCTCGAAGTGACGGAAGGTCTGGGCAGCACGGTGAAATGCATTCTAAAAGCAGATGATCATTCTGTAATAGCGGTATGGGGCGATGGTTCTGGACCTCTCGCAATTAGAACAGCCGAGCCGAGTGCAGAGGCGATAATCAAAATTTTGGAAAGCGGTTTTTCGCAATTTTCAAAGGCAAAAAGAGTTGTTAAATTTTGCGGAGAACTCACCGCGAATAAGGATTTTACCGATGAACTTATAAAGCAGGCGGCAGGTTTGCCGCAGGGTATAAAAATTTCCGTTTGGGATGCGGTTTCTAAATTTTCATTGGAAAAACACGGTAATTTCTCCAAGTTATCGGAGTGCATTGCCGCAGTGGGAGTAACCTTAAACTGCGTGTAGCAGGTAGTGATTTTAGCGAGAGAATTTTATGATAAAGTCAAATTTAATGCCTTCCCTTCGTTCTCAAAAACCGAAACAATCGGCTAAACAAGTGTTGGGCAAACCTAAACCGCTAAAGTTAAAAATTGTTCCCAAAAAGAAGAGCAGCGATTCGGGAAACGGAGGGGGTGCTAGTCTCGGCTCAAACGCGTTCTATATGCTGTTCTTCGGTATTATAGCCTTTGTGGTGTATTTGGAACTGTTTGGAGTTCCGAGTTTCCTTCGCGGAGTTATTCCTCAAGAGGTTGTGGATATTCTCGGACTTACGGAGGAGACTACCGCCAAACAAGTTCTGCGCGAGGCGGGTGCTCCCACGCTTACGGCTCAAGGCAAAAGGGCAGATGACCCCACAATTCCCGTGAATGGTTCGGTGGAAGAGGTTGTAAAAACAATGCGCCCCGATATATATTTAAAAGGTAAAGTTTTAACCGACTATAAAGAGCAGGCGTTGAGCGACCGCGTGCCGTATCAAAAGCAGGCGTTTCATATTATGCTTAGCACATTCTACAAAGCAACTCCCGACGGAATAGGTTATTTAGACCTTGCATACCAAGCCCCTAACTTCTTTTTTGCACGGGCGGTTGCAATAGATGCCCGCACCCGCACTTCATTTATGGATGGTTTGCGGAACAAGGTTTTAGATTTGGCAATGTCAGATTCCGCAACGATAAAAGACGGCAATGTTGAGTTCAGCATTCACGGCGGAATAAATCAGCCGAATTTCAAAGACCTAAAACACCAGCCTCTGCTCGACCCTGCAAAAATTAACGCGGAAGTTCTCGCCTTGCGAAATTTGTCTATTCAAAATCAGGTGCGTTTGAACGGTCTCGAAAAACCGGTAGAGGAAAAATTCGGCACTTATCGCAGAGTTACAATAAAGACCACCACAGAGGCAGACTATCCGTCGCTGTTGAACTTCGCAGAGGCTTTGCAGAAATCGAACATTGCATTTGGCGTTCAGCAGTTTGTTTCGCGACCCGCGGGTGCTGAAAAAATGCAGTCGGGTTTGGAGTTTGTGCTTTATTCGGCGATGTAGGTTTTGTGGGGGTTGAATGTTTTAACCCTTTTATGTCGAGTTCTAATATTGGAAATCTCTAAAAACTCATCTGAACCACAATATCATAAAATTGGAGTTTTTAGAGACGACGGCGAACCTGCATTAAATAAGACCAACGATGGTTCGCCCGTGTCGCTCAGAGAACCTCTATCAACTACTTACGAGGTTAATAGAGGTTCTCTATTGTGCCTCTAACGGTGCCGCTTTTCAGGTTACCAAATCTATGAGTTCGCCGAGCATTTTGTCTTGAGTTTTTATTACTTCCGCATTTGCGGCAAAATCCTTTTCCGTTTCAATTTGAATGACTCGTTCTTCTGCCAAATCTACGGGCGGGGTCATATTCGGGGTGTTGATGTTGGCGACTCTGTGTCCGCTCTCGTTTATTTTTTGTGCATCCGTTTGCATTGCGGAAAGCGGACTTTGCATTGCAGAGAAAGAAGTTGAAATCATAATGGGGAAGGTAGAAAGTTTGCGGTGAGGGGTATAGGGGCGGCATTTATGCCGCTCAAAAATCGCACCAAAAAAAAGTGTAAAGAGTAAAGAGTAGAGAATAATAACTTTACACTCTATTCCCCATACCCTCTCCCTTCTCTCCTCTCCCAAACTTGCAACAGAGAAAGCCAAGAGTTTGGCTTTCTGAGAGAGAGTGCTTTAGCACTCGTAAGTTAGAGTGTTGGGTAAAAATTGTGAACGCGGTGTGGATAGAGTGCCCCAGAAAAATTTGCAATGCCGTATTTTCCACACCCAACACCCTATACCCCAAATTGCACTACCGCGTGATTTTTCTACATTTCCCCCTTGTAATATAAATTGGAGTCCTCCTATGAACAGATGTTTCAAGACAATTCTATGCACTGCGGCGTTTGCCGTCATTGCTAACGCTCAACCTGCTCCTGCACCAACACCTGCTCCCGCACCGGCACCCGTTGCCGAAATCGTGCCCGCTCCTGTTGCCGAAGTTGCACCTGTGCCCGAAGCACAAGTCGTTGCACCCGAAGCCGCTCCTGTGCCTGTTGCTGAAGTTGCACCGACACCCGAAGCAGCACCCGCTCCCGTTGTCGAGGCGGCTCCTGCACCCGAAGTTCAAGCCGTAGTACTCGACTCGGCGGCTGCAGTTGTAAAAGATTCCGCGGAAGTTGCAAAGGCAACAGAAGCACTCGTTTCTCAAGTAGCAGCACAACCTAAAGCAAAGAAAAAACGCGGCAGCCGTGCCCCCAAGAACGATTTCGCAGTTGTTGATGTTCCTGCCAATTTTGAAATTCAGGCAAAAAAAGTTATGCCTGTTAATTCCGATTGGAGCGATAACAACCTCGACCAATGGTGGGGTCGTGCTAATTTGCAAGTGCTGACCGAGTCCGAAAATTTTCAGGGCAAAGTTCATTTGAGAATGTATCCTAACGGCTACAAAGGCGATGTTTCAAAAGACGGTCGAGATTACTTTCAACTTTATGAGGCGTGGGCTTGGCAGAAAGGCGACTATGTGAATTTCAAAATCGGTCGCTGGGACAACACCACCCGCTTTGGCAGTAAGTCTTTCGGCGGATATGTCGATGCAAAAAAGAATAAAAATTTGATTGACCCGAGCAAAAATGTAAGCGTTCGTGCATCGGGATTTATGAGTTCTTATGATCCTGAAAACGCAATTCAATTCGGTTTGAACAACTTCTCCGAAAATGTGACTCTTGATGTTGCACTCGTGAGCGGTGATGCAAACTTGAATAGAGGCGATTTGCGCGTGTATTTCGGCTTCAAGGAACTTTCAGGAATTCAAGATTTAGATATAGGCGTAGGTTATCGTTCCAATGTATTCGACGGAATTTATTCCAAAGAAACAGATGTAACTCACACTGTGGATTTCGCTGTTCGTGCTCCTATTGTCCGTGAGGCAGGTGCGTTGAAAAATTTGAACGCATTCTTGGAATTTGCTCTTATCGGTTTAGATGATCAAGAAGGTTCTGACGAAAGAGAAGACGGCGGTAATATTCCAAGTTCTTGTAATCCCGTTGGACCTTTGCTCGGCGGCTTGGATTTCTCCTTCTATCGCGGTTTGGATAAAATTATAATAGAGGCGGAATACGACAGCCATCGTGCGAAATACGGCAAAGACGGAAAGAAACTTGATCATATTAAAGATGTTCAGGGTTCAATTTATGTGCAGAAAAAACTCAACGACCGCTTCACTTTGAACCTCGGCGTTCAGAGCGAAAACAACACAAAAGACTTCTCTTTTGCCGGTCGCTTGCAGGGTAGAATAAACTAAGATAATAACGCAGATAAAACAGGCGACCGGTGGTCGCCCCTATAGTAATCTCCTAAGAACTCCCCCAAAAAAAATCCATCATTTCCCCTTGCAATTCTAAAAGGGCGGGTTAAAAACCACGCCCCTACAAACTCTACTCCCAACTTTACACTTTACACTCTATTCCCCACACCCTACACGCCACACCCTATACCCCACCCTGCACTGCCAAGTGCATTTTCTAACTTCCCCCAATGCCCACCTACTTAGACCCCAAAAACGATGTTCCGTTCAAAAAAATCTTTGTTGAACACAAAGATTTAATGATGAGTTTTTTGAACTCACTCCTCCCGCTCCCCGACGACTGCGAAATTATAGATTTAGAATACGAACCTGCCGAAATACTCCCCGAAAACCCGATGAGCAAAGACTCCTTTGTGGATGTCAAATGCTTTGACGAGAAAGGACGGCATTTTATAGTAGAAATGCAGATGTATTGGAAACATGCCTTTTTAAACAGGTTGCTATACAATACTGCAAAGGTATATACAAAGGAATTGAAAAAAA
>BNUP01000032.1 GCA_025997455.1 Fibrobacterales bacterium | reverse complement strand
TATCCCGCAAAATTTGACTTCCGCCGCCACCCGTGATATATGCGGAATGGTAGTAGTCAATTACTTTCCCGTAAGATAAATCAATCGCATTGTAGCAATAATTTGCAAAAGCGACCTTTGCCCGCAACACCTCAAAATGCTCAAAAACGCTTGCAGTTGAACAACCGCCTTCAAATAGGAAAGCCGTTTTATCGCTGTTGGCAGACTCGTCTTTACCCCAAAAACCGCGAGAATCATTTGCCTCAAAAATTATAGGCGAATCGGTTTTGCCAACCGCTTTTATACCGCCGGAGAGAACTGTCACAAAGGAAAATTCGCTGAACAGAAAATGTGCACCGGGGTCTATTGTAACAACGCCCGTAATATAAACACCGCCATTTACTCTGTATGTGAAAGCGGGCAGTTTCAAATCACTTATGGTTTCTGTTTCGGGCACAAGCATTTTTCCCGCAAACTGATAAGGCGAACCCAGCGATGCCAAACTCTCAAGAGATGCACGCACATCATAATTATTTTCTCTAAAATCATTGCCCTCAAATTTACCCGAATCAAAAGGTCTGTTTATCTTTATACCTTCGGTGCAACCGTGTATTTTGCTGTTCTTCAGCACTCCTTTACCGCCAAAATAAATTCCGACTTGTGCTCCCGACAAATCTAAATATTCCGCATCAAAAGTTGTTCCGTAAGATGAAATTGTTATTCCCTTCCATTTCCCGTTTTCAGCACCTATAAATACATTTCTGCTGCTTGTTCCGTTAATTTCCAATGAACTCCAATCATCTACATTGAGTGAAGAATTTTCGCTAAAATAAAGTTCTGACCCGCCAACGAGTGAAAGCGTATAACCGCCAAGTTCAAGTGATGCTCCGTCTGTAAATTTCAATTTTGCGAGAGGTCCTACTGAAACATCTCTGCTTAGAGTTACGGTTTTGTTATAATTGCAAGCGACATTTATATAATTCTTTTTTGAGAAATTGCAATCGTCTGCACTGCCTGCCGGCTTAGATGCGGAACTCGCCGCGTTTGAACTGCTGCTCGCATTTGAACTGCTTGAGTTTGAATTACCACCCGCAGAAGAGGAAATTCCTCCGCTTGAACTGCCGCCATCGGCAATTGACGAAGAAGATTTTATGCTCGAACTCGAAGATTTATCCTCATTATTGCCAGACACCGAGTCCGAACCGCAGGCAACAAGCACAAGCGAACAACAAGCGGCAAGCACAAAAAGTGCAACACGGAATATTTTGAAAGAACGCATAATGGAGGGGAAGGTAGAAAAAGTTGAGAGAGTAGAGAGTAGAGAGTAGAGAATACTTTACACTTTTCACTTTACATTTCAACTCTTGCAACGCCGAGTTCCCTATACCCCACACCCTACACGCCACACCCTATACCCCCACTTTCAACTTTACACTCTATTCCCCACACCCCACACAATAACATTTGTAATTTTCTCTCCGTGCCTTTTTTCTTAATACTCCTTTTTCCATTTTTTGCATTTGCCGCAGTGCAGGGAGAAACGCCTGCGCTAACGCCATTTGTAAGCGAACTCGGAACGCACATTACCGCAATGCCAACCTACACATACAGCAGAATGCCGGGTGCAATTTCAATCCGAGGTGAAGAGGAAATTTGGCGACCCTCAAAATGGAAAGACTACCGCCTTTACAACCGCTTTGCCCCCGTAATGAATTGGCAAGTCGGCGACCCGTCATTATACTTTTTTACGGGCAACGAAATCGGCGATGAACTTTGGCAGGAACTCTTATCCGCAAATGCCGAGGCAAACCGAACTCCAATGCTCTACGGCGGTTTTACCACTCCAAATTACAACGGTTTTTGGGCAACATTTCAAGGTAATCAAGTTGATCATTTTAGCAACGCAACCTTTGACGAAAGAAAAAAGCAACTCGGAGGCAAGCAAGATTTTGCGTGGTTCGGCGAAAATTTACCTGCATATTCAAGTGCATTCGGAGGAGTCGGCTATAACGGCTCAATCGGAAATTTTTCAGTCCTTGCAGGCAAAGAATTCATTTGGGCTTGGAGAAAAATCGATAGCACTGCCGCAGGCGAATGGACAGCCTTAGAAATTAGTCCGCGAGTAGAGATAAACGGAAATTTCTTTTTACCAAAAAAGTTAAATACCGAATTTTTTGTGAGAACTCAAAATTTGAATCCCGCAACAGAAAATCTCACAACCGAATTGGAACAAGAAACGAAAAAAAATAATGAAACTTTTGTTGCCGCAAAAATTGGAGGAGAGAGTTTTTCGGTAGGTGTATCGGCAGATAAAATAAATAAACAAAATGATGAAGTTTATTATTCGGGCTGGTTTGAAAAAGAAAATAAAATTTCAAATAGAGTTTCAAATTATTTATTGATAAGCAGAGGTATTTTTTCCGATAGTTTGTGGGCGAACTTCAATACAACTCAAAATACGCAATTAACTCTCGGCACGCTTATAAACGGAGTCGCATCGAAATTTTTCGGGAACTTAAATTACAAAATCGGCTCTTTGAATATGGAAACAAAACATTATCTGCTTGGGAATTTTGATAATTTTTTCTTATCTTACGGTTCGCAGGCAGAAATTTATTATTTAACTAAAAAAGCAAAAATTGGAGCGGCTGCATCGGGAGAAGAATTTTCTTTTCTCTTCCGAGATGGATGTAAAGACAATTCTTTTCTCACACTTTGCGAATGGTTATTCGATGAAGTTTTTTACAACGAAGTTTTACCTGCCCAAAAATCAGCAAAATTTTATATCAACTATAACTTCCGTAGCGGTCTAACAATTCAGCACGAACTCGCATATCGCAGCAAAATTCAAAGTGATTTGAACATTCCCTCCGCTTGGTTTTGGAATGCTCAAATTGAACAGAAAATTCCAAATCACAACGCTTATTTATACGCCGTATTTATCCACATTCTTTCAAAAGACGAAAAGGAATTTTCCTTTGGCGGAATCGACAGAGCAAGATTTTATTGCGGACTAAAAGTGGAACTTTAGAGTTCCTGCAACTCTTTTCGCATTTGTATATTTTTAGGTAACCTCTATTAACCTCCTAAGAGGTTGGTAGAGGTTACCAAGCGACATGGGCGAACTGCGTTTTTATGGTGATAATGTCATCCTGCGGTGAATGCTCGCAGGATCGCCGTCGTCTCTAAAAACTCAAATCTGTAGAATTGTGTTACAAAGGGAGTTTTTAGAGGTTTCCTTTAAATAATTCTTCTAAAATTTTAGGCAAATCAATTTCCAAATTACCATCGTAATTTTTATGAGGAATATTCAATTTTTGCAAAATTTTGCCAAACTTTTTATATCCGTTTTCATCTCGCAAAGCAACCCAATTAACATTCAACTCTTCCGCTTGATGTTTATTTTGTTGCGATAAAGTATCTGCGATAAAAATATCAGATTTTCTTGCAAAAATTGCATCGGCACTTTCCGGGTTACCTTTGCCCATAAGTTTTATTTCGCATAGATATTGTTTGCCATTGTTGAGTAGATAAAAGTCAATTTCTCTATCAACTTTTTTGCCTTTGTCTTTTACAAAATGTGAAGCATCGTAATTTATTTCCGAAACTTGATATAACTTGCACAAAGCCAGCATTAAATATTTTTCGGCACTTTTTCCTGCTGTGCTCCATAACCCGCCGCGCAAAGCCGAACGCTTCACTGCCAAAGTATTGATTACTATTAAACTTTCAGATACATTTAAATCAACACTTACACCTTTTATTTTTACGGTCAAAGTAAGGTCGATTTCATTTTCTATTTCAACAAGTGATTGAATACTATTGTAAAGCGATTCAAAATGTTCGTTAGCGGCTTCAATGACAATAGTTTTTGTTGCAGAGCCATACATATTGCTAATTGTCTTTTTATTAAGACCTGAGTTTATAGCAATATCATCGCTTGGCAAACCCTCATCCATAAAAGATTTTCGATACCAATCAATTGTAATATTTTCGGAATTAAGTTTTGCAGTAACTATCTTTTTGAAAAAATCTATGGAAAATTGCAAAAATTCGGCATTGATTAGATTTACGATTTCAATGCGATAATCCTGTGATTTTATTACGCGTATAATGATATTTTTTATGATTTGGTCTGTAAGTGTCATTTTGCATTCTTTTTAAATTGTTCTAATGTTAAAAATTGAGTTTTGCATTCATTGAACATATTTTGTGCTCCGGCTTTAGATTGCATATATTCAAAATATTTAGGTTCTTGCTCTGTCAAGAAAAATAACCTGTCCATTTTTTTTGCGGTTCTGCCAACTGTGCCGCTACCTCCAAATGGATCAAAAATCAAATCGCCCTTATATGAATAATATTGAATTACTCGTTTGCAAAGTTCAACAGGAAAAATCGCCGAATGTACTTTATCAAAACAAGGATCTATTTTCCAAACATTTGTAGTTTCATAGTTGCCCGCGACTTTGCTTTCTTCGACCGTCTTATTGTCATAACTTCGTATATTCCAATCCAATAATTTTTCGGTTGATTTCCGATAAACCATTAAATATTCAGTTATGGAATTTGGTTTATAACCCAAAGGTTTTCGGTGTTGGTGGAAACCTCCGACGCGATTTTTTACGCTGTATTCAGGTTTTAACCAAACAATATCATCAATAAATTCCCATCCGTTTTTTACTAAATATGGGTGCAAATCAAAAGGAATTGGGTAGCGTTTGCTTGAATGTGAACGACTTACGCGCGGAATAATTATAGGTGAAGTATTAACAATCAAAAATCTGCCATCTTTTGTTATTCTATGAGTTTCAATAAAAACTTTTTCTAAAAATTCCAAATACGCCTGATAACTCGGATAAATAGAATAATCGCGAGCGTTGTAATACGGCGGAGAAGTAAAAGTTAAATGTACACTTTCATCTGGAACAAATTTTAATGTCTCTAAAACATCTGCATTGACGATTACATTTTTCAAAAAATCATAAGTTTTTGCGTGAGGCAAAGCATCTTTTTTTGTTTGTTCTTTTACAAAATATTCTTTATAAATCACGGTTCGCACCATTTCGTTTGGGTGATTTATGAGAGGGCGCAAATGTTCTTCTACTTCTTGATCGTTTTCAAAAACAAGCAATCCTCGAATTGCCTGACAAACGATTTTGGGGTCTTCATCGCTCAAAAAATTATAAAGTATCGGTTTATTGGAGCATTTTCTTTGCCTTCCGATTGACGACACAATTTCGCGCCTTACGCTTGTGTCTGTTTCATTTTTATAAAGAGCAATTAAAGATTTTGTGTCTGATTTTCCATTTAATTTTCCGATATTTTTTACAGCATTTAAGCGAACTTGTGAATGATCGTGTTTCAATAGATTATACAGAAAATCCGCATGAAAATCATTGGGCAATTGTCCCAAATTTTCAAGAATAAAATTGACACTGCCCGCGTCTCGTTGAGCGGTCACAAGGTTTGCAATGTCACTGTTTCCTCTGCGTTTCAGTTCTGTTATGTGTTCTTTCGTTATCATAATCTTATTTTTATACAAATCAATTCATTATTCTCTCAAATCATTTCGCATTTTAGCATACTCTTTTAGATACGCTTTTGCTTTTGCAGCCACAGCGTCTGGCGTGTAGCCGAATTCCTTTTCAAGAACCGTAAATGGTGCAGACTTGCCGAATTGCGAAAGACCCCACGAATTGCCAAGTCGCCCTACCACGGGTTCAAAAACACTCGGCAAACCGCTCGATACCGCAAAGGCAGGTGCCCATCTTGGAATTAACGCCTCTTGCTCATTCAAAGATAAATCGGCAAATAACCGTGGACTCATAACGCTGATCACACGCACCGAAAGACCTTCTTTTCGTAAAATTTCCGCCGCTTGACAACACAAATACACATCCGAACCGTTAGCGACAAAATTCAAATCTTTACCGTCTTGAACAATATAACCTGCGGCAAATACTTTTTGCACCGAATTTTCAAGTGCCGGCATCGCCTGCCTTGAGAGTATCAGCGTTGTGGGACTATCACCGTTTGCCATTGCCAATTCCCAAGCGAGCGTTGTTTCTGCTGCATCGGCAGGGCGCAAAACCAACATTGCAGGCTTTCCGCTCGGCAAAGTTAAATTCTCCAAAAGGCGAACCTGTTGTTCCTGTTCTATAGGCTCGTGCGTAGGACCGTCCTCGCCAACCCTAAAAGAATCGTGCGTAAAAATGAACTTCACCGGCAAACCCATAAGCGAGGCGAGGCGCATAACAGGTTTCATATAATCGCTAAAAACAAAGAATGTCGCACAAGATGAAATTAATTCGCCGTGTAGAGCAACGCCGCACGAAACCGCACCCATAGTGAGTTCCGAAACTCCTGCCTGCAAAAATGCACCGCTAAAATCACCCGGTTTCAAAATACCGACCTTATTCAAAAAACTCTGCGTGTTGTCGCTGTTAGATAAATCTGCCGAGGAACAAACCATATTTTTTTGGTTCTCTGCAAGATACTCCAAAATCGCTCCCGAATTTACGCGCGTTGCAACACCCTGCTTTTGAGGAACCGCCGATAAATCCAATTTCGGCGTTTTGTTGTTATGCCATTTGCGATGTTCTTCCGCAAGTTCAGGGTAAGTTTTTTTCCAATTTTCAAATCGCCCTATCCATGCATCTGCCTCTTTTTGCAAATCTTCAAGACGGGAATTGAACAAATCCCGCACTTCTTCGCGAATTACAAACGGGTTTGAACTATCGCCGCCCAAAGCGGTAATCGTTTGTGCGGTGGAGGCTCCTGCCGCATCTATAGGTTGTCCGTGCGTTGAAACCTGATTTTCAAAAGATGCATTTTCTGCGGTGCGAATACCCTTTCCCATTACGGAATTACCGATAATCAAAACGGGTTTTTCCGTTTCGCTGTATGCCGCGGCAAGTGTTGTTCGCAATTGTTCAACATCGTGAGCATCAATGCTATAAACACGCCAACCCCACGCCTCATATTGTGCGGAAATGCTGTGGCTCAAAACTACTTTTGTTTCACTTGACAATTGAATTTTATTTGAATCGAAGTAAAAAATCAAATTCGATAACTTCAAATGACCTGCAATTCTGCCGACTCCGTAGGCTATTTCCTCTTGAATTGTGCCGTCGGATAAAAAGCCTATTGTCTTGTGTTCAAACAATTTCCCGAAACGATTTACAACTATTCGCTCCGCAATAGCCGAGCCGAGTGCAAGTGCGTGCCCCAAACCGAGAGGTCCCGAAGTGTTCTCTATGCCGCATTCAATTTCCAAATCCGGATGTCCCGGAGTGCGGCTACCGAGTTGCCTAAAGTTTTTTAAATCTTCAAGCGTTAAAAAATTTGCAAAACACAGTGCGGAATAGAATACCGGAGACATGTGTCCGGGATCCATAAAAAATCTGTCCCTTGTGCACCAGTGCGAATTTTTTGGGTTAAACCTTAAAAATTCAGCCCACAGCACGGCAAAAAAATCTGCCGCACCCATTGCACCGCCGGGATGCCCCGATTTCGCTTTTTGCACCATTGCCGCCGACAAAATTCTCGCATTGTCCGCCGCACTGCTAATTTTCGCATTCTGCAAAACATAACCTCACAAAGTAGGGTTAAAATATAGAAATTTTTCTGCGGTATTAAAAGTTGAACGAGTAAAGAGTAAAGAGTAAAGTTGAAAGTGGAGAATAATAACTTTTCACTTTCAACCCTTGCACCGCCGAAATTTCCTTCTTCCTCACTTTGGGCGGGTTAAAAACCACACCCCTACAATTCCCTTCTCCCTTCCCCACACCCTACACGCCACACCCTACACGCCACCCTGCACTGCCAAGTGAAAAATAACTACCTTCCCCCTTACAATATGCCAAAACGCAACGATATACGGAAAATTCTTTTAATAGGTTCGGGTCCCATTGTAATTGGTCAGGCGTGCGAATTTGATTATTCGGGCGTGCAGGCGTGCAAATCGCTTAAGGCTGAGGGCTACGAATTAGTGCTTGTGAATTCCAACCCGGCAACCATAATGACCGACCCGGACTTCGCAGACAGAACCTACATTGAACCGCTCACCAAAAGCGCACTCACCGAAATAATAAGGCGGGAGAGACCAGATGCACTCTTGCCGACACTCGGCGGGCAAACCGCTCTCAACTTGGCTATGGAGTTGGCAGAGGCAGGTGTTTTGGAGCACTACGGCGTTGAGATGATAGGAGCAACCCCAAAGGTAATTCAAAAAGCCGAGGATAGAGGCTTGTTCAAGGAGGCGATGCAATCCATAGGGCTTAGTATGCCGAGGAGCGATACCGCACATTCCTTTGAGGAGGCACTCAGAATTAAAGAGATGCTCGGCGAATACCCGATAGTCATCCGTCCCGGTTTCACTATGGGCGGCACGGGCGGCGGCATTGCGCATAACGATGCGGAGTTTAAGGAGATTTGCGAACGGGGACTCTACTACTCTCCAACTCACGAACTTTTAATCGAGGAATCGATAGAGGGTTGGAAGGAATACGAACTCGAAATAATGCGCGATGTAAAGGATAATTGCGTTATTGTGTGTTCCATTGAAAACATAGACCCTATGGGAATTCACACGGGCGATTCCATAACCGTTGCACCTGCACTCACGCTCACAGACAAAGAATATCAGAAGTTGCGGGATGCGGGAATTGCGGTTATGCGCGAGATAGGAGTTAGCACCGGAGGCTCTAATGTGCAATTTGCAATTAACCCAAATGACGGTCGTTTAACGGTTATTGAAATGAATCCGCGCGTGTCACGATCGTCTGCACTTGCATCTAAGGCAACGGGTTTTCCCATTGCAAAAATTGCGGCAAAGTTGGCTGTGGGTTACACGCTAGACGAAATAGATAACGATATTACAAAGCAAACGAAGGCGAGTTTTGAGCCGTCCATCGATTATATAGTCACAAAAGTTCCGAGATTTGCATTTGAAAAATTTTCAGGAACGGACGATAGATTGGGAACGCAAATGAAGTCTGTAGGCGAGGCTATGGCGATAGGTCGCACATTTAAGCAGAGTTTTCAAAAGGCGTTGAGGTCGCTCGAAACGGGCAGAGCAGGTTTTGGAGCAGATTCAAAAGATGGTTTTTACACTGATTTGGGTGATGAGGAATTATCACACTTAGTTGGTATTGGAAGTGCAAACCGCATATTTATGGTGCGTGAGGCTTTGTCTCGCGGCTTTGGTGTTGAACGGGTTTATGAACTCACCAAAATAGACCGTTGGTTTTTGAGGCAGTTCCAAGAACTCATAGATTTTGAAGGTGAAATTCGCTCCGCAGGCTCTGTGAAGGGTCTGTTAAGCGACCCGCTTTTGTTCGCCCAAGCAAAAGAATTCGGATTTTCCGATAAGCAAATCGCGTGGATTTTGAATACCGAAGAGGACACCATTCGCACTGCGCGAAAAATATTGTTCCTCCGTCCCTCATTCCATGTTGTGGATACCTGTGCGGCGGAATTTAAGGCATTTACGCCTTACCTTTACTCCTCATATTCCTTTGGCGCAATGACCGTAACAGAAAATGAATTGGAACCGTTTTCTCCTTCTTTTGAAGAATCTTATGAACCGCAAAAAAAGAAAATATTGATTTTGGGAGGCGGACCAAACCGCATTGGTCAGGGAATTGAGTTCGATTATTGCTGTGTTCACGCATCGTTTGCACTCAGAAAAGCGGGCTTTGAAACCATAATGCTAAACTCAAACCCCGAAACCGTCTCAACCGATTACGACACAAGCGACAAATTATATTTTGAACCGCTCACGCTAGAAGATGTTTTGGAAGTGTATGAGCGCGAGGAATGTTATGGTGCAATTGTGCAGTTCGGCGGGCAAACTCCGCTGAATTTGGCGGAGAGATTAAAAGCAAACGGAGTGAATATAATAGGCACAAGTCCCGAAAGTATTGCCGTTGCCGAAGACAGAGAATTATTCTCTGATATGTTAAAAAAACTTAAAATTCTGCAAACGCCGAGCGGTCTTGCAAAAACTGCAAAAGAGGCAGAGAAAATTGCAGAGCAAATAGGCTACCCCATTTTGATGCGCCCTTCATTTGTGCTTGGCGGACGGGCTATGGTGATAGTTTATGATAAAGTAGGCGTTCGAGAATATATGGCAAAAGCGATGGAAGTTTCGGAAGGTCGTGCCGTTTTAATAGACAGATTTTTGGAAAACGCCATTGAAGTAGATGTCGATTGTGTTTCGGATGGCGAAATTCAGGTTATAGGCGGCATAATGGAACATGTGGAACTCGCTGGCATTCATTCGGGAGACAGTGCCTGCACAATTCCTCCGCCGACTCTTTCAAAGCATATACAAAATTTAATTCGCGAGCACACAAAAGCGATGGCAAAAGAGTTGAAGGTTTGCGGACTTATGAATGTGCAATACGCCGTTCAAAATCAGGCGGTTTATGTTTTGGAAGTGAATCCCCGTGCATCGCGAACGGTGCCGTTTGTGAGCAAGGCTATAGGCATTCCGCTTGCGAAAATTGCATCGCTTTGTATGGCAGGGAAAAAGTTAAAGGAAATAGGCTGGACAGAGGAATTTATACCGGAGCATTATTCGGTAAAAGAGGCGGTTTTTCCCTTTGCGAGGTTCCCCGGAGTAGATATAATTTTAAGTCCCGAAATGAAAAGCACGGGTGAAGTTATGGGCATTGATTCCACTTCGAGTATGGCTTATTTGAAAAGTCAAATTGCATCCGGAAACCGTTTGCCGAGCGAAGGAAATCTTTTTTTGAGTTTGCGACCAGAGGATCAGTCTGCGGCTATTACCCTTGCAAAACGGTTGGTGGATTTGGGCTTTAATTTATTTTGCACCTGCGGAACGAGCAGCATAATGCGGGATAACGGCATTTACACAAACGCTGTTTTTAAGGTTGCGGAAGGTCGCCCCAATGCAATTGATTTGCTTGAGGAAGGTCATTTGGCTTGGATAGTGAATACTCCGAGCAAAGGTGAGGCGCCCGCAAGCGATGAGATGAAAATTCGCACAAACTGCCTTATGCACGGAATACCCATAACCACCACTCTGCACGGTTTGCGGCACGCGGTTGAAGGTTTGGAGAACTTGAAAAGATTGCAGGTTACCGATGTGTGCAGTTTGCAGGAATACCACAGGCACAGCCCGAAGGTGAGCGTTTGAGTTTTTTACTTTTGTTTTAGGTTGTCTTATGTTGCGGATAATACCTTTATAAGTTTCTTGTTTCCCGATTTATTTGCAACATCTAATGCGGTGTGTCCGTCCGAATCTTTAACGGTTAAATCGGCGTGATGTTCAACGAGAATTGTTACCGTTTCAACGGAGTTATTCCAAACCGCGGTATAGAGCGGAGTCCAGTCGTCGTTATCCCGAACATTTATATCTGCACCTTTGTTGATTAAAAATTCTGCAATTTCAGGGCGATTCCAAGCCGCTGCACAATGCAGTGCAGTCCAACCGCCGCTCGTCTGCAAATCAATTTTTGCATCAAAAGTTACTAATTGTTTTACAATTTCAAAATGACCTTTCCAAACCGCAATGTAAAGCGGAGTCCAATCATCGAAATCTTTTTCATTTATATCTACGCCTTTGGTTTGCAAAAATTCCAAAATTCGCCCGCGATTCCAAGCCACCGCATAGTGAATGGGAGTCCAGCCTCCGCCGTTTTTTTCGCCGAGTTTTGCACCAGAATCAACTTTTATTTCCGAACGGTCGTCCCGCACAGACACACTCGCCCCGTTTGCCAAAAGCAGTTTAGCGGTTTCTAAGCAGTCATATTGTGCGGCAAACATAAGCGGAGTTACGCCGAGTTTATTTTTCACATCGACAATTTTAGCGGTGGTATCCGCAACATCGCTCCCATTATGCGCTTTCTGCAAAATAAATTCTGCAAGCAGAGTATTTTCTGAATGTGCCGCCGAATGCATTAAAGAATTTCCCGCATTGTCCGTAACGCTCAAAAGTGCCCCGCGAGCCGATAAAAACCGCAGCATTTCAAAGTTGTTATTTTCAAGTGCAATGTGCAAAGGAGTTTTTCCGTTTTTATCACGAACTTCTATGGAAACTCCTCCGTTCAAAACGCATTCGGCTATGTTTAACCTGTTATGCTTTGCCGCAATGTGCAAAAGCGATTCTCCGTTTGAACCGACTTGTTTTATATTTGCACCGTTTTTATACAAAACAAAAAATGCATCAAAAGAACCGCCCACAATTGCAAGCATTATAGGTGTATTAAATTCGTTATCTAAAATGTCGCAAAATTTATTTTTTTCCAAAAGAAATTTAAGCATTTCCGCGTGATTTTTTATGGCGGCAATGTGGAGCAAACTGTGCCCCTGTGCATTTGGATAAGAAGTTGCTCCTTTTGACAAAAGTAATTTTGCGGTGTCTCTCGAATCGTTTTCGAGTGCGGAGCCGAGCGGTGTTAATTTATCGGTATTTACAGAATCTATATCCGCGTTTTTCAAAAGAAGTTCTTCGGCTACCTTTGGAAAATTTGCCGATGCGGCATAATGGAGCGGAGTATTTTTTACTATATCAACGGCATTCACATTTGCACCGCATTTCAAAAGAAAAACAACGGTTTCCAAAACTCCCAAATTTGCGGCAATATGAAGAGGCGTTCGCTTTGCCAAATCTGCCTGTTCCAACACCGTGCCGTTTTTTATCAGGTAAGCGATAATTTTTAAGTTGCTGTTTTTTGCCGCGATATGTAGTGCGGTTTGCCCCCAACCGTTAGCGGAATTTGCATTTGCACCTTTTGATAAAAGAAAAGGAGCGGATTTTTCAGCAGAAAACATCGCCGCATAATGAATGGGAGTATTCCCGTCATCGTCTTTTATGTCTATATTTATAGACGGCAATAATGCTTCAATAGTTTCGGGATGATTTCCCGCAGTAGCCTCGTGCAAAGGAGAAATTCCTTTTTTACCGCTACTCTTTACAGATGCTTTTTTTAAGAGTAAAAATTTAACGGCTTTTTCCTTTCCAAATCTCGCGGCAATATGAAGCGGCGTATTTCCGTCTTCGTCTAAGGGGTCTAAATCCGCCTCGTTCTGCAAGAGTAAATCGATAATATTCACATCTCCGATTTTTGCGGCATAATGCAACGGCGACCATTTTAATTCCTCGCTCTGCAAATGAACAGATGCACCGGCAGCGAGCAATTCCTGCAAAACTACAAACGCCCCCCTTTCAACCGCAACCGTAAGCGGACTTCTCTTTTTGTAATCGAACACATCTAACACCGCACCTTGTTCTATCAACAAGCGAACCATTTCCACGCAGTTATTTTTTGCCGCAATGTGCAGAGGAGTTTTTGAACTCACGCTTTGCACCTGCAAAGTTGCACCGTATTTCAAGAGGACTTCTGCGGTTTGCACCGCATTTTTTCGAGCCGCAATGTGAAGTGGAGTTTTGCTGTTGTGGTCTCGCGAATTTACAGAAAGACCGTTTCTCAAAAGTGTTTCCGCAAGTTCAAAATAATCACCTTCCGCCGCAATATGCAAAAGCGATTTTCGTCTCCAGCCCTCAACGACCATTGAAACATCCGCTCCCCTTTCAATTAAATTTTTAACCTCATCATTTTTTCCCTCTCGAACCGCCGCGAGCAACGCCTCATCTAAAGCGAGCAAATCCTCTTTTTGAAACTGCAATTTTGAAATTAAAAGCCCGCGATATTCTTCCGGCACGGAATCGTCATCTTTCCCGCGAGCCAAATTTTGTGCAACCCGCCGAAGTTTCTTTTCGGTTTTTGCAAACATCGCCTTTAGTAATTCATCGTCAATTGAGAGCGAAAGTGCAACTTTTTGAATCAACGACATTGCTGGTTTTCCCGAAAGTAAATTCGTTAAAACTATATTGTGCATTTTTGCGAAATCAACTTCCACCGAGCGGGTAATTTCGTCCAAATCTTCACACGAAATTCCGTCATAAGCCGCCAAAATTTGCAATGCCGCTTTATCCGTTGCGGAGAGTGATTCACCTTCTGCAAAGATTCTCGCAACTTCAATTCTCAAACTTTTAACGGAACTTTCCATATTTTCATCTCCTCAACCATTCCATAGGGTCTTGGGTTTGCGTGCCTCTATACACTTGAAAAAATAATTTGTAGCCGTTTGTAGATTCCACATTGCCCACCACCCCGATGTCTTGGCAATTTTTCACCTTCTCGCCGTCGCGAACGGTTATCGCGCTCAAATGCCCATAAACCGTGTAATACGAACCTGCGTGGTCTATTATAACCGAGTTTCCGTGTCCCGGAACAACACCGACCATCACAACCTCACCTGCCGCCGCCGCTTTTATAGGGTCGTTTTTCTTTCCGCGAATTTCCGTTCCCAAGTGCATAATTTTAATATCCAAATCCCTGTTTATATGGTAACCGTAATCGCTTATAATTTCGCCTTTTAGCGGCGTGCATTTTGGACCAATCGCCGCGGGAACTTCCTTAGGTATCACAACTGCCGCCTTCCCGACCGAAACAGAACCGCCGCCGCTTTTTTTCGCCGCCGCCTTTCTCTTGCGTTCCTCTTCCTCCGCTTTTTTTCTCGCCAATTCCTGCTGTTTTTTAATTTCCGCCTGTCGTTTTTTTTCGAGCATTGTAATTAAAGCCGCAAGAGTCTGCTGATTTTTTTTGAACTCCTCTACCGCTTTTTCCTGTGTAGTTCTGTCTTTCTTAACTTTTGTTAAAATCTGATTTTGAAACAGAAGTTGGTTTTGCAGTTTATTTTCCTCTTTTGCTTTATTTTCGTGCAGAGCGGTTATTTCCTTTTGCCGTGCGGAAAGTTGTGCCCTCTTTTCATTCTGTTTTTCTATAGACAAAAGGTAAGTATCAACCGCATTTTTATCGCTTTCCAAAAGTCGCCCCACCCAATATAATTTTCGCTTAGGATTTTCGTTTTCCTTTAACAAATTGTATAATAATTCCCATTCCTCTCTTTTTCCGTGAATGTATAAATCGCGAATGCGCGTTGTCATTGCGGACTTTTGCGCATCTATGCTGCGTTGCAATTCTCCGATTTCTTTTTCTATAATTTTTATATTGTTTGCAAGCGTATTTTCCCGTTTTTGCAAAACCTCCAAATATTCTCTTGTCTGTGTTAAGCCGTTGTCTATTTCCGATATTGTTTTGAGAACTCCGCTCTCCTTGTTTTCAAGCGCGCGGATTTTTTCCTCTGCTTTTTTTATTTCCTCTTGTGTTCTTTTTAGAGCATCGGTTTGAGATTTAATTTGTTTATCTACGGAAGTTGCGGCATTTGCAACATTTATAAACACCGCAAAAATTAAGAGAAAAAACAGAGGCATAGTAACCCCTAAAAATTGCAGATGTAAAAATTTTGTTTTGGTAACCTCTATTAACCTCCTAAGAGGTTGGTAGAGGTTACCAAGCGACATGGGCGAACTGAGTTTTTTATGCAAATTTGAGTAGTTCGCCGTCGTCTCTAAAAACTCAAATCTGTGGAATTGTGTTACAAAGGGAGTTTTTAGAGGTTTCCTTTTGGTAACCTCTATAAACCTCTTAAGAGGTTGGTAGAGGTTACCAAGCGACATGGGCGAACTGCGTTTTTTATGCAAATTTGAGTAGTTCGCCGTCGTCTCTAAAAACTCAAATCTGTGGAATTGTGTTACAAAGAGAGTTTTTAGAGGTTTCCTTTTGGCAATTTTTGAGAATTCTCGTATCATATTCCCTTAACCAAAAACTTTCTGACAACAACAAAACTCACCAAAGCCTCGCTCACCGCGATAAACGCCATTGCAAGCACACACACCACAAGTGAATCGGGAATAAATTCCAAAGCGACTGGGAACATTCTAAGCAACGAGTTCTCTAAAAATTTCCACAAAATAACTGCGGCAAACGACCCTATAAAACCTTGCAAAAGTCCCTCAAGCACAAACGGAAATTGAATAAAAAACGGTGTTCCGCCCGAATACTTTATATTCTCAACCAACTCCTTTCGCGAAATAAGAGTGAGGCGCATAGCATTGCTCATAATAAGCCACAAAATTCCAAGCATCAAAGCGGCGAGAAAAATCGGCACAACAAAAAAATGCCACTTAAAACTCTCCCACTTTTGCACCCACTCAATTGGAGACTGCACCGCCGACACCTCCGCAAACGCCGAGATTTTCTCACACAAATCACTGAGATTTTTCAAGTTTTGCGATGAAGGGCGAATTTGAATTCTAAACGATGCGGGTAGCGGATTGCCATCTACCAAGTAAAGCATTTCTTCGGGAAAACTTTTCTTAAACTCGGAGAGTGCCTCTTCCTTTGAAACATAAACAAGCGATTGAACACCTTCAAACCCAAGCATAATTCGTGTAAGAGAATCTGCTGTTCCCGCTGCGGGAGGCTCAAATAAAAATGCCTCAACTCTGTAAAGCGATGCCGAATGAGAACTCATTGAAATTGCAAATCGCAGTGCCGACAAACTCGCTATAAGTAAAAAAGAACACAGAAAAATAGTTGCAATTGAAGGGACTATAACAATACGATGCCGCACAAGCCCCTTGAAAGCCTCCGCCGTGAGATAACCAAATCTTATTTTATTTGCCATTCCCTACTGCCGAAATTTATGTGAAAATATCCGTTCAACAATTTGCACTTATTAGGGTCTTGTAAAATACCTATTGCCGCCCTCAAATACTTTAATTCCACCAAAATATGGTCTCTGCTCATACAATTCAAAAAAGGACCTTCGGGGAAAAGCGTGGGTTGCGGCTCGTCCCGTATCATTTTATCGAGATCTTCTATCTCGCGCAAAAGTTTAATCTCGTGAGTTTCCAATATTTTCATAATTGTTCGTTTATCATCAACGCAAAAAATAAAAGCATAACCCAGAGTTCGCGGGTCATCGTTAAATCCAGTCAGGTGTTTCAAAACCTCGCGGCTCAGAGCATCCCTGCCCTTTTCGGTGATGCTATACACAATTGCCTGCGGCACTTTTTCCCTTGTTTCCGCTATGCCTTCTATGCACTTATGTCTTTCGAGCAAACTCAGCCGCTTATACACGGTTGAAGAGTTAATCATAGCCCAGCGCTCCAAACCGCGAGCCTTAATTTTAGAGATTATATCGTAGCCGCTTGAGTTCTTCTCTAAAATAAAACCCAACAGAATCAAATCATAGCGGTTCATTATTGGGCTACCAGGACTCGAACCTAGGCAAACAGAGTCAGAATCTGTTGTGCTACCACTACACTATAGCCCAGCGGTGCGGTAAATATAGAAAAAAAGTCTGTATTTGTCAAACAAACTAACCACAATGCATCCGCAAGCAATGCATTCACACAATGCATCCGCAAGTATTTGACAAAATTCATTTTTTTTGCTAAATTTGTGATAGACAAAAGGAAAATATGAGTGAAACAGATACAGATATCGGCGAAATAACTTTCGCAGACTTGGGACTTTCAAAAAATGTTTTGGAGGCGGTGCAAAAATCGGGTTATGAGACCCCCACACCTATACAGGCGCAAACCATACCATTGCTGCTTGCGGGTAAAAATTTACTCGGCACTGCACAAACAGGCACGGGAAAAACAGCGGCATTCACTATGCCTCTGCTCTCCCGCTTAAATTTTGAAGGCAAAAATCCGCAGATGTTGGTTTTAACTCCCACCCGTGAACTCGCAATTCAGGTATCGGAAGCGATTCAAAAATACGCGGCATTCATCCCCGATTTCCATGTGGTTCCCGTGTATGGCGGGCAAGATATAAATGTTCAATTTCGTGCTCTTAAACGCACCGCGCAGGTTGTGGTTGCAACGCCCGGTCGCCTTATAGACCATTTGGAACGCAAATCTATAGATCTTTCGGGTATTCGTGCTCTTGTGCTCGATGAAGCCGACGAAATGTTGGATATGGGTTTTCAAGAAGATGTTGAACTTATCTTAAAAGCAACGCCCGCAGATGCGCAGAGAGCGTTATTCAGCGCGACAATGCCCGCGGCGGTTCAACGCATAGTTTCAAGTTATTTGGGTGAATACGAAACTATAAGAATTGCGAGTAAAACCGCGACTGTCGATAAAATTCGCCAACGGTATTTATCCGTTCGCCAGGAGCACAAAATAGAGGCTTTGAGCCGTGTGTTAGAGGGTGAAGATTTTGACGGAATGTTGATTTTTGTCCGCACCAAGCAGGAAACCGCAGAGGTTGCGGAGCGTTTGGAGGCACGAGGTTTTAACGCAGTTCCGCTTTCAGGTGATTTGGCGCAGGCGTTGAGAGAACGAACCATAAATCGTTTGAAAGAAGGAAAAATAGATATAGTTGTCGCAACGGATGTGGCGGCTCGCGGCTTAGATGTAGACCGCATAACGCATGTTTTGAACTACGATATTCCTTATGACACAGAAAGTTATGTCCATAGGATTGGGCGAACCGGTCGTGCAGGTCGCACAGGTAATGCAATTTTATTCGTTACACCACGCGAACGCCGACTCTTATCTATGATAGAGAAAGACACTCGCCAACAGATAGAAAAAATGAATTTGCCGACGGGTGAGCACATTAGCAACAAACGGGTGGCGAAGTTCCGCGAGGAATTGATAAAAACCATTCAAAACGAAAAAGAACTCGGCAAGTTTAGGAAATTGTTGGAAAATATAGAATTGGAAGATGCTTTAGATGTAAATGATGTTGCCGCCGCGCTCGCATTTTTAAACCAGCAGGAACAACCGCTTTTCCCAAAACTTGAACCTCTTAATGTGGAAGAAGGTTCAGAACGAGGCGGAAGACAAATTACCCGTGATAGAGGTGAAGACCGCGGAGATAGGTTCGAGAGAGGTTCCGGCAGAAGAGATAGAGGGGATAGAGGTGACCGTTTTAGCGAACAATCGTCCCCCGAAAGCGGAATGGAACGCTATTATTTGGGCGTGGGAAGAATGGATGGCGTTTCGCCGCGCGATATTGTGGGTGCAATTGCCAACGAGGCGAATATAGATTCGCAAAACATAGGTCATATAAAATTATTTGAAAAGTTCAGCACTGTGGATTTACCAGAGGGTATGCCAGAGGAAACTTTGCAAACGCTCCGCAATACCACCATTCGCAACAGACCCACAAAGATTCGTCTGATGACCGATGAGCCGCCTCCGCGCAGTCCTCGTTCGGATGCACCTCGTTCTTCGTCTTCACGCGGTTCTCGTTCTGACTTTTCTCGTTCTGATTCACCGCGTGGTTCAAGTGATTCACCGCGCGGTTCGCATTTTGAAAAAAGCCGTTCTTCCCGTTCCGAGCCTCGCAGAGACGATAGACCTCCCC
>BNUP01000031.1 GCA_025997455.1 Fibrobacterales bacterium | reverse complement strand
GGTAATTTTTTTTGTTGGAAATTGGTAAAAAATTCTTAAAACAACGCAACATTGTTTGGAGAGAATTTTTTTTAAGACTTGTCAAATTTTTTCTGTGGGACAATAAAATGGATAGGGTTCAGATTTAATTTTGTTTTTTCGCCCTAAAATTTTTCTATATTATGAGTAATTGAAATTGGAGATTATCATGCAAGCGGCAACCATAAAAAAAATTGAAAACTACTTAACGGCACTTCCCGATTCTGCCGAAGAACAGATTATTTCTTTTGTTGGTTATTTGAACTATGTCAAAGAGAATCTCGATTATCCCTATTCTGATGAAAAACAAAGCATTGAGCAATACAAAAATGGTCGAGAAACCATTTTAGATTGGGATTCCGTGCGAACGAGCCTATAATGCAGTATAGAATACAAATTGCAGAAAAGGCGATAAAATATTTAAATAAAGTTCCAGAACCTTACATTAGCACAATAAAAAGTAAAATAGACGGTCTAATCAATTTTTCCGGTTCAATGCCAAATATAAAAGCGTTACAAGGCGAGTTCAAAGGCTTTTATCGTTTAAGGGTAGGTGATTACCGTGTATTGTTTGAGGTAATAAATGAAACTATCATTGTTATTGATGTTTTCCCTCGTGGTAACGGGTATTAAATTCATAGAACTGAATAAATTTCGTGACTTCTAAACCGATAGCGATTCATAAAGGAAACCTCTAAAAACTCTCTTTTTAACACAATTCCACAGATTTGAGTTTTTAGAGACAACGGCTATCCTGCGAGCATTCGCCGCAGGATGACATTATCACCATAAAAAACGCAGTTCGCCCGTGTCGCTTAGAGAACCTCTACCAACCACTTGCGAGGTTAATAGAGGTTCTCTAAAAAATTCCGTTCAAGTAAATCTCGAAATCGCAAGGGAGAGTCAAAAATGAACTCCTTCAAGTGATGGGTTGCCATTCGTCGTTCATATTTAACGGGTTTGCTATACCACACGGTTTTAATGTTTTTATCCGAGACGAATAAAAGTGAGTTGTCATCCTTATAAACCCAAAACGAATCTGCCTCCGCACTATGTGCCCAACGCACAAAAAGCGAATCAGATTTGCCTTCGCCATAGCGGATTCCTTTGCTGTAAAAATCACTTGACATTTCGGCTTTTTGCCCCACTGCAATAGCGGGTTCTTGTGCCACCCCGGTTGCAATGGCACATAAAACAACAATAAGCAAAACGCTATTCTTCTGCCGCATCATCGGTATCGCTTCCTCCAACAACCTTAAACATTTCAAGGTCTTTCTTGTGCTCGCGAATTTTCTTTTCTATGTCCTTTGCGAGTTCAGCGTTATCTTTGAGATACTGAATAACGCTGTTGCGACCTTGCCCGATTCGCTCGCTGTTATATGAGAACCAAGTGCCGCTTTTTTGCACAATTTCGAGTTCCACGCCCAAGTCGAGAATTGATGCTTCGCGGGAAATGCCGTGCCCGTATAGAATATCAAATTCGCACTGCGTAAATGGTGGTGCAACCTTGTTTTTCACAACCTTAACTTTTGTGCGGTTGCCTATGGAGTTTTCACCGTCTTTTATGGTGGCTATGCGCCGAATATCGAGGCGTAGCGATGCATAGAATTTGAGTGCATTTCCGCCTGTGGTAGTTTCGGGGTTGCCGAACATAACGCCGATTTTCATTCGCAGTTGGTTTATAAATATGAGGCAGGTGTTAGATTTATTCAAAAGTCCCGTAAGTTTGCGGAGAGCCTGCGACATAAGTCTCGCCTGCAAGCCCATGTGATTGTCGCCCATTTCGCCGTTAATTTCTGCAGCAGGTACAAGTGCCGCAACAGAATCTATCACAACAAGGTCTATTGCACCTGAACGCACTAATGTTTCGCAGATATCTAACGCCTGCTCGCCGGTATCGGGTTGAGAAACCAAAAGGGCATCTATATCTACACCCAATTTGCGTGCATAACTTGCATCAAAAGCGTGTTCGGCATCTATAAACGCCGCAACTCCGCCCGCTTTTTGAGCCTCAGCAATGCAATGAAGTGTGAGGGTTGTTTTGCCCGACGATTCGGGTCCGTATATTTCAACTACTCTTCCGCGTGGGATTCCGCCAACGCCGAGTGCTATATCTAACTGAATGCAACCCGTAGAGATTACGGGAATGTCTTCTGCCGACTGATTTCCGAGGGTCATTATAGCCCCCTTTCCGTGATTCTTTTCAATTTGGGCGATTGCCGCTTCAACGGCTTTTGCCTTTTCCGGTGCGAGTGAGTTTGAACTCTCTTTGCTTGCTTGCTTTTTTGCCATAACATTTGTCCTTCTTTTAGGTTAGGGTGAATATAGAAAAAATATACTGAACATTTGAACAGTAGTAGCCTCAGGTAGAGGGTCTGCCAAAAAAATCGAGTATTTTTCTTCCATACGCCGTTTAGACGCTCTTCGGGACTCCAAATGGACTAAAAAAATATGTGGGGGGGAAGTCTCCCCCTCGCTACAACCGCCTTATATTTCACAAGGGGCGGGTTTTCTGCCATTGTATATACAGATTATCTCAGGTTTCTTTTTAATAGGGCAGATATACTTATTAAAACCCGCCCCTACACAAATACACCAACGGCGTTTTCCGCTACCCCCTCTCCCTTCTCCCATTTCCCATCTCCCCGCGTGCAACGCCGAGTTCTCCATACCCTACACGCCACACCCTATACCCCACCCTGCACTGCAGAGTGAAAAATTGTGAACGCGGTGTGTGCCGAGTGCACCATAAAAAAAAGAAATGCTTACCCTAAAGGAAACCTCTAAAAACTCTCTTTGTAACACAATTCCACAGATTTGAGTTTTTAGAGACGACGGCGAACTACTCAAATAATTTTTTTCTCAAAATCGCACAGGTAACTCACCAATTGTTCAACGCCCTCTATCGGCATAGCGTTGTAAATGCTGGCACGGAATCCGCCCACCGAACGATGACCTTTTAGTTGTTCCAAGCCTTTTTCTTTTGCTCCGGTTAAAAAATCCTTTTCGAGTGCATCTTTTTTGTCGGTTGGGACAACCGAAGAATGAAATACAAAAGGAATGTTCATTGTGGAACGGTCTTCTTTTGCCGCCGTGCCTTTGAAAAGTTTGGAACTGTCGAGTGCGTCATATAATAAACCGGATTTTTTTGCGTTGATTTTTTCCATAGCGGAAACTCCGCCTAGATTTTTTAGCCAATGCAAAACTTGATTCATAACGAAAATTGAAAACACGGGAGGGGTGTTGAACATAGAATGTTCGGGAATGTGTGTTTGGTAGTCTAACATTGTGGGAATTTCGCGTCCTGCTTTTCCGAGAATGTCTGAGCGGACTATTACCGTTGCCACACCTGCGGGTCCCATATTTTTTTGTGCGCCTGCGTAAATTAAACCGAATTTTGAGACATCTATAGGGCGGCTTAGAATATCGGAACTCATATCGCTTACCAAATATGTATTTGCTGTTGGGAACTCTTTCCACTGCGTTCCGTAAATTGTGTTGTTGCTCGTGATGTGCAGGTAGGTTGCACCGTCGGTCTGTTTAAAATCCTTTGGTATGTGGTCATATACGCTGTTTTTTGAAGACGAAATTACATTCACTTTGCCGAATCTCTTTGCCTCTTTAATCGCCTTTGCCGCCCAAACTCCCGTATCGGTGTAGTCTGCACTCGCATCTTGCGCGAGTAGATTTATTGGCGCCATACAGAATTGCAGCGATGCTCCTCCGCCCAAAAATAAAATTTCATAACCGGACGGAATTGAGAGGAGTTCGCGCAAAAGTGATTCTGTTTCCGCAACCATACCTTCAATGGGCTTTGAACGGTGGCTCATTTCCAAAATACCGATGCCCGTGTTTGCGTAATCGGCTATTGCGGCTGCGGCAGCCTCTGTTGCTTGTTTTGGCAGAACACTCGGTCCCGCGCTAAAATTATAAACGACTTTGCTCATAAAATCCTCTGATTTTGTTAGGAGGGAAGGTAGAAAAGTGGGGTGTAGGGTGTGGGGTGTGGGGTGTGGGAAACTCGGCAGTGCAAAGGGGGGAAAGGGAGAAGGGAGAAGAGAGTAAAGTTGAAAGTGGGGAGTAGGGGAGTGTAAAGTTGAAAGAAGGGAATTGTAGGGGCGGGTTTTAAACCCGTCCAAAGTGAAAGTGTAAAGTTGAAAGTGGAGAGAGGGGAGAAGGGAATTGTAGGGGCGGCATTTATGCCGCCCTTCCGTAGCGGGCGACCCCGTGTGGTCGCCCGCCTTTTTGCTATAATCTCAATTAAAACTATAAGTCAATGCGGCTTCAACTCTGTTCAGCGTTCCGCTATCAACTTTTTTGCCGCCTTTGTCGGCGTAATCGGTGGCTATGCGGAAGTATTCAAGTGCAATTTTTGCAGAAGAAGTGAAATTATAACCCAGATTTGCAAACACCGCTAAGTTCTGAGAAGGTTTGCCTTCAACTTCGCTGTCGCTGTCTATCGCCTCAAGTGCCGCACCGCCGTATAGCGAAATATTGGCAGGAAGTTTAAAACCGAGTGCGCCCCAGCCGCCGAGTGATTTAATTCCGTCTTCACCTGCGGGAGTTAAGCCGATACTTCCGTTGGAATAGTTTTTGAGGTCTTGCCCGTAAAAAAATTCGCCTGCGAGGTTGATTGCACCCGTGATTGGAAGTGAAAGGTCGGCATTAACAGACCACGATTTCGGCTTTTTTTCATAAGGTTGGTTGCTAAGCGTGTCGGCGTTTTTCTCTTTGGCGAAATGCCCTGAAATGCCAACCGCAAGATTCTGTTTTTCTCCCGCCCAAGATGCGGGAACTTTTACGCCTGCACGCCCCTGAACTGCGGGTGCCGTGGGGATTGCCGCTCCTCTGTCGTCAAGTGCGGCTACTGCGAGTTCAACTGCACCCAAACTTTCGGTGAGTCGAATTTGCGGTCTGCGAGTTCCCAAATTACCCGCATAGTTTGCCGAACCCTGATTTATGGTTGAAGGGCTGAGCGGAGAAATCAAATCTGCCGCCTGACCCATTAAAAGGGTTAAACCTATCTCTTTGAATTTTACTTGACCGTAACTTTGCCGAATGCGAAATCCGCCAACGCCGTTATTATTGCGGTCATTGCTGTTTGCAAAATCGCTTTCAAATTTTCCGCTCACTTCGGGTTCGCCGTCTTTCTGCGGTCCTGCAAGATTAAAACCGATTCTCGTTTGATTTACATTCATAAGAAAACGACCGTTGCCGTCTTCGGATTTACTCGGTGCAGTGTATGAAAATACTTTACCGCCGTTGTTGCCGTCCTCATACGCGGCGTTTAACTGCAAAAAGCCGTATAAAGAAATTTTTGTTCCCCCCGCATTTACAACGGGAACTTCATCTGCCGCCTGTGCGAATGTTGCACCGCCTATTATCAGCGTTGATATAGCGGCAATTGTTGCCTGTTTTGTTCGTGTCATCATAATCTTCTCCTTGTTTGGTTTGTTTGGGTAGAAATTAAAATTCGTCTGTTAGCGGGTGGTTAGAGTCGAGTTAGGATAGACTTAGAAATAGGTTAGAAATTTATTTGGGTTTATTCGGCTCACACCGCGCTCGCTTGTTAAAGAACTCGACAGTGCACGCGGGGAGAAGGGAGAAGGTTCAAAAAAACTAAACTTTTTCTAAATTGTGCCGATAATAAAAGAAAGAGGTATTTTATGGCAAACATCTTACCATCGTTGGGCGTTAATTCCCCAATAAGTGCAGACTTGATGTATAGTTTTTACGATAATAAGGCTATATCACCGAGAATCCGTGATGCGTTGCAGAAAAAAGAAGATGCCGCAAATGCGGGTAGTGACAATTCCGCAAGCAACTCTGCGAGTTCAACAAGCACCTCAAATTCTTCTGGCACAAGCAAAAATCCTGCCGTTAAATTAGACATACTTGACGAAGTGATGCGTATGAGCAGGGCATCGAACACGGCAAAACTTGAGGATTTAAAGAGCAGGGTTAAACCTTCAAAAGAGGTTGAAGAAATTGAAACCCGCCTTGCCGAAGAGGCAAAAGATAAAGAAGATGCAAAAAAAGCAGAGACAACGGATGCAACACAAACAGATGCAACCGCAGGAAACCCGTAGCAGAAGATGTTATTATCCGGTTTGGAAATTAAAAAGCAGTTGAATAAACGAATTTTCATAGACCCGTTCAGCGAAAAACAACTGAATCCTAATTCTTATAACTTGAAACTTTCCAATGAGTTACTCATTTATGAAAATGAAGAACTCGATATGAAAAAGCAAAACGCCTATAAGAAAATCACAATTCCCGAAAGCGGGTTGGTATTGCAGGCAAACAAACTTTATCTCGGTCGCACCGTTGAATATACCCGCACCGAAAACTATGTCCCGATGCTTGAAGGGCGGTCGTCCATAGGGCGGTTGGGTCTTTTTGTGCATGTAACGGCAGGCTTTGGCGATGTGGGCTTTGCAGGCTTTTGGACTCTCGAAATTTTCTGCATTCACCCAATAAAAGTGTATCCCAATGTTGAGATTTGCCAAATATATTATCACACAATAGAAGGCGATTACCAAGCCTACGATAGCGGCAAATATCAAAATAATATCGGCGTTCAGCCGAGTTTGCTCTACAAGGATTTTGATTAGAGGGCTTGCGGTGGAGGGTTGGAAGAGTTGAAAGTGGGGAGAAGGTGGATGTAGGGGCGGGTTTTAACCCGCCCTGTTGTATTTAACAAGGGAACGCGGTGTGGATAGAGTGCCCCAGAAAAATTTGCAATGCCGTATTTTCCACACTCTACACCCAACACCCCATACCCTATTTTTGCAATGCCGTATTTTCCACACCCCACACCCCACACCCTATACCCCAATTTTCTACATTCCCTCTCACATCATTTTTAGGAGTTTAAAAATTTGCTTCCACCAAGAGGTCGTCCGCAGCCAAATCGCCCCAAAGACGGGGTTCGCACAAATCAAGAAATTAAAGTTCCGCAGGTTCGCCTTGTAGATGCAAACGGTGCACAGGTCGGAGTTGTGGATACGCAGAGAGCGTTGCAAATCGCGCGGGATTCCGCTTTGGATTTGGTGGAGGTTTCACCGAATGCAGTTCCGCCTGTTTGCAGAATTATCGATTACGGAAAATTTCGTTTTGACCAGTTAAAAAAACAGAAAGCGGCTAAGGCGCATCAGCAGGCAACCGGACAGATGAAGGAAATTAAACTTCACTTCCAAACCGCCGCCAACGACTACCGCTACCGTATGGTGCAGGCGCAGGAATTTTTGGAAAAGGGCTTCAAGGTGAAGGTCTTGGTGCAATTCAGAGGTCGCGAACTTTCCCGTATGGAATTTGGTCGGCGGCTTATTGACGGTGCAAAAGCAGATTTATCTCCTTACGGAGACATAGAAGAACTGAAAGTGGAAAAGTGTTTCGCCATTGCAGTCAGCCCCCGAAAGGGCGGAGTGAAAAAGAAGGAAACGCAAGGACTCGAAACCGAGCAAGAAACTCCAACCCCCATTAGCCCTTCGGGCGATAAAAATGGGGGGAATTCTCACGGCTCAAGGATTGAACAGTGAGAACAGGAGGGACTAGTAGGCAGCAGGTGAGGTCTAAACCGGGACTTTTGTCCCTTAACCTAAGAGGTAAAAAATGCCGAAAATGAAGACACACGGGGGCGCTAAAAAGCGCTTCAGAGTTACAGGAAACGGGGGTGTGAAATTTAAGCACGCCGGAACCCGCCATATTCTCACGAAAAAATCCACAAAACGCAAACGCAATTTGCGCGGGATGGATCCGCTCCGCGAGACTGAAGTATTTCATGTTAAAAGAATGCTGGTGCAAGCCTAAGGGGGAACTATGTCAAGAGCAAAAACAAGAGTTCCGAGTCGCGAACGCCGCAAAAAAATCATGAAGTCCGTTAAGGGTTTTTACGGTCGCCGTAAGAGCAACTTGCGCCTTGCAATTGAAGCATCTACCCACGCGGGGCAAAATGCATACGAGCATCGCCGCGATAAGAAGGGCGATTTTCGTTCTTTGTGGATAGTTCGTTTGAATGCCGCCGTGCGCGAACACGGATTGACTTACAGCGAATTTATTCATTTGCTTTCAGTTGCGAAAATAAATTTGAACCGAAAAGTTTTAGCCGATTTGGCTATTACAGATACCGCCGCATTTGCAAAAGTCATAGAAGTTGTGAAGGCTGCAAAGGTTTAATTATTTGGGGCGTTCGGCACACACCGCGTTCGCCAAAATCTAAAAATGCGTTTTGCAATTTTAGTGATTCTGTTACTATCCGCTTTCCTCTTAACGATTTTTCAGGGGACGGCGGATATTTCTTTTTATGATGTTTTTAGAATTTTATTCGGAGAAATTTGGAGCGATAATTCTCCGCATTTATCTAATTCTGCCGAGTGGCGCATCGTGTGGGATTTTCGTTTGCCGCGGGCATTTGCCGCTGTATTTGCGGGTGCATCTCTTTCACTCAGCGGACTTTTGTTGCAGAGCGTTTTTAGAAACCCGCTCGCGGGTCCCTTTGTTTTGGGAATAAGTTCGGGGGCATCGCTTGGCGTGGCTTTGTTGTTACTTGCGGGTTGGGGATTTGGTTCCTTTGGTTTTTTGAGTGCGGCATCGCTTGGAGCGGGTGCGGCGGTTGCGTTTATTATTGCATTTTCAAAGTTCGTTCGAGGGAACGCCGGACTTTTGGTGCTCGGTTTAATGATAGGTTATTTTACAGATGCGATTGTTTCTATTCTTATGTATAGCGGAAATTCGGAGGCGTTGCGCGGTTTTATTTCGTGGGGTTTCGGGAGTTTTGGAAGGTTGCGCTGGGCGGAGATGCCGTTTTTTGCAGGTGCGGTTTTGACGGGATTGTCGGTGTCGTTTTTTTGCATAAAATATTTGAATGCAATTGCACTCGGCGATGACGGGGCGCAGAGTTTGGGAATTTCAGTTTCTAAAAACAGGTTTGCGGTGCTTGCGTCGGCAGCAATTTTAGCGGCGGCGGCAACTGCATTTTGCGGTCCAATAGGTTTTATAGGTATGGCGACTCCGCATTTGGCTCGCGGTTTTTTTAACTCGGATAATATGCGTATTTTAATTCCGTCTTCGCTTTTAACAGGCGGATTGCTCGCCCTTATTACTGGACTTTTGTCGCAGGGTTTATGGGGCTTGCCGCCTTTGCCTTTGAATGCAGTGGCGAGTTTAATGGGTGCGCCTGTTGTGGTGTGGGTTTTGTTTTCCCGCTCTACCCGTTAGACGAGTGCTCCATCCTCATATAATGTTTCGGGTGCTATATCTATATCTCCGTTATCCCAACCGACAGTCCCGCATACCAAATCAACTGTTTTGAAAAACAACGGATTTTGCAATTTTTTGAATACGCCAAAATTTAATAAAGGCTTTACATCGTAAATTTTCGTTAAACCATCTGAAAATTTAATTTTTAAAATATAATCATCAAGCGGAACAACCGCAATCGGACTTACGGTATCAGAAACATAGCATATATAGTCCTGTTCTTTTTCATCCCAATATTTTTTCACATCGCAAAATATAGAAATTAATACAAACAACTGTAAATGGAAAGATTATCATTATTGTGTTGTTTGTCATACTAGTGCGAAGCCTGTCTCTCCACTATCAACTTTCAACTTTACACTTTCAACTCTTGCACAGCCGAGTTCTCCATCCCCCCAAACCATCAAAATCAGGGGCGGAGGGTGCGTTTTTTATAGAATAGCACACTTTTTTCCCCCCTCACCCCATAAAAATAAAAAAAATTTCAAAAAAGTGTGCGTTTTCTCTAAAAAAAATGTATTTTATGGAGACTATTGGAGTATTTATGGGTTTATTGCAAGAATTTGAAACTGAAATAGAATCATTTAAGGCGGAATTTTCCAAATTCCAACGCGGCAACAAGAGTGCGGGAACGCGTGCGCGTAAACATTTGCAGAGTGTAAAAAAGATCGCTCAAGACCTTAGAAACACAATACAAGACACCAAACAAGAAACCGCTACGGAACAAGAAACTGCTCCAAGCAAGCAAGGATAGGTGCAATTATGCTAAAAAAACTCTCTATTGCAATTTTGGGAACAATGCTTTTATTCGGCGGTGTATCCGCAAAAAACATCAGCGTTCCGGGATCTTACAAAACCATTTCCGATGCACTCGGAAATGCAGATGCAGGCGACACAATTTTCGTCAAAAGAGGCATTTATAACGAGAATGTCACGCTCGTTATGGATGTGGTTCTCAAAGGCGAAGACCCTCTCACCACAATAATAGACGGCGGCAGGCACGGTCCCACCGTAATGGGAACAACCGGCTCCGAAATTTCGGGTTTCACAATCCGCAACGGTTTAGAGGGCATTCTCTGCGAAAATGCAATGCTCTACATACACGATAACTATGTCTTAGACAATCACGCAAGCGGCATAGCGGCGTTCATTTCGCTCCCCGAAATTGCAAATAATGTGGTTTATGGCAACCGTTGGTCGGGAATTTTGGCTTGGGGAGCAAAATCGCTCGATTCAAAAATTGAGCAGAATGTCGTATTACGAAACGGGTATTCAGGGCTTGCACTCAAAGGTCCCTCAAATGTCGTGGCAACCAACAACATCTTTATGGAAAACCACTATTACGGCGTATTTGCCGACCCTGCATCGGGTCAAACCCGTATGGACTACAACAATATATATAAGAACTACTACCCCTTCAACAGATTTATCAAAGTAAATAGAACCAATGTATCACTCGACCCTCTATTCCGCAGTCCCTCCATATTCAGCCCCAATTTCTTCACGCAACCCAAATCGCCAATGCAAAAACGCGGTCAGGGTCGCTTAGACATAGGCTTAATAGAGGACATTTCAGTAGTTCGCCCAAAACCGAGCGAAGACGGCGAACCTGCCCCTGCTCCCGTTGTTCAAGATGAACCTGAGGCGGAATTTGATTTTGAAGTTCAAGACACAGTAGCGGTCGCACAGCCGGAACCTGAACCTGCGGCACCTCCTCCGCCACCGCCAAAGCGCGTGTTTGTTGTTGAGGGTATCAATTTTGAAAGCGGAAAATCAACTTTAACCGATGACTCTTTTGCAAACTTAATGGGCGTTGTCGAAACAATGCAAAATTACCCTGAAGTTCAATTCAGAGTTATAGGGCACACAGATGACCAAGGTAAGCGCGATAAGAACATAAAACTGTCGGAAGACCGTGCAAAAGCGGTTGTAGATTTCTTGGTAAAACAGGGAATAAGTGAAAATCGCCTCACATTCGATGGTAAGGGACCCGATGTTCCGGTTGCATCAAATAAAACAGCGGCGGGCAGAGCAAAAAATCGTCGTATAGAATTTAACCGGACTGATAACTAAAAGGAGAAAACCGTGAAACGCTTTATTTTACTTTCCCTTGCTATTTTGTGCTTTGCCGGCTTGGCTGTTGCCTCGCCCTCATACTCTCCTAACAAATACCAGCAAAACGACTGGTTCGGCGAGTTCGGCGGAAACACCTCTATGTATGTCAATCCCGCGGGCATAGCGGAAAACGACCAATTAGAAATCACAGGCGGATTTTTCAGCACCATAAGCGGTTCTGCTATGCAGGAATACGGCTCGGTGGTTTTGCCTCTCGACTACATTTTATCAGACCGCTTTGGCTACAACCACACATTCGGCATAAGTTTCTTTGAGAACGGCGCAACGGTAGATGCAAACGATTCACACGGCGACTACACGGAAAATGCCTATATGCTCGGCTATGCCTATCGGCTCTTCCACTATCTCGCAATCGGCGTAGATTTGGCGGTTTTGCAGGTGAATCAATTCGGCTACAACAGTCAATTAACTGTCGGTGCAGATGTCGGTTTAAGTTGGAACCCGCTCAACAACTCAAAACTCGGTCATTTGCAGGTCGGTTTGGCGGTTCAAAACCTTTTGCAGCCCGTAATTGGCACGGTTGATCCCGAAAATCCGAGTTCGGGTTTCGGTTTTGTTGCTCCTGCATTTGGCGGTTCGGTAAGCGATGGTTATGCAATTCCAACAAACTTGAACCTCTCTCTTTTCTATCGCGGCTTAAATAAGTCTTTGGAAGTTAAGGGTGAAGTCGCAATTATAGACATATTCCACTCGGATGATGAAGGCGGAAAAGGAAATCTTATTGAATTTGGGGTGTCTGCAACATACTACCTCACATCACACTTGGGAGTTCGTGCACGCCTCACAAAAGAAGGTTATCCCGTTATCGGTGCTACAATAAATGTGAAAGATGTCAATTTATTCCGCTACATCGGCTTAGATTTGGAAATGTCTCACGATGATTTAATAGAGAAGAAAAATCGCGGCTTTTTGTGGAATGTTCGTGTAACGGCTCGGCTCGGAGATACTCGTGAAGAGTTAATCGGCGAATCCCGTTATCGTCGTCTCAAAATTGAACCCGAAAACGATTACCGTGCCGCAATGCGTTTATACTTAAACCGCGATTTTATTGGTGCCGCTTATGCGTTTGGCAAAGTGCAAACCAAATATCCAACTTTCCATTTGGTGGATCAAGCCGCGTTCTATAAAGGAAAATCCTTTGAAAATATGAGAATGCACCTTGCGGCTCAAAAGGTTTATCAAGATGCTATAAAAAAATATCCGCAGAGCGATCAAATCCCAAAGTATAATTTCCAATTGATGAACATTGACTATAAAGAAGGTCGCTATGCAGAGGCAATGGCAAAACATCAGTATATAATTACGACTTTCCCAAAAAGCGATGTTAAGCCCGATGCCGATTATATAGCGGGTCAAATCAAATTTGAGCAGGGTCAGTATAACGATGCAATTCAGTTGCTCTCACCCATTCTTCCAGGAAATTCAAATTACTTCTATGCCCGCTACACAATGGGTATAGCATATAGCCGTCTCGATAAAATGGAAGAGGCAAAGGGTTCGTTTAACGATATTCTCTCGCAACAGCCGAGCAACCAATCGGAAAAAGATTTGCAAGATGCTACCCGCGTAAAATTAGGGCACATTTATTTTGCAGAACCCGAAGGCTTGCCTGAGGCGGCAAAACTTTACGGACAAGTTAAAAATCCAGAATCGCCGTTTTATGAAGAGGCGGCTTTGGCTCTCGCTTGGTCGTTCCTAAAAGTTCGCAACACCAAAGATGCGCGGCAATTCACAAAGTGGATAATCGCCAATCGCCCAAATTCCTATTTGGTTTCGGAGGCGTATTTGGTGGAAGGTTATTGCGACTTCTTGGAAAACAACCTGCGGTCGGCAGAAACGAATCTCCAAAAGGCTATTTCTCTCACGCAAAAGCCCTCAATTTCCAAAGAGCAAAAAGACAGTGCAAAGGCATCTTTTGAAAATATGAAAGAGAACTTCGACAGCGTTCAGGTTCGTGCACTCGATTTGGCAAGACAGTTGCCCACTCCCCGTGTGGAACAGAAACGCGCCGCGTTGCGCCCCGATTACGAAAAGGCGAATCGCGACATTGAGAATTTTGCGGACTTTAACCAAAGAATTATTCAGAGCGACAGATTTGAGGCGAGCCGTCAGCGCGTTTTGGGCGATGCGGAACTCACTTCGGCGGTTGTGTCTTCCCGTTTGGCATCACAGCCGGGCGGAGGCGGCGGTTCGAGCGGCGGCAGTGGCGGCTCCGGTTTGGATGACTTAGACGATTTGTAACGAATGACAATGCATCCACCTACTGTGTCATTCCAGCACAGGCGGGAATCCGGGGCAGGAAGACAATTTGTAGGGGCGACCATTTGTCGCCCGTTCCCGTGCAAGGGCAGGGAAAGATGTGGTAAGGGCGGGGAAAGATATGGTTATAGGCGGGTTTTGAAACCCGCCCATACGCAAGGGCGATAGAAGTAGGGGCGGGTTTTGAAACCCGCCCGTATAGAGAAAAATTTTATAGTTTAGAGGTAAGATGATGAAGGTAAAAGTTATTTTTTTGAGTTGTTTGTTCTTGGCAACGGCATCGTTTGCACAGAACAAAGCGGCGTGCGACAATGCAACAAAACAAGCAAAAACCCAATACGACAAGTGCGTAAAAATGGGTAAAAGTGCGGGCGGTTATGCCAAATGCGCAGCCGACTATAAGGGTCTCAAAGAAAAGGCAGACCAAGCCTGCCGTGCAGGCTCGGTGTCAAACGCGGACGAGTTGCAAAAAGCCGTTGATAAATGGGCTAAACTCTCGGACGATAACAAGTGCCGCACCAACGCTCAAAAGAAAAACCAAAACTGCACCACAATACTTCAAACTTGGGGTCAGGAACTCTACAAATTAGAGGAGTTCAATTTTACCAAACAACTCAACACCTACGACTCTCTAACCTCTTGGTGTGCCGACCGCGACAACAATATCAAAAGGTATCCTCAATGCAATCAAGGCGAACCTCCCCGCCCAAACCACGAAGGTGCATTACCCATTTTCTTGGATTATGTTAAATATTTCCCCGATGGTTCCTCCGCGCCGTCAATGCTTTTCCAAGCATCGTTTGTTTTGGAGAGCAAAGGCGAAAACGAACAAGCCCTCAACCTTCGTAAAACGCTCGTTGCAAAATATCCAAATCACACATTAGCCCCCAGTGCTTGGTTGCGCATAGGTGAATACTACTACAACAATTCAAAATGGGCAGATGCTATTAAAGCATACGAAAAAATCACCGACCAAAGAACAATTACCAACAAAAAAGAAGCCGCTTACGCTATGTATCATTTGGCGGAATCTCGCTATAACCAAGCAGATTATGAAATTGCCGCTCAAAAATTCTGGGAATATATAGACGGTGCAGACAAAGGAATGTTTATTAAAGATATGCGCGTTGAGGCTATGGATTATATGGCAACTGCATTTTCGGATTTGGATAACGGAATAGAAATTGCAGACAAATTTATAAAGGACAAAAAAGTTCCTTACAAAGATTCTTTATATTTCCGCATAGGTATAAAGGCAAAAGACCACGACAGGCACGACCAAGCAATTCAGGCATTCGGATTTTTGTTGAAAACCAACCCCGACTACATAGATGCACCTCTTGCTGATTTGGCTATGGTGGAGATTTACCTCCTGCAACAGAAACCGGATAAAGCACAGGAACAACGGTATTTGGTTATTAAACGCTATGACGATAATTCCTCTTGGTATAAAAAGAACAAGGGCTACCCCGAATCTCTCCAAAACGGCAGAAGGGCAATTCGCCTTGCAATGCTCGATATTCCCACATATAAACATGCTCAAGCCTCCGAACTCTGGAAAAAAGGCGATACCGAAGGTGCAAAGAAGGTGTATGCCGATGCTATTAAAGATTACAATTCGTTTATCTCGCGGTACAAAAACGAACCTGATTGGAACGAATATAAGGTTCACATGAATATGGCGGTTATTTACCACGAAATTGCTCAATACAAAAAAGAAGCACAGGAATTTGCTTGGATGGTAGATGCCGATACGAGTAAATATGGTCGCCGTCCGCAGAACTTCGGTGTGTTAATCACAAAGAACGAGGCGGGCTACAACTCTGTTTTGGCTATGGATTTGGCAAGAGAAGATGCTCTGAAATTCCAAGCCAAAAACGATACTGTTAAGGCTTACTCGCTCAACGAAACCAAAGAGTACTTTAAGCAGGTCGATTGGTATATGGCTAAATTCGGCAAAGACACCACCGCCCCCGACATAGCCTACAACGCCGCTATTGTGCACTACAATGCAAAGCAATACAAAACCGCCATAAATGTTTTGCGGAATTTGTCAGCAACATTCCCCAGCCACAAATACACACTCCTCATCCGCAGAATGCTCGCGCAGTCCTTACTCGAAGACGGGCAGTTAGATGAATCGCAAAAGGAATTTGAGTGGTTGTTCGTTCAATACACCGACAAAAAAGGCTTGGGCGTTCGTGACTCCAATGCGGTTACTGCCGCTAAGGAAGTTGAAACTTCAATTGCCGCCGTTATGTATCAGAAGGCGGAAAAAGCGGTTAAAGCGGGGCAGTTTGCGGTTGGTGCAGAGGCATACTTAGCGTTGGTTAAGAGATTCCCAAAATCAGACCCAAAAATTATAGAATCCGCATTGTTTGAGGCATCTGCGGCTTATGAATCTGCTCAGCAATATACCAAAGCGGCGGAAACATTTATGCGCATTCCAAAGGAAATGCCTAAATCGCAGTTCGCAATTCGTGCAACGGTTCGTGCGGCTCTCGCTTACAAAAAAGACAGCAAGCCTATAGATGCGGCTAAGACCTATTTGTATATAACCGATAATTATCCGCAGGATTCAATGGCTATAAACGGTATTTTTGCCGCGGCAAGCACTTATGATTCCATAAAAGTGCAAGGCAAAGATTCGCTCAAATACAAGGTTGAGGCGGCGAAAACTTACGAAATCGCATTTACGAAATTCCCAAAGCACGAAAAGACTCCCGCACTCCTCTACAACGCCTGTTTAGAATGGGACGAGGCAAAGGAGACCAAAGAGGCAATTCGCTGCAGCCGCAATTTGGTGAGAGAATACCCCAAGAGTTCTTATGCTCTCGATGCTGCATACTCAATACCCGTGGCTTACGAAAACGCCAAAGATTGGACAAACGCGATTAAGGAATACGAATTCTTTGTTAAAAATTACAACAGCGACAAAGAAAAAACCATTAACGCCTACACCAAAATTGCCCGTGCTTACTTGGCGCAAAAGAGCAAAAAAGGCTCGGACGACACTGCAAACGCGGCGGCAAATTACAAACAGGTTATTGCAACTTACGATAAATTCGGCGTGCAGTTAAAGAACTCCGATCCTTCTTTTGCGGCAGAAGCGGCGTTTTATCTCGGTGAGTTTGAAAGGGCGACTATGAACCCCGTTGTTATTAAGGGTAACGAAAAGGCAAAACTCGATGCGGTTAAAAAGTTGATGGCTATTTTGCAGTCGGCTACAAAACAATACGCAAAATCTGCTGAATATGCCTCTGAAAAATGGACATTCAAAGCAAAAAATATGATTGCCGAGTTGTTCCGTCAGGTTTCTGCAAAGGTGCGCGACCAAGAGATAGAGGCTGTGTATGCAAAGGGACCAAACAAAGGCAAAGTCGATAAGGAAAAGTTGTTTGTGGAACGCTTGCAGGTGGTTCAGCAACTCCCGTCTTATTACGAACAGGCAAGACCTCTCTTCCAAGCCAACATTGACCTCGCCCGTGAGCAGGGTTATTGGAATCCCGATGTTGTTGCCGCAGAAGACGGCTACATTGAAATGTTCTACCGCGACTGCCAAACCTTTAACGAAGTAGGTAAAGCGTTTGCAGAGGCTCCTCTGCCCGATTCTGTTGCTATGGTTAAAGAATACATAGAATACGAGGGAATGGCTAAGGAAGATGCGGAGGCATTTGTAGGTGAAGATTTGCAGGCGTATAGAGAGGAATTGGCAGGGAAATCGCAGTCCGCAAAGGAAGGTGCTTTGCCGAGATGCCAAAACGGAATAAAGGCAAGCGCACATTACGGAATACAAAACCAATGGACAGATTCTCTCTTTACTTTGGTTAGGACAATAGATGCGGAAAACTCGATTTTGGCGACCAAAATTACCAAATTCGACCCATCTACCTTGTTCCGCGACGATGATTATAACAAAACAAAGGCTCGTTTGACTCAAATTGAGAAGAGCGAAGACTTAAATTCAACAGAGCAAATAAAGACCTATCGCGAGATTGTAAGCGAGGCAAAGGCTAAAAATGCAAAGTTGAAAAAGGAATTGGCAGATTTGAAGGCACAGTGGAAGGCAAAAAATGCTCCTCCGCCCGTGCAGACAGGAGAACCGGAGTAGTAAAAGATTTTTTTTGGGGAAACGCACCGTTTTCCTAAAAAAAAATGTATATTTTGTAGCAAAAGAGTTTCACCATCCAAATAACAGGAGAAAAAACAGATGGATGTCGTCATAAAGAACACACTCGCCTCATTCGACCCGGCACAAGCAGGTTGGCAGTTCATGTGGATTATTTTATTTGTCGGTCTCGCCGGTCTCGGTGTTGCCGCGGAGAGAATAATTTACATCTATTTCCGCTCTTCAAAAGGCAGAGATAAATTCCTTCTCGATTTCGGCAAATTGCTCGCCGAAAAGAAATACGAAGAGGCGGTTGCTTTCACAAAAACATCAAAACTCCCCATTGCTACCGTGCTCGGAGCAATTGTAGGCTCACACGATAAAGGAAAAGAGGCTATTGTTGCCGCTTCCGATGCGGTGTTCTTAACAGAGGCACCCAGAGTGAATCGCTATCTCTCAATTATCGGCTTAATAGCATCAGTTGCTACACTGCTCGGTCTTGCGGGAACGATTTTCGGTCTTATTATAACATTTGATGCTATCGCTAACAAACCCGCCGCAGAACGCCCAACCGCGCTTGCTAACGGTATATCTGTTGCTATGGGCACAACGCTTTTGGGTTTGGCTGCGGCTATTCCTCTGCTCGTTATAAACGGTTTTCTCTCGATGTTCTCTGAGCGCGTAATTCAGGAGATGGAAGAAAAAAGTTTAAAAGTTATCAATTCGCTTGCTTAATTGCAGGTTGGCATTGAATTTTCTTAAAATGGAGTTTTTTGTATGGCAAAAGGACTAAAAAAGGCGAGGAAGTTAGAAGAACCGGATATGTTGCCCGTTATGTGCTTAATGACGGTGCTTATCCCTGTTATTTTAACTATGACCGCTTTTTCAAAAATAGCGATGGTTGAGGTTAATCTGCCTGAGCGCAGTGAAATCGCAATGGATAGCGAACCTCCTCCTCCAGACGACAATGCACTGAATTTAACCATTGCGATAACCTCCGACTATTTGGAGATTTGGGCGCGTGGCGGTTCTTTGCCTAAGGTGTTTTTTAAGGAGACTTGGACTTTCCGTTGCAAAAGCGATGGAGATACAATAACCTACGACCCTAAGTCTTTGAGTGCGAGCAATCCGCCCAAATGCCAAGACGGGACGATTTTGGATTCCGCCAAGTACATATATTCCATTGAGAACATAAACCTTTGGGCTTTGCTCAGAGAAAGCGAGGAAGATCCGGGTAAAATTCTTATGTCCGTTTATAGCAAAAGCGATTCTGCTTATTTGGATGCAAATAACGAATTTATCACGGATTTGAGTGCCTGCTCACCCGGTTCAACCGTGGCAACTCTTTCGGAGAGTTCTTCTCGCCGTTTGGCGTGCGGACAAACCGCGGCAGGTGTTGAAGATATATGCTCCGACGGAAAGCCGGCAATATCGTTTCGCCCGCGTTCCGCCTACGATGAGTTAGCCAAAACGCTTGTGGGT
>BNUP01000030.1 GCA_025997455.1 Fibrobacterales bacterium | reverse complement strand
ATAGAGGTTATCAATATCTACCTCACCACAACGCCTTGCGTATGCACTTGCGACCCGTTTTGAATTTTTATGAAATACAAGCCCGATGCGGGAACAGGAATGGTTACACCGTTATTGTAGGGACTGGCAGATCTCTCACCTACAATGCGACCATGCGTATCGTAAACGGTGATTGTTGCATTGCGTTGTAGAGACGGGGCGTGCCCCATCTCTACAAATATGCCGCCATCTACGCCGCGAACGGTATGTTGCGGTACCGAACCTGTGCCGGAAATCACCGGAGTTCCATCGCTAGAAGAGGACGAACTTTCTGGCACCGGTGCCGAAGACGAGGAGGATTCGCCGCCCACACTCGAAGAAGAACCGGAATCACTGCTGGACGAAGAATCGCCACCTTCTACGCTAGAGGAGGAAGATTCGGACTCGCTGCTAGAGGAGGATTCACCTACACTCGAAGAGGAGCCGGAACCTATATCGGTGGTTATTGTGAATGCCACACTGCCTGTTTTGGGCTCATTGACATAGTCGGGGTTTGTCGCAGTAAACTTCCAGTAAAGTGTTACCTGTCCTTCCACGCTAAAAGCGGCGTCTGAGGCAACAAAGGTGTTGTCGACATCGGCATACCAATACAGATTACCCAAAACTTCTTCGGGGAGGCTGCCCACTACAACTCCTGTGCCTGCGGCAGGTGCTTCAATATCATCGAGCGTGCTGCCTAGTTCAATGCTTTGCAGGGCGGAAACGGTATAGGCGTAGTTCGCTGCGGTAATGTTTGCCGTGGTAGATTGCGGCTGCTGGGATAGGTTATAGTTGTTTGCTTTAGCCCCGGTTAAACCGTAACCGCTAAAATACACCGTTTTACTGTTCCCTGCACCGTTGCTTGCAAAGACTGCCGTGCCTTGTGCAATATTCACCCAGCCCACATCACCCTCGAGCACACCGTCAATTTCGGCATCCGTCAAGTCGGCGGTAGCCGCAATGGTGCCGTCATAAACTTTGTTCTCGGCGGTGATGCCTGTGATGGTTACAGGCAATTGGGCAACCGTAAGCGTGTAACTTGCGTGGGTTGCCGAGTATTGGCTGGGCACCTCGGCGGCTGTAGCCGTAATGGTTGCACTCCCTGCACCTACAATGGAGACCAAGCCGGAGGTCGCATTCACTGTAGCCACAGCAGTATTGTTGCTGCTATAGGTAATAGTTCCACCGTCTAATGTGCTGTTGGTTGCAGTTTTCGTGAATGCCGCATCGCCATAGTGCTTATTAACAACGCTCCCGGCAAACTCCACGGCTTGCCATGGGAGAATGGCAGTAAACACCGTGCTGCCCTGTTTGGGAGTTGCGTTGTAGTTAGGGTTCGCCGCAGTAAATTTCCAATACAGGGTTTTGGTGGCATCCTTGGCAAGGTCGCTCAAATCGGCATCCACAGCCGCAGTAGTTCTCCCTGCATTGCTAAACCATTCTATGCTGCCAGCAACTGTTTCGGGAACGCTACCCACCGTAACGCCGGTGCCACCCGCCGGTGCAACAATTGCCGAGAGACCGGAGCCTTGGCCAATGTCTTGAGCAGCATCCACTATGTAAGCATAATCGGCGGCTGTAATGTTTTTTGTTCCAAGATCCCATGTTAAGCCATAGTTGGCGGCTTTTGTGCCCGTTAAACTATAACCCTCAAGAGACACAGTCCAAGACCCTACAGTTTGCCAAACAAAAGAAGCCGTGCCGGGTTGCAAAGCCACATTAGCATTGTCCGCCGGAAGTACTCCGTTCAGAACTGCCGTGCCTGTAACTATCGCGGCTTTGGAGCCGTCATAAACTTTGTCTTGAGCGGTAAGCCCAGTAATATTTACGATTTTGGTATGAATATCAGCCTTCTTTGATTCGGGTTGTGTAAGGTTGTAATTCCCTGCCTTTGCACCAGTTAAACTGTAGCCCGTAAAGTTTACTGCAATGCCATCACCAGCACTAGCACTGGCAAAATTAGCCGTGCCGAGTTCAAGCACCACATCGCCATCATCTTTCCAAATAATATCATACAAAGAGGGTGTGCCATCAGTTTCGGCGAGAGTGGTGCCATTGTATTCCTTGGAAAGAGCATTTAAGCCAACGACTGTTACCGTTCGCTGCGTAATGTTTGCGGTAACGCCAGCCGGTTGGCTCGCAAGCGTATAATTGCCTGCGGCGGCGCCTATGAGCGAATATCCGCTAAAATTCACGGCAACGCCTACGCCTGTATTTGCGCTTGCAAATTGCGAGGTACCTGCTTGGATGCTTACATTCAGTTCATCGGCAGGGAGTACTCCGTTCACTCGCGCTCCCAAGGCAGAGATGCTTGCATAAGTGTAGCCGTCATAAACCTTGTTTTGGGCGGTAATGCCGGTGATGGTTACCGATTTTTTTGTGATATTTGCGGTTTGGCTCGCAGGTTGCTCAAGGGTGTAGTTGGAGGCTTTTGCTCCGGCGAGGCCAAAATCAGAGAAAACCACCGTTTTATCGTTGTCTGCGGAGGAGGTCTCAAAGTTTGCCGTGCCCGGCACGAGGGTTACCACATCGCCATTGATGATTCCGTTCAATGCCGCCGTGCCCGTATAGGAGGCAACTGTGGTGCCGTTGTATTCTTTATTTGTAACTCCTGTAATTCCGGTAATGGTAAGGGACTTGGGGGAGACCGCAAGCGTGTAACTTTTGGTAGTGGGCGCATATACTCCCACAACCTCGGCGGCGGTGGCGCTAATTGTAGCCTCGCCCGCACCTACAATGGAAACCAAGCCGGAGGTCGCACTCACTGTTGCCACGGCGGTGTTGTTGCTGCTATAGGATATTGCTCCGCCACTCGTAGTGCCATTGCTTGCGGTCACCGTGAATGCCGCATCGCCATAAATTTTTTCTACCGGAGTTTGGACAATCTCCACCTCTTGCAAGGGGTATATGATGGTAAATTGCGTACTGCCGGTTTTTTCGGTAGTTGTGTAATTGGGGTCTGTTGCACTAAAACTCCAACCGATCGTTTTATTGCCACCCACGGCAACGCCATCCAAATTACCGTCCCAATCCAAAATTCCAGCAACGGACTTGGGGTTTGTGATTACAACAGCACCAATACCTGCACCTACCACAACTTCTTGGTTTGCGATTGCGTATTCATAATTTGCCGGGGTGATGGCGACATTCACGCTTGCAGGCTGTTGCAGGGCGTAATTGCTTGCCTTTGCACCCGTGAGGCTATAACCCGTAAAGTTAGCGGCTACCGATTCGCCTGCGTTTGCACCCACAAATGTTGCCGTGCCCGGAACAAGGGTAACGCCGGATTTTTCATTTTCTAGCACTCCCACAAGAGTCGGGTCGCCGGTAATGATGGCGGTGGTGGTGCCGTCATAGGCTTTGCCTTGCACCGAGAGTCCTGTAATGGTAACCTCTTTTGGCGTGATGTTTGCCGTTACATTAGTTAAAATTTCGTCCCACTGATATTTGGCGGCATCGGCGCCGGTCAAGGTATAGATGCCATCCACATACACCTCTTTGTCATTGCCAACGGTGATGCTTTGGAACTGACCTTGCAAACCGTTCAATTCCACAACATCTCCCTCGATTTTACCGGGCAGGGACACTTCGAGTTCAGCAGCCCACTGGCCATCATACTCTTTATCTTTGGCAACCACTTGGGCTTCCAGCACTTTTGGATTCACATTGATGGAGCGGGTTACAATGGCGGCACTATACACTCCCGGCACAGAGGCAATGTGAGCCGCGATAGTGGCGTTGCCCACGCCTACGGCAACAATTTCGCCGTTATCGGCATTCACAGTGGCTACGGCAGGATTGGAACTGGAATAACTAACCGCACCACCATCTATCGTTAGATTGACAACCTGTATTACAGACACATCGCCATATTGGCTAATCACCGGATCTTGGACGAGTTGCCACAATTGCTGTTCTCCGCCAATGGTAATATCAACAGAACCCGTTTTTGGAGTTGCAATGTAATTGGGATTACTGATGTAATAACCACTCGGATCCCAAGTGTCTTGATTTAAAGTAAAACTCCAATACAAGGTGATTGCGGCTTCCATTTCCAAAGAATAAAGTATCCCGTCATCTGCAGGTTGCGTTCTCTCCGCATCGGTAAACCATTGCAACTGGCCGCCGCCTATATACTCGCCGCCCACGCCCGCAACATTGTAGGGATCGGGTGCGTTAATTGCGTTTAGGTACGAGTATTGGGGCAACTCTTGCTCCGCCGGAACTTCAAAGTTATAGTCAGCAGGGGTAATATCGGCGTATAGGTTCGTATTCAGAGAATAATAAATGGTGTAATTATCTTTGCCTGTGCCGGTTAAATTGTAGTTGCCATATATAGGTACATATTTGTCTGTTCCCGCTGCGGCATCGCCAAAGTGTGCATCAAAATAACTTTGAACAATACCCACTTCGTCATCGTTAATGACTCCGTTTATACCTACGCTGCCTGTTACCGCAACGGTGTTATTGCCGTCATAAACTTTGCTTTGCGCCACCAAGTCGGAAACATCATAACTCAATTGTTTGCGCTTCACATCAAGTTCATAACTCACCGTGGTAGCGGCGTATTGGCCTGCGATTGCTGCAGCTGTAGCAGTGATAGTGGCGTTGCCTGCACTCACAATGGTAACCGTGCCTGTGGATGGATTGACTGCGGCCACAGCAGGGTCGCTGCTTGTGTAACCAACCGCTCCGCCGCTTGCGGTGTTGTTTGTGGCGGCAAGGGTGTAGGGGGCATCGCCATAAGTTTTTGAGATATCTTTTGTATTGCCGGCAAACTGTACATTTTGCTTGGGGTAGCCAATGGTAATGGCGATGCTGCCTGTTTTGGGCGTACCGACATAGTTGGCGTTTGTAGAAGTAAAGGTGTAATAGAGCGTTTTTTGTGCATCCACCGCGAGGGCAGCCAAAACATTGTTTTCGGCAGATTGTGTGTGGCTTGCATCGGTAAACCAAGCGAGGGTTCCCTCTACCGGTTCGTAAGAGGTTTTGCCGCTAGTCCCTGCACCACCCGGGTCAGTGCCTTCGGAAGTAGAACTAACACCTTTGCCAAAAACCGCACCAATAGCGTTCAGCAAAAAGCCCTGTGGTAGCAAAGTATCAGAGGGGAGGGACTCAAAGGAGTAGGGTGCCGGGCTAATGGTAGCACTGCCAAGATGAATGCCGGATAATTGGTAGTTAGAGGCATCGGCTCCGGTAAGGGCATCATAGCCATGAGCATAAACCGAACGCAACCCTGCATTGCTGCCGTCTATCCAATCGTCACCAACCTTGTTTCCTTGAAATTGCCCCTGCAAAGCAGAAACATTCAGGTTCACCACATCGCCGCCTATCACTCCAGACCATTCGTTTGGTGCCGCAATGCTTGCCGTGCCTGTAAGCGTGGCAATGGAATTGCCGTCATAAATTTTGTTTTGTGCAAACAAATTAGCGGTATTGAGTTGCAGGGATCTTTGGTAAATCGTTCCGATAATGCCATTTACGCCTTCGGGGGCGGCAAGAGTGTAATTTCCTGCATCTGCACCGGTTAATGTCGGGAAAACCGCAAGGCTTATTTTTTTGTTGCTGCCCGCATTTTTGTTTGCAAAAGCCCAAGCAACGCCCTCGGTATTGAGCGAAACTTTGTCCCCACCAACGATATCGGAAAGCGGATCCCAATTGCCGCTTACTTCAATAACTGTGGTTCCATCGTAGGTTTTGTCTGCTGTGCTACCCCAACTATAAAAATACGGCGTTAAAGTTTTTGGGGTAATGCTTGCGGTGAGCGGATCGGGTTGGGTAAGGGTGTAGTTGCTTGCGTCACCTTGTAAAGCAGATATAACAAAAGTAGGCATTATCAATGTTTTATCTGTGCCCACATTTTTATCGGGATATTCAAAACTGCCATAATAACCTACGCTAAAATCATCGTCGTTTACTACGCCATTTAATTCCGGTTGCCCTTCAATATTAGTAACCCAAAGACTTCCATTATATTCTATATCGTTAATCTTAAAGTTAGTGAAATCAATGGTCAATTCTTTGGGGGCGACAGTAAGGGTGTAACTCGCCGTAGTTTCGGAATAGCCTTCCACAGCGGCAGCGGTAGCTATGATGGTGGCAGTTCTTGCAGCAGTGATAGTAACATTGCCAGTCGCCGGATCAACTATCGGAGGCAGATAATAATAATCTCCAACGCTATAGGTAATTGCACCGCCGCCAACCGTGTTGTTTGTTGCAGTGATGGTAAAAGGAGCATCGCCATAAATTTTATCCACAGAACTCACCGCAAATTGAATGTTTTGGGCTGGTTGATCTATTTGAATGTAAACCATACCCTCTTGTGGCGTGCTAACATAATTGGCATCGGATGGGGTAAAAGTCCAATATAAAGGTTGATAATCGCCAATAAACCATCCATTGATAGTCTCATCTGTGGCAAGGGTTGTTCTATTTTCATCGGCAAACCACTGCAAGATACCGTCCACAGTTTCGTTGCCAATTCCATTCACATACGCACCTTGATTAGTTACGCTAATCACCGAAAGCCCTTGCCCATGCGGAATAGATTGCCCACCTATATTATAACCGAAGGTCGCCGGAGTGATGCTTGCGGTAAAGGGTGTGGTTGTTGTACCGGAAAATGGTGTAATTAGGGTATCCTGCGATATTGAACTTTGAAGGATCTAAAAATAGAGATTTGTTGTCCCCGACATTTTTATCTGAATACGCTAACCAACCATCGCTATAGCCAAGAGAAACAAAGTCTCCCTCTACAAGACCGCTAACTGCGAGTTCTCCAGAAAAATAGACGGTTGTATTGCCATTGTATTCTCTGGTCGCTTGCGGCGTAATGCCGCTTAAATCAATAGTGAGTTCCTTAGGGGTGATAGTGCCGTTATAAATTTCATTGTTAAGGAGGAACGGTTTGTATTTATCGGCATCGACACCTATGAGGAGTCCAACGAGCGTATTTAAATCCATATACACAGGAATATTTTCACCGGCATTTGGGTTGCCAAATGTTGCAGAAAAATTTTCGAGGGCTTCTGGGGCAAAGGATACCTCATCGCCCGGGGCAATCACGCCCGGCACAAAGGCGAGAGTTCCCGTAAGGGTGGCAGCGGTGGTGCCGTCATAGACTTTGGTTGCCGCAAGCCCCGAAATGTCGATGGGGAGCAGTGTGGACGAAGGAGGGGCAACGGGTCCGCCACCTATATCATCGCCATCTTGGGCAAACACAGGGGGGGGGGGCAAAGGCAAATGCCAAGGACATGAGAACTGAAAAGAGAGACTTGTTCATAGAATAACTCCTATCCTTTTGGATACAATTGCTAAAATTCCACAATATCTGTGAACAAATATAGAAAAATAAATTGGATTCGGCAAATTATTTCTTTCACTGTCAATTTTTGCGGGTTTTGCGTGATACACTTTACACTCCCCACACCCCTGCACTGCCGAGTTCTTCACTACATTTTTCGTATCATTATTACAAATTTGTAGTAATTTTTCTTCAAAATGCCCTAAAAACGCCGTTTTTTGGCATTGGCACTCATTTTGCGTTACAAGTTAGATATGCAAGTTCTTATCGATCAACAAAGCGCAGTCAATCGCTGGCTTGAACGCCTTGGAGTTCGCTTTGGCGTGTATAAAAATAATGTGTTTCACGAACAACTGTTTCCTTTTGACCCAATTCCGCGCGTTATTCCCCGCTCCGATTGGATTAATATTGAAAAAGGTTTAATACAAAGAGTGTCTGCACTTAACGAATTTTTGCTCGATATTTACGGTGCAAAAAAAATAGTGAGTGCAGGCGTTATACCCGAAGCGTTTATTTACGGTTCTAAGGGATATTTAGCACAGTGCGAGGGCATTGTGCCCTACAAAAAAGTATACACGCACATATCAGGCATAGATTTGGTGCAGGCGGAGGACGGTTCTTGGGTAATTCTCGAAGACAACTTACGAATCCCATCGGGAGCATCTTACCCCATTATCGCCCGTACCGTTTCTCGCAGGGTATCACCTAAGACATTTTCTCAAGCACATATCGCAGACAATAGAGATTATACCGCATTACTCTCAAAACTTATGGATTCTATGAACGGCGGAGGGCTTTCTGTAATTCTTACGCCGGGTCGCTACAATTCCGCTTTTTTTGAACACTCCTTTTTTGCGGAAAAAACGGGTGCAACACTTGCATTTCCGGGTGATTTGGTTGTAGAAAACGACAAAGTATATTACAAAGGTTTGTTCAACACCAAGGAGCGGGTGGGTGCTATTTACAGGAGAGTATCGGACGAGTATTTGGATCCGCTCGCATTTGAAGGCAGTTCAATGCTTGGAGTACCAAATCTTATGAGAGCATATTCCAAGGGCAATGTGACAATTATGAATGCACTTGGCAACGGGATAGCAGACGATAAAGGTTTGTGTTATTTTGTACCCAAAATGATAGAATATTACTTAAACGAAAAGCCTATTTTGCAAAACGCTCCAACTTATTTACCATATTACGAAAAGGACCGTGAATATATACTCAAAAATATTCGCACGCTCGTGATTAAGGATGTTTCGGAGGCGGGCGGCTATGGCGTTATGTTTGGCAAAGATATGGATGAAAATCAATTGAACCGCATACAACATTTGATTAACACCGAACCGCGCAGGTGGATAGCGCAAGAGGTGATTCAATTTAAGGATTTGAATATTTTGGAACCCAACGGAACAGGGTGCAGAAAGGCAGATTTACGGGCGTTTATACTTTACGGAAACGATATTAAGGTTTGGGCAAGCGGTCTTACCCGTTATGCTTTTGAGGCAAATTCTTTTGTTGTAAATTCGTCGCAAGGCGGAGGATTCAAGGATACTTGGGTGGAAATATGAAAACAGACAATCTCTTTTGGCTTGGGCGATATATCGAGCGAGTTTATTCAATTCTGCATTTTTTTAGAAAATATGTAGATGTCAGCATCGATATAGACTGCAATGTCTATAAAATATTTTGCGACAGAGTTGGGATTCTAAATAAATACAATTCCCACGAAGATTTTGTTGAACGGTATTTGTTCGATAAAAACGACCCGCATTCGCTCATAAGCGCACTCATTTTTGCCCACGGCAACGGAATTGTGCTCCGCGAGGAGATTAAAACCGAAACTCTGTCCTATATTCAAATGGCGATTAGTCATATTGAAAAGGGTTCTTTAGACACGGATTTGCAACCTGTGACGGATAACCTTTTGGCTTTTTGGGGTGCACTCGATGAGATGGTGTTTAACCGAGATATTCGCAATTTTGTAAAAATCGGCAAATATTTAGAGAGCCTCGATTTGCATCTCCGCTTTGACTATTCTCAAAAGAAAATCGCTTATTGCACGGATCGGTTGGAAAAGCACATAGTAAAAGAGCCTGAGCGGTTTGATTTGGCGTTGTTTAGCGAACTCAAAAGAGAACTGCAAAGAGAAAATTATGATAAATACAAGTCGTTGGAATTTATCAGTAAATTGTTTGTTGAGCAGGAGTAAAATATGCAATCGGTTTCTTACATTTACCGCACCAAGGTGCATTTTTCGGCACCAGTGCGTTCGCATTATTTTTTGCTCCGTTGTTTGCCCGCACCAACGCCTTTTCAAGAGACGGTTCTCGAAAAATGCCATATATTCCCGCAAATTGAACTTTGCCGCAGTGTAGATAGTTTTGGTAATATTGTGCAGAGCGGAAGTATTTTAGAAAGTCACGATTATTTTGAAATTGAGTCTTATGGAGAGATTCGGACAATTGCCGATTATTACATTCTTCAAGCATATTGCAACCCTATTTATAAATATCCCTCTAAATACACTGCTCCAAGCGATGAGATTAGAACTCTTCATAAATCGGTAAATCTGCATAAAGGAGTTTCGATAACTGAGCAAGTGCATATATTCTCCCGTTTAGTTCATGATTCTTTGATATACGAAAAATTAGCGACAACCACAACCACAACAGCGGCAGACGCACTTTTAATGGGCAAGGGAGTTTGTCAGGATTTTGCACATTTACTCATTTCTTTGTGCAGACTCTCGAATATTCCCGCCAGATATGTTACGGGGTTTATAGAGGGCGAAGGTTTTACACACGCGTGGATTGAGTTTTACGATAATGGTTTTTGGATGGCAATAGACCCCACGCATAATCGCTTTGTTAAACAGGGTTATATTAAATTATCGCACGGTCGCGACTATGAGGATTGTTCTGTGGAGCGCGGTGTGTTTTCCGGAATTGCCGAGCAAAAATTGGAAGTGTTTTTGAATGTGTGGATTAAGGAGATGTGAAATACCGGTTTGAAAGCAAAGTGCTTAAATTTCGTGATTTTTCGACATTGGCAACCGTATTTTTATGGTGGTAATGTCATTCTGCGGCGAATGCTCGCAGAATCGCCGTTGTCTCCGAATAACTCCTTGTTTTATGAGATAAGGTTGAGGGGGGAGTTCTTCTGAGATTACTATATTTACTATATTTGGAGTGAGGTTTTGTTATGCCGATTTTACAAATGTTACAACCTAAAATATGCAGAGTAGAGCCTTTGGGCGGTTATAAATTACTGCTCTACTATGAAACGAACAAAAAAAAAGTGTTTGATGTGTCTCCTTATATTTCAGGTTCTTGGTATGGTCATCTAAAAGATTTGAACTATTTTAAGTCGGTTCGCCTTTGCGATAACGGCTTTGGCGTGGAATGGTCCGAAGGACAAGATATTGCCCCACATGAGTTATATGATGGGTGTTAAGGAGTAATTTTTTATGCTTAAAACAGTAGTATCCGTAGCACTTCCGGTTGGCGAACATTTGAAAATACGCAAAAATGTAATTCAAGGCAATCACACGGGCAAACGCTTGTGCGTTGTCACAGGCACGCACGGCGATGAATTAGAGGGGCAGTTTGTTTGCTACGAACTTGCCCGCAGGCTGAATGAAGGCTTGGAGCATTTGCACGGCTCGGTGGAAATTTACCCTGCGCTCAATCCGCTGGGCATCGACTCAATAGAGCGAGGCTTTCCCGGTTTTGATTTAGATATGAACCGCATTTTTCCGGGGGTGCAAAACGGGCATTTGGCAGAGAATACCGCTTACGAAATTGTGCAAGATTTGCTCAACGCCGATATGGTTTTGGATATTCATTCGAGCAACATATTCTTAAAAGAAGTTATGCAAGTGAGGGTGAGCGATATAACCGCAGAGACTCTTGTTCCATACGCAAAATTATTGAATACCGATTTTATATGGATTCACGATGCCGCAACCGTTTTGGAATCTACTCTCGCGCATTCCTTAAATATTAATGGCACAAAAACTCTGGTGGTTGAGATGGGAATCGGTATGCGCATCACGAGAGAATATGGCGAGCGGTTGGTGCAGGGCATTTTTAACTTAATGCAATCGATGGAAATGTGGAGCGGGGAAAATGACTCAAATATCGCAAACTCCGAAGAACTCAACAAAACTTTATCTAATAAAACAAGGAACTCTTCAGAGCCTACTATCGCAAACTCAATTTTATCCACAAACGGCGAAGTGCATTTTATGAACGCCGATGCATCGGGAATCATCATTCCATCGGCATTGCACTCTTCGTTTGTTGTGGAAGGCGAAAGGCTTTGCCAAATTGTAGATCCGTTTGAGGGCAAAGTTTTGCAAGACATTCTCTCTCCGGTTGATGGCTTTTTATTTACGCTCCGCACTTATCCTATTGTATATGAAGGTTCGCTTATTGCGAGGATTTATGAAGAGAAAAAATAAACCGACAAAACCCGCTAATTTATTTGCCGACATCTCCGGTATTATTGAGAAGGCTCGGCAACAAATCGCATCTGTAGCCAACTTGGCTATGGTCTATGCCTACTACGAAATCGGGCGGCACATAGTCGAAGATGAACAACAGGGAAAGAAGAGGGCGGAATACGGGAAACAAGTATTGACGGAACTTGCAAATAAACTTACGGAAAAGTTTGGAAAAGGATTTTCTTTTACCAATCTAAATCAGATGCGACAATTCTTTTTAGCATATTCTGCTAAGGCAAATCAAATTCTTCAGACACCGTCTGAAGAATTCAATCCTAAATTTATTCTCTCTTGGTCTCATTATTTAATACTGATGAGAATAGAAAAAGTAGAGGAACGCCGTTTTTACGAAATAGAATCGGCGGAGCAGCAATGGTCTGTATCGCAGTTGAGCAGACAATATCACAGTAGTTTATACGAAAGATTATCTCTAAGTCGAAATAAAAACAAAGTAATGCAATTAGCCAGTAAAGGACAAGAAATAGAAACCGCTAAGGATTTGCTTAAGAATCCGTTGGTTTTAGAATTTGTAGGTTTAAAAGAGGAGTCGGCATATAGCGAAACGGATTTAGAAACTGCGATTATCGGGAAACTGCAAGATTTCCTATTAGAATTAGGCAAAGGATTTTTATTTGAGGCAAGGCAAAAACGATTTACTTTTGACGAGCAGCATTTTTTTGTAGATTTAGTCTTTTACAATCGACTTTTGCAGTGCTATGTTCTCATCGACTTAAAAACAAGTGATTTAAAACACCAAGATTTGGGGCAAATGCAAATGTATGTCAATTATTTTGACCGCTATGTTAAAAAAGATTTTGAAAAACCGACCGTAGGTATATTGCTATGCAAAAAGAAAACCGAAAATATTGTAAAACTAACTTTGCCTGAAAATGCAAATATTTATGCAACGGAATACAACTTGTATTTGCCCGATAAATCGTTATTGCAACAGAAATTAGTCGAATGGACAGAGGAATTTAACGCATTGGAAAAAGGAAATTAAAATGAAAAAAGAAATTTTGTTTGAACTCAAATCCCCATATCGCGATAGTTTTAAGATTTACGGGTATAGATTTGGCGAGGGCGAACACACGGTCGCTATTGTGGGTGCAATACGCGGAGATGAAATTCAGCAGCAGTTTATTTGTTCTCAATTAGTTAAAAATTTAATTGATCTTGAAAAAAATAATTTGATTTTGCCGAATCATCAAATTTTGGTGATACCGTCGGTCAATCCTTTCTCGATGAACATCCATAAACGATTTTGGGCAATGGACAACACCGATATTAACCGAATGTTCCCGGGATACGATAAAGGCGAAACCACACAACGGATAGCGGCGGCTCTTTTTGAGCAAGTCAAAGGTTATCAGTATGGAATTCAATTTCCGAGTTTTTATATCCGCGGCGAGTTTATCCCTCATATTCGGATTTTAGATACCGGGCACCAAGACACGGAATCGGCAAAATGTTTTGGATTGCCTTATATTATGCTCCGCAAGCCGAGCAGTTTTGATACCACCTTGTTAAATTACAATTGGCAAATTTGGGAGACCCAAGCCTATTCAATCTACAGCAGCGCAACCGAGCAAATCGATAAAGATTCTGCGAAACTCGCGTGGGTTGCCACACTTCGTTTTTTTGCAAAAAAAGGAATTATTCAATACTCTGGGCACAGCGGTTTTATATCCTCCGTAATTGACGAAGAATCTATGGCGAATGTCGTCTCCGAAAATGGCGGTTTCTTTTACCCGAAAGTCACCGTTGGGCAAGATGTCCGCAAGGGCGATTTACTCGCTAAAATTTTGGATCCTTATGACGGGTCTGTATTGAGTGAATTAACGGCACCCGTATCGGGAGTTGTATTTTTTGCACACAAGCAGCCAATCGTTAGCCAAAATACAATGCTTTACAGGGTATTGTAGAGAAATTTTCTAATTTCTTTTGCTACAAAATGACCCTTCCGCTTTACCCGAATTTTATTTCCGTCTCGCTTGATTTGCAGGCAGAAGTGCAGAATATTATTTTAAAAAGTGCCAGCCCGCTTTCTGCGTTGTCATTTGCGAATTTACATTTATTCAGGGAGAAGTATGGGTTTAAGGTAGCGAAATTAAACGATTCTTTAATTGTAAAGGGCAGTTCAAACGGGGAAAATTTTTTCTCCGTGATTGGGAAAATTCCGCCAAATAAATTTTTAACCGAATTGTTAAAAAATGCATATTGGAAAAATGTTATGGATACCGTTGAGAATTACACGCAAACAGAAGACCGCGATAATTTTGAATACCTTTACCTGCACACCGATCTCGCGAATTTGGAAGGGAAAAATTTTCAGAAAAAACGAAATTTGGTAAATGCTTTTCTTAAAGAATTTTCTCCCGAAGAACGCGAACAGAAAATCTTAAACGATGAAACAAAAAAATCGGCATTGCAAGTTTTGGAAAAGTGGCGGCAAAACAGAGGTTCAGAAGGCGATTATAAATCGGCAAAAGAGGCAATTGAATTGCACGAGAAATTAAATTTTTTCGGAATGGTATTCTTTGTGCGGGGAGTTCCCGTGGGTTATTGTCAAGGGGAACCGCTTGCCGATTCCAAGAGTTTTGCGATACATTTTGAGCATGCGATAGATGAATATAAAGGGGTTTATCAGTATATAAATCAGCAGTTCGCCCGCAGTATTCCGCCGGAATTTGAGTTTATAAACCGAGAACAGGATTTGGGAGATGAGGGTTTGCGGCAGGCAAAAATGACATACCGCCCGATTGGATTTGTAAAAACGCATATTGTGAGATAAGTTTTTCCTTCTCCCCGCCTGCAACGCTGAGTTCCCCACACCCTACACCCCATACCCTACACCCCTGCACAGCCGAGTTTTCTACCTTCCCTCTAAATGTTTGCGACTTTAACAGATTTTTTCTCGCAGAAGCCTATTGTGGAGTGGGTGATAACACTCGGCAAGTTCGCTTTTATCTTTGTTCCCGTGGTGTTTATTTTGGGTTTAATAACTCTTGAGAGGCGCGGTGCGGGCTTTATTCAAGACAGGCAGGGACCCAACAGGACAGGCATTCCGCTTTTCCCGTTCCTAAATCATATTCGGCTTTTCGGCATTGTGCAAAACGGTGCGGACGGGTTGAAACTTTTCACAAAAGAATTGTTTATGCCAAAAGCGGCGCATAGTTTTTGGTTCGCCTTTGCGCCTGCAATTCCCTTTATGGTTGTGTTTTTATCGCCTGCGGTAATTCCTTGGTTTGGCACTATGGTTTTTGATTGGGGCGGTCAGGCGGTGGAGATTGGCGGGTCAATTTTGAATTTAGATGCAGGAGTGTTGTGGCTTTTCGCTTTCGGGTCGCTTAGCATTTATGGAACCGTGCTCGGCAGTTGGGCATCCAATTCTAAATATTCTTTGCTCGGCGGAATGCGTGCCGGTGCGATGATGATAAGTTACGAAGTGTCAATGGGTTTTGCACTCATAGGCGTTTATCTTTTAATGGGAACTTTTAACTTGCAGGAAATTGTGAATTGGCAGGAGAGCCACGCTTGGGGGATAGTGGTTCAACCCGTTGCATTTGTGATTTTTCTCATTTCGCTTGTTGCAGAGACGGGTCGTGCACCGTTTGATGTTGCCGAGGGCGAGTCGGAGTTGGTGTCGGGTTTTCATACGGAATTTAGCGGAATGCGTTTCGCAATGTTTTATATGGGCGAATATGCACACATCGCTATAAATGCTGCTCTCCTCGCAACTTTATTTTTGGGAGGCTACAGCGTTCCTTTTGTAAGCACCGAAACTTTACGGGAAAATTCGGCACAGAGTTTGGCGGCGGTTTGCGGAGTGTTTATTCTCGGTATTTTGGTGTTTTTGCATTTGATGTATCGATATGCGAAATGGTATAAGAATAGCGAGGCGGCAGATAAAATTGTGCGCTTAAAAGAGTGGGCGTTGTATAAGGCGGCGGGGTGGCTTGCAGTGCCTGCTCTGCTTGCGGTATGTGTTCTTTCGCTTGCATTTGCGGGGCAAATTAACGCGGAGAGTTTTGTTGCCGCAATTATCACAGCCGCGATTCAGATTTTGGTTTTGTTGTTCAAAATGTGTTTCTTCTGCTGGCTCTGGATTTGGTTTCGCTGGACATTGCCTCGATTCCGCTATGACCACATTATGCACTTGGGTTGGATAATTTTGCTGAATGTCGCTTTGGTGAATTTGGTTGTGACCGCGGTTGTGGCTAAATTGGTTAATTAACCTCTAAAACTTTAGTTCGGGAACGCTGCCCTCAAATTTAACTCCGCTTAAACGAGAGATTGTTTTTGCATTGTCGATAATCATTTCTTTGTGAGAAGATTCTTCTGATTCCTTTTGCCACGAAAACATAAAGCCTTTGATTTTCACTTTTTTTGCTTTCAGATAGTCGATTGTGAGAAGAGTATGGTTTATGGTGCCTAGTGTCGGCGTTGCAATGACCATAGCAGGAAAACCCGATAGTTTGGCTAAGTCTGCCATATCAAATGAATCGGTAATGGGCACGCGAACTCCGCCTGCGCCTTCCATTAAAATAAAATCATAATCTTTTTTTGCCTGTATCAAAAATTTTTTTACAGAGTTCTTATCAAATTCAACACCCTCTTTTGCAAAGGCAAAATGCGGACTACTCGGCGTTTTTAGGTTATAAGTCGATGCACATTTTTTATTCCCTGCAACGGTTTTCATAAAATCAACATCACTCGGCAAGCCGCATTGTATAGGTTTATAATAAAGAGTTCTATAATTTTTACCGATAGTTTTCAAAAGGAATGCCGTCGCAAACGATTTCCCCACATCCGTTCCCGTTCCTGTGATAAACATACCTTTGGACATTGGAGGAAGGTAGTTATTTTTCACTCAGCAGTGCAGGGTGGCGTGTAGGGTGTGGCGTGTAGGGTGTGGGGAATAGAGTGTAAAGTGAAAAGTTGAAAGTGTAAAGTTATTATTCTCTATTCTCTACTCTTTTCACTTTACACTCCATTCTCCCATATTATTGTGGTTCTACAACACACAATGCGAGTTCGTGATTTTCGCGGTAGGGTGCTTGAAAATTTCGGAGGTAATGAAATTCGGATAAATCGGTTTTGAGAACCGTGAAAAAATCGCCCCCGCAACATTTGTAAAATGCCTCTTTGCAAGTCCAAAAACGATAAAAATCTTCTGCTTTTGAAGTGTGCTCGTTTAGAGCAAAAAATCTTTTCGATAAGGCGGAAAAATTACGGTTTCTATAAAATTCCAAGTCTATGCCGACTTCACAAGTTTTTGAATATGCCAAAACGCAGCCTGTGCCGCTATTGCTCCAATTTGCAAATCCCAAATTCTTCGGTAATTTCGGTTTTCCCAAAGAGTCGGTTTCAATGGGCGCAATCGGTAAGTTTAACAAATCGGCAAGTGTTGCCCGTGCCCAATATTGTGCGTTTTTCCCTTGCGGCATCGCATAAACAGACACACTATGGTCGGGAATTTTGATAGTTAAATAAGGTTCTAAATTCATATAGGAAATCTCTAAAAACTCCATTGACTCTCAATTTAGTAAAACTAGAGTTTTTAGAGACGACGGCGAACCTGCAAAAAATAAACATTCTCACAATTCGCCAATGTCGGCGATACTGCGAGCATTCGCCGCAGGATGACATTATCACCATAAAAACACAGTTCGCCCATGTCGCTTGGTAACCTCTACCAACCTCTTAGGAGGTTAATAGAGGTTACCTATAGTAATCTCCGAAGAACTCCTCAAAACTTCATCTCATAAAACAAGGAGTTCTTCTGAGCCTACTATAAAACTTTTACTGGAGATAAGGAGATTCGAACTCCTGACCTATGCATTGCGAACGCATCGCTCTACCAACTGAGCTATATCCCCGAAAATCGGTATGAAATATAGAAAAAAATTCCGTGCCCGTCAAGGGCATTGGTAATAATTGGTAATAATTGTGTGAAAATTTTCTATATTCCCACCTCCCTATGAAAAAAACAATTGGCAGAAAAGCAAAAAAAATGTGGGACGGTCGCTTTGAGGGCGGTATGTCGCAGAGTATGAAGGAATTAAGTTTCAGTTTGGAAACGGACAAGGAACTTTTGGAAGAGGACATTATCGGTTCGCTTGCACACGGAAAGGGTTTGGCGGAGGCGAAAATTTTGAGCGAGCAGGAATATGCGAAAATTGCAAAGAACTTGCGAGGAATTTTGGCGGATGTAAAAAAGGGAAAATCGCTTTGGAATGCGGAAGATGAAGATATTCACATGGCGGTGGAACGGGTGCTGACCGAGAGAATTGGAGCAGTCGGTAAAAAAATTCACACGGGGCGAAGCCGCAACGATCAGGTCGCAACCGATTTCAAATTGTATATGCGCCGTAAGGCAGTTGATGTTTTGGACTCGCTTTCAAAATTGCAGAGTGCGTTGCTTACGCTTGCAAAGGAAAAATCGAATATTGTTATGGCTGGTTATACTCACCTGCAACAGGCGCAGCCGATTCTTTTCAGTCATTATTTGATGAGTTTATTTTTCGCACTTGAACGGGATAGAAAGCGGCTTTTGGCATTTTTGGAAACGCACAACGAATCTCCTCTCGGCAGCGGTGCCATTGCAGGGTCGGCATTTCCGTATAACAGAAAAAAAGTGGCACAGGAACTCGGTTTTGCAAACGCAAGTGCAAACAGTATAGATGCGGTTAGCCACAGAGATACCGCTTTGGAATTTTTAAGCGATTTGGCAATAATCGGTGCAACCGTCAGCAGATATGCGGAAGATTTTGTGATTTGGAGTTCAACGGAATTTGGTTTTTTAACTTTGAGCGACGGGTTTTCGAGCGGAAGTTCTATGATGCCGCAAAAGAAAAATCCAGATTCTATGGAACTTATTCGCGGAAAGGCAGGAAGATTGCTTGGAAATTATACGACAATGTTCGCACTTGTGAAAGGTGCTCCGCTCTCATACAGTCGTGATTTGCAAGAGGATAAGCAACCGGTTTTCGACAGTGCAAAAACAATTTTAGTTTGCCTGCAAGTGTTTAGGGAGGCTTTGGTCTCCGCCGCTTGGAATGCCGAAAAAATGCAGGAGAAAATGACTGCGGCACTTTTGGCAACCGATTTTGCCGATATGTTGGTCGGGAACGGAGTTGCGTTTAGAGATGCTCATCACATAGTAGGAAATTTGGTTGGAGCGGCGGCAAAATTGAAAATCGATTGGACAAATTTACCTGATGAATATTGGAAAATCGTTCCTCCGCGAGTTCGTGAGTTGCGAAAAAAACTGACTTTTGCTTATTCTATTTCTCGGCGAAATATTGAAGGCGGAACGGGCGAAAAGTCCCTGAAAGAGCAGTTTAAGAAAGCGGAATTAATATTAAAAGGAACGAGCAGGTAGGCAAATTCTAAATGGATTTATCCCCAATTCTCTCTCAAGACACTTGTGCAAAGTGCAAAAACTGTTGCGTATTTAAGCACGAATCGCTCGTCTATGTCCCGTGCGGAATTGAGGTTGTTCCCTGCACAAAAGGAGTAGGCGGAGAGTCGTTTGTTTGCATTTACAGAGATGAAAAAATGGGTTGCAAGTTAGGT
>BNUP01000029.1 GCA_025997455.1 Fibrobacterales bacterium | reverse complement strand
TTCCGTATAAAGCAACATCGGCACTTTCGCAATACGGACATAAAACCTTAACATAAACCATATATCACCTCTATTTTGATTTATACCAATATAGAAATAATAATTTAACTAATTTATGACATTACCCTATTAACCTCCTAAGAGGTTGGTAGAGGTTACCAAGCGACATGGGCGAACCGCGTTTTTTATGCAAATTTGAGTAGTTCGCCATCGTCTCTAAAAACTCAAATCTGTGGAATTGTGTTACAAAGGGAGTCTTTAGAGGTTTCCATTTCAAACCCACCTGTATCCGACTCCCCATACGGTTTGAATATGTTCGGGATTCACGGGGTCGCGCTCAATTTTTTCACGCAAGCGGCGAATATGAACAATGACCGTTTTGAGATCTCCGCACATATCCTCTCCCCAAATTCTATTGTATAGCGTTTCTTTGCTGAAAATCCTTTCTGCATTAAAAACCAAAAAATAAAGTAATTCGTATTCCTTGTTGGTGAGAATAATTTCCGTATCATTGACAAGTACGCGCCGCGTTTCGGGAGTAATTTTTAGATAGCCCAAATCTATTTCGGCATCTGATCCTTTGCCGTCTCCTTTTAATCGTTCGTATCTTGCGATGTGCGATTTTACCCTTGCAACTAATTCCGTAGGTGAGAAAGGTTTTGTTATATAATCATCGGCACCGAGTCCCAAACCTCGAACTTTGCTCGAATCATCGATGCGTGCGGTAACCATTAAAATAGGAATGTCTATCTTGGTTCTAATTTGTCTGCAAATTTCAAATCCGTCTCTGCCGGGCAACATCAAGTCGAGAAGTATCAGGTTAAACTTGCCTTTAACTGCCTGCTCAATACCTTTAACACCATCGCTTTCGTGCACAACTTCAAAACCGTTGATTTCCAAAAAATCCCGCTCAATGTCTGCCATCGCCTTATCGTCTTCTATAATGAGAATTTTCATAAATTCATTTTTTCTTTGGTTAGTAATGCTATGCCTATTGCACCCATTTCACCCGGTCGTTCGGGACGAATCGGGCTTAGCCCCGTATGCTGCTCAAAGGCACGCAATACCGCATCGTTTTTGAATGTTCCGCCTTGCACCACCACTTTTTTACCGAGCGAATCCAAATTTCGCAAGCGAATTACCTTTGTAAAAACATTGTCTATAATTGAACGGCAAATTCCCGCTATAATATCTTCAGGTTTTTTACCATCGCGCTGTTCGGTTATAATTGACGAATTCATAAACACGGTGCAGCGGCTGCCGAGTTTTGACGGATTTTTTGAGCGAAAGGCGAGTTCTGCAATTTGCTCCATCGGGATTCCCAAACTGCGGGCGTAAGTTTCAATAAAAGAACCGCAACCGCTGGAACACGCCTCGTTTAAGATTATACCTGTTACCACTCCGCTTTGAACGGAAATAGCCTTCATATCTTGTCCGCCAATGTCTAAAATAAAACTCACATCGGGACATATTTTTTTTGCGGCTCTGGCGTGGGCAACTGTTTCAACCGTATGATAGTCTGCGTGGAGGGCACGGTAAAAAAGAAGTTCTCCGTATCCCGTTGTTCCTACACCCAATATTTTTAATTTCGCACCCGCATCTCTGTATTTTTCATTTAACTGAATTAACGCCGCTTTGAGAACCACAAGCGGGTCGCCTTGATTCCCCGAATAAAAACTGTCTATGACTTCTTCTTTTTCGTTTAACAGCACAAATTTTGTTGTGGTGCTCCCCGCATCTATACCCAAATATGCCCGCACAACTTCGCCTTTTTTGGGTTGCGGATAATCGCCGCCAAACAGATGATGTTTAGTCAAGAACGCACTTTTTTCACCTTCGTTTTTGAAAAAGAGCGGAGTTTCGCTTGAATTTGAATTGGGACTTATATTTGAAAAACTTTCAAGAGCGGAGAGTGCAAGGTCGCGGTCATAATTGCTTTTCTTGTCTTTATACATTGTTCCCGCCGAAAGTGCGGCTCCCCAAGCGACCAAAACTTCGGAATGCTCAGGCACCAAAACCTGTGAATTATCAAGTCCAAGTCGTTGTTGAAACACACCCACAAGCGATGGGTTAAATGTGAGAGGTCCGCCCTCAAAAAGCACCGGAGGTTTTATTTCCATACCCTGTGCGAGACCGCCGATTGTCTGCTTTGCGATAGCGTGAAAACTTGAAAGAGCAATATCCTCTTTTGCAGAACCCTGATTTAACAACGGTTGAATATCTGTTTTGGCAAACACTCCGCACCGACCCGAAATTTCATAGACCTTAGTGCCTCGGCTCGCATAGCCCTCAAAATCTTCCGTTTTTATTCGCAATAATTCTGCGACTTGATCTATAAATGCACCTGTTCCGCCTGCGCAAACTCCGTTCATACGCATATCGCTTGCGAGGAGTTTTCCCGTACTCTTGTCTTTTTCAAAGAATATGACTTTGGCATCTTGCCCGCCGAGTTCAATTGCAACGCGTGTGTCGGGATACATTTCCCTGACTGCGAGCGCATTTGCAACTACCTCTTGAACAAAAAATGCACCTGTTTTTTCTGCGAACGGTTGCCCTCCCGAACCGCAAAAAGAGACTATGAATTTGCCGTCCCGCTGAGCATCGAATAATTCGTGGGCTTCGAGCAGCAATTCCCTGACGGTTTTTGCCTGCATCGCATTATGGCGTTTATATTTGCTGTGCAATAATTTTTTTGTTTCAGGCTCAACAACCGCAATTTTCACAGTCGTGGAACCGACATCAACACCAAGCCAAAGAGGAAACATTGGGGGAATGTAGAAAAAGTTGAGAGTTGGGAGAAGTGCATTGTAGGGGCGAATATTATTCGTCCGTTTATTTTCATTGTGGATTCTGCAACTCCGTGCAGAATGACAATCTCCTTGCAATTCTAAAAGGGCGGGTTAAAAACCACGCCCCTACAATTCCCCTCTCCCTTCTCCCATATTTGCACCGCCGAGTTCTCTACACTCCACATCCAATACCCCCCTGCAACGCCGCGTGCAAACTTTCTACCTTCCCCAAAGGGAGCGTTTTTTATATGACCAGCATTCTAAAAAAAAGATGAGCCAACTCCTATCGGGTCTCAATCCCGAACAAAAAATCGCAGTCCTTCACGACCATAGCACAAACGGTGCATTGCTGATACTCGCAGGTGCGGGGTCGGGAAAAACATCCGTTCTCACAAAACGGATACTTTACAGAATTGAACAGGGTTTGCCGTCACCCAAAATTCTCGCACTGACATTCACCGCCAAAGCCGCAGCAGAGATGAGCGAAAGAGTTAAGCAATTCGCACCAAATTCCCAAGCCCTCCTTTGCACATTTCATTCCCTTGCACTCAGAATTTTAAGAGCGAAAATAAACGGCATTGAAAATTGGAAGAGAGTAGGTTTTGCAAATTCCCCGATACCAAAAGAAACCGCCGATTTTGAATGGCAAAATGCCTTAGTCGAAAACGGATTTAAGGCGGGGAGTCTAAATCGAGACGAATTATTTTCAAATGAACCGCAAAATAAAAAATATGAATCGCGAATTAAAAATTTGCAAAAAGAAGTTTTACAAAGCGGACACATAATATTCGACGACCTTATCCATTTAGCAACACGCCTCATAACAAACTTCTCGGAAGTTAACTTATATGTTAAAAATTCTTGGACGGAAATTTTAATAGACGAATACCAAGACATCAATCCCGCACAATATAAATTTGCCCGTGCAATTCTCGGAGAAAGCAAAAACATTTTCGCGGTAGGCGACGATGACCAAGCGATATACGGATTTCGCGGTGCAGATATACGCAACATTTTAAGATTTCAAAACGACTTCCCCAATTGCCGCATAATCAAACTCGAATGGAACTACCGCAGCACTGCACGAATTTTAGAAACAGCCAATCGCATTTTCACGGACAAATCCTTAACATTCCGCAAAAGCCTGAGACCCGCAGCCTCAAGAAATTACCCGCTCTTTCGCGAAAATCTCAAACCTGAAATTTGGCACTCGCAAAGTGCAGAAGAGGAAATCGCAAAAATCGCCCACGAAATAAAATTCCTCAAAAACGAATACAACCTGCAAAACAGCGACTTCGCCCTTCTCTCTCGCTACAACCGCCAATGCGAATACTATAAACTCGCGCTCAAAGAATTTGAAATTCCAACCGAAGGCGAAAATTCCATTCACATTGAAACCATACACGCATCAAAGGGACTTCAATATGCAGTGGTTTTTTACTGCGGGCTAGCCGAAACCCTTAGCCCTGCCGAACTCCCGAATAACCGCAAGGAACGCAAAAAACAACTCGCAGAAGAAAAACGGCTGTTTTATGTGGGGGTAACTCGTGCTGAGTCACACTTAATATTTTTATATTGCAGTCAAAGATTTTTCAAAGGCGAATTGACCATATTCAAAAAATCCCGCTTTTTGAAATTTGCCGCAGAGAAACCACTAAAAAAAGGAATTAAAATGCCCGTTTCGTTTTTCAAATTTTTAGCAATTGTGCAGATTATCGGCTATATGTTTTTGAATATTCCGCTATTCGTTTTTCACCGCATTTTTAGGGCTAACACGGCAGATGCGTGGCTTCAAAATAAACTTTTAAGTTGGGCTAAATTTTGTCTTCGCGTTTTAAAAATCGAATTGAATGTTAAGGGACAGGAAAAATTATCTCTGGTAAATTGGTTTAATCCGGTTATTGTAATCGCTAACCATAACTCGTTTGCGGATATTCCCGCCGTGCTCGTTTGCGTGCAGAGACATCTCGGTTTTTTGGCAAAAAAAGAATTGTCGCTCATTCCTGTTCTCTCATATTGGATGCGAAAAATCGGCTGTGTATTTATTGACAGAAAAAACAAAAATGCGGGTCAAAAACTCCGCAGTTCGCTTAGTAATTCGCGTAATCAAATTCCGCAAATCATAATTTTTCCCGAAGGCACTCGAAGTAAAAACGGCGAATCGGGAGTGTGGAAAAGCGGAGCGTTCCGTATGGCGGCGGAATTTAAGGCGACAATTATACCTGTCCGTCTCAAAGGAACCGCGCAAACTTGGGAAAAGTTAAAAACATCAAATAAAATTCACGAAGTTGATGCCGAAATTTTAGACCCTTTCTATTTTAATGAAGACACAAATTACAAAGACGCGATGAACAAAATTAAATCTACTTATTAAAGGAAACCTCTAAAAACTCTCTTTGTAACACAATTCCACAGATTTGAGTTTTTAGAGACGACGGCGATACTGCGAGTATTCGCCGCAGGATGACATTATCACCATAAAAAACGCAGTTCGCCCATGTCGCTTGGTAATCTCTACCAACCTCTTATGAGGTTAATAGTGGTTAAAGATATTTTGCACTGCGGCAATGCCCTTAGTTAAATAAACCTCGCACAAACTTGGCACTTTATCCAAAGTCTGTTTGCACAGCGGCAAATCATCTTTATTTATCGCCGACAACACCCAATTTATCAAATCCCAATTCGGCGGGCACTGTCCTGAACCGATGCGGACTCTCGCAAAATTTTGCCCTATATGCTCAATTATATTTTTAAGTCCGTTCTGCCCGCCTGCACTGCCGCTTGGTCGCACCCGCATAGTTCCGCACGCTAAATTAATATCATCGCAAAATACCAAAAGATTTTCCACAGGAATTTTGTAAAACGCCAAAAGTCCCTGAACGCTTTCTCCGCTCAAATTCATAAATGTCTGCGGTTTTGCGAGCAAAACCTCTGCATTCGCAAGAGTCACTTTTTGAACCTCCGCCTTGCATTTCACTTTCCACGCACCATCGCCCGTGCTCCCGCAAAAAGCAGCCAATTTATCCGCCGCCATAAATCCCAAATTATGCCTCGTGCCGGCATATTTCTGTCCGGGATTTCCCAAACCCGCAAATAAGTACATAGATACCTACTTCAAATCCCTCTTCCCCGTAATAAACTGCTTTACCCTTGGGTCAGTCGTGTTCTTAATTTCATCAACGGTTCCCACCTCAATAATTTTGCCGTTGTAAAGCATTGCAATCCTGTCGGCAACCTTAAACGCACTCACCATATCGTGAGTCACCACCACCGAAGTGACGCCGAGTTTTAACTGCATATCGAGAATCAAATCGTTAATCACATCGGAAGTTATAGGGTCTAAACCGGTTGTAGGTTCATCGTATAAAAGAACTTCGGGGCTAAGTGCAATAGCCCTTGCAAGTGCGACTCTCTTTCGCATACCGCCACTCAATTCAGACGGCATTTTGGTGCGAAACTCCGGCATAAGGTTAATCATTTTTAACCTTTCGGTAACAGCATCCTGAATTTGATTTTCGCTCAGTTCGGAGTGATGTTCCCTAAGGGCAAACGCAATATTCTCACCTGTATCCATAGAATCAAAAAGCGCCCCGCTCTGAAACAGCATTCCCATTTTTTTGCGGATAGTGCGCGTATCAAAAAATTTTGGTGTTGAAATAGTCACCCCGTCAATGCTAACCTCGCCGTCATCGGGTTGCAACAGACCTATCATGTGTTTCAAAATAACCGATTTTCCGCCGCCGGATTGCCCAATAATCACCATTGTTTCGCCACGCCGAATGTCCAAACTGACACCCTGTAAAACATCCTGCTTCCCGAAACTTTTTCTAATGTCTCGGAGTTTAATCATCACATCATTGGTACTAATAGCAACATTTGGCATACGGGAGGAATGTAGTAACTTTGCAATGCAGGGGTATAGGGTGTGGGGTGTGGAGAACTCGGCGGTGCAGGCGGGGAGAAGGGAATTGTAGAGGCGTGGTTTTTAACCCGCCCTTTTAGAATTGCAAGGAGATTGTCATTCTGCACGAAGTTGCAGAATCCACAATGAAAATAAACGGGCGAATACTATTCGCCCATACGGAAGGGTGGCATAAATGCCGCCCCTACTACACCTTAAACTGTGCAACCGTATTCTTCAATTCCCCTGCAATTTTGCTCAAATCGCCTGCGGATTGTTGAACCTGACCTGCACCTTGCGCACTCTCTTTTGCAACGCCGCTCATACTAACGACATTCTGCGAAACATTGGTTGCGCCTTTTGCCGCCTCGCCTGCATTACGGGAAACATCGTTTGCGCCTCTCGCAACTTCACCAATTGCACTTGCAACTCGCTTTGCACCTGTGTTTGCTTGTGCAACATTACTTGCAATTTCGTTACTTGCAACGGTCTGTTGTGAAACATGACCGGCAATTGCCTCAACAGACTGGTTTATCCTAACAATAATCTCACTCACATCGTGAATAACACCAACCGCTTTTCCCGTCTCGGCTTGAATACCGCTAATTCTGCGGGCAATATCATCTGCACTAATTGCACTCTGATTTGCAAGGTCTTTAATTTCACCTGCAACAACAGCAAAACCCTTACCTGCCTCTCCCGCACTTGCCGCCTCAATAGTCGCATTAAGTGCTAACAAATTGGTTTTATCTGCAATTTTTTTAATCACCTCGGTAACCTGCCCTATTTCTTCTGCCGCAGTTCCTAGTTTGCCCATAACCGCCGTTGCATCGACTGACTTATTTGTTGCATCTCCCGCAACCTTTTTTGCCTCTCCCGCATTTGCCGAAATTTGCGAAATGCTCGCACTCATCTCTTCAATAGCCGCGGCAATTGTGTTCATATTGGTGCTCATCTGTTCAGCCGCACCCGCTACTTCATTTGCATTAACGCTTGCCTCTTCCGCACCGCTTGCCATTGCATTTATGTTCACCGCCATCTGTTCGGTGGTGCTTGCAACATTGTTGCTCTGTGCCACTGTTTCTTCCGCACCGCTTGCCAACTGCCGAGAAACAGCAGAAAGTTCTTCGCTTGCACCTGCGAGAGTATCTGCATTTGTCCGCAATCCTTTCATTATGCCTTGCAAACTTTCAAAGAATTTATCCACATTACTCGCCATAATCCCAAGTTCATCTTTTTGGTCGAGATTAGTGCGTGCAGTCATATCGCCCTTTTCACCGCGTTCAACAACACTCACAACCTTCTTTAACGGTGAAGTTATAGCAATAGTCATATATATGCCTATTACAATAGCCGCAAGCACCAATACCACCAAAAGAATAATAGAAGTTGTTATTGTTTCTTGTGAGAATGCCGTATTTTCATCGGAAGTTTCTTTTGCAAATGCAACTTTCGTTGCCACAAACTCGTCATTATTCTTAACAATCTCGGTTAATTCTTTAGTAAAATTCGGCAAAGCCTTACGGAAAGCGAGGACATTTGCACGGTCATCTTCCGGATGTTTTTTTACTTCCTCCGCTAACTTATTGATTTCTTTATTGTATTCTTTAGAATGATTAAGAATATTATCCAGAACTGCTAAACTTTGCGGATTTACAACTAATGATTTTTGGAAATTGATTTTTTTCTCCAATTCTGCAATGTCTTTGTCGGTGCCGTCTGCAATCTCCTGAACATCCCGAGCGGTCTCGGCAAGTGCAATATCACGCGCCTGTGCCCGCAAACCGTTTATCAAACGAACCTGAGTGATAAGTTCGGCAAGAGGGAGTGCTCCCTTTTCATAAAGCAAGGTATCTTTTTTCTCAACTTCTGAGATACCTCTAACGAGAGAGAGACCTACGCCAAGTGCAATTAGCGCAATTAAGACATAACTCGCGATGAGTTTAACGCCTACTTTTATGTTCTTCATACTGAACTCCTTTTTGTTGGTTGGGTTGTGAAATGAAAATCAATGGGAACAAAGTTTCGCTCCGCCATAAAATTGAATGAAAAACGGCGAACACGCAAACCATAGGAGGAATGTTCGTGTAATATGCGTGCCGCCGCTGAATCTAATATGTGCATTAACATTGTCATTATCGGGTCGCCTGCCCTCGTGCTTTCACGGGGAACACGATAATCCAAACTGCAGTCGCCTAACGGCTTGGTGTCCCGTGTCTGGGCACGAGTATGACAAGAAGAATAATTGTTAAAGTGCGACAACATCTGTTGACAAATATAGAAAAATAAATTAGATTTGTCAAATTATTTATTTTTGCAGGTTTTATGTGATATTTATCACTGATTATTGCATTTTGGTTAGTGGGGAGTGTAAAGTTGAAAGGTAGGGGCGTGGTTTTTAACCCGCCCCTACAATTCCCTTCTCCCAACTTTACACTCTACTCCCCACACCCTATACGCCACTTTTTCTACCTTCCCTCCCTATGATAATAGATTTGTGCGGTGAATGGAAACTTGTTTGGGACAAGGAAAATAAGGGCGTGGCGAATCGGTGGTTTGCGGCGGTGCCGAACAAGGCAAAAAATGCGAAAATACCTGAGTTGTGGGACGGAAAAGAAGAGGAAACTGCGGCGTTTTATTATAAAAAAATTCCGCTGACGGCAAAAGATAAGCGATGCACTCTGCGATTTGAGGGCGTTTCGTTATATACGGAAGTTTGGTTTAACGGAAAGGCGGTGGGAGACCATTTTGGAGCATTTTCACCGTTTGAATTTGATGTATCGCCGTTTGTGAAAATAGGTGATAATTTGTTGTGCGTTCGGGTGGCAAAGGAATCCGAGAACGGAGATTTCGATATGATGTCCGGCGGAGAGTCAATTCCTGCCGACCAAATGCCTGTAGGTTTGCCGCTTAAAAGATTCCCTTTATCGGGATGGACAGGCGGAGTTTCAATGATAACCGGTGAAAGGGCGTTAATTTCCGCTTTGGAAGTTGAAAATGACCCGGACAGGGAGCGGGTGACCGTGAAGGTTTCCTTTCATAATCACAGAAATTTTGATGCGAATTTGAATGTCTTTGTGAGGAACGATAAACGCGAAGTTTGCGAGGTTAAAAAGAAGTTTAAGATTGATAAGGATAACGGCAGCGTAAATTTTGAAATAGGTTTTAAGGAAGTTCATTTGTGGTCGCCCGAAACTACAGGTCTTTATGCGGTAGAGGTGCGTTTGGAAGGCGAGAATGCGTTAATGACCACATTTGGTTTTCGCAAATTCGATTGCAAGCAGGGAGATTTTTTTCTTAACGATTCCGTGATAAAAATTCAAGGAGTAGTGTATAGCAGGAAACCTTGCTATAAAGATGTGAAAAAGGATTTGACCGCGATTAAGAAACTCGGCTTTAACGCCGTGAGAACCGGCGGCTCACCGTTCGACAGCACGACTCTTGATATTTGCGATGAACTCGGTTTGTTGGTGTTTCAGGAATTGCCTATGCACGAACAACATTCGGGGAAAATGGGTTTGGAGGCGACAAAGGTTCTCATTCAGGAGGTTGTGAAGGAAAGCGGTTCGCATCCTTCGGTGGCGGCATTTGTGCTCGGAGAGGAGAACGGAAGGATGATTTTGGAGAACGGAGCAAAACTTCTAAATCATGTTGATTCTTTTGATGCCACACATGTTGCGATTAGCAATTTGAACTGTGCCTACATCGATAACTCCCAGAATTTTAAGCACGGATACGATAAGAGTTTTGGTGTTACGGGAAAAATTTTGGGAGTAACCGATAGCGGAGTTCTGCCGTATTCTTCACATAAATTGAGTTTAAAGATGTTGAGCAGCACGCCGTTTTCGCTGTTCCTTTCAAAATACGGTTTGGCAGACGAAGAGGAATTTGTTATTCCAAATCCGTTTTTCGGAGATTTGTGGCTGCAGGATAACTACAAGCAATTCACCGACGAATTGAAAAAGAGCGGAAAAATTCTGCTTACGGTGAAAGGTTATGATAATTGGAAGATCGGTTCTGCGGCAGTAGGCAGCGCTACCCAATTATTAACACAAAAAATAAAAAAGTTTTTAGATAAAGATGCGGCGGGCATTTGGAACGGCGTTGATGATTTTTTGCGAAATGCCAATGAACTCGCGTATTCCGGACTTGCACAGAACATTCAATCTTTGCAGAGTTGTCATATTGTGAGCGGTTATTTTTTAGAAGAGTGGGCGGATTTTAAAAATAATTTTAACGGAATTGTAGATGAGAATAGAGAAAGCAAGGGTAGTGAGGAACTAATTCGCGCCATAACGCAGCCCACACGCCTTTTGTTAAGTGCACTCGAAAGAGTTGTGGAACAAGGCGAAACTGTTTCGTTCCAATTGAGTTTTCTAAACAGGAAGCGCGTGTCAGATGCAACCGTGAGCGTGATAATTCTCGATGATAAACGAAAAGTGATAAGCAAGCAGAGCAAGGATTTTTCCACACAGACGAGTTTAGTTCCGCTCGGCGATTTTAGTATAAAAGCACCGAAAAAAGCGGGCAATTATTATTTGGCACTTGAGGTGGTGCATTCGGGAAACAAACTTCATTCCATAGAAGAACCTATTGCGGTTATTGAAGGTCCCGAATTAAAGGCATCTCTTGCACAAACCGATATGTTGGATAACGCGGAAAATTCCGCCGAAATTACAAAGATGTTAAAGAGCAAAAAGCCTCTTCTATTCTCTTCTGCGATGAGCACTTGGGCAGATGATGCAACTTTGGAATCCTTGGCGGAGGCTGTTCGAGGCGGAAAAGTTTTATTCCTCTCGGATATTGACCCCGAAGATATTAAATTGTTCAACGCCTGCAAGGGTTTTGGAATAACTATAGATTATCATTATTCGTCCGGTTCTAACGGAACAAGTTTGCACTATATTAAAGGCGGCAAAAGCACTGATAAAGATGCGCCTATATTTGCAAAGGAATTTTTGGGAAAACGCGTGTTCGATAAAATGCTCTCTGCCATTGCTCCGAGCGTGTCGCTTTCGCCCGTTGTTTATGAGAAAAAAGAGGCGGAGGTGTTTATCCATTCCGTTTCCATTACAGACGGTGAATTGCAAACAGGTGCAGACTTGCAGATTTTGCCTTTCGGCAAGGGCAAGATTATTTTAAGCACTTTGAATATGGAAGGGCTTGAGACTTATGCACTGGCAAATTCCGTGTTCGTTAAGGTGGTGAAGTTAGGAGTGGGGTAATCAAATTTAAGAATTCGTCATAAACTTCGGTTAAAATATTGTTTCTGATTTTGCCGATTTTTTTAATGACGATACTTTATTCCAATGTGTAAACTTTGTCTGTTTTTATGACGGAAATTTTCGGCAAGAAACCGCTTTTCAAATTATCATTTGAAACAATTATTCCTTTTTGCTCCAAGTTTGAGGTTATCGCAATAACTATTATGTCTTGACTTTACCGATTATAATTGTTATTGCACAAGAACCGGTCGCCGCTTTATTGAAGTTAAATTTGAAAACGGAATTGGAATTAAAAGAATATCGCCTTGCTCAAACATTATCCCAAACCTCATCTTCCGAGTTATCCCAAAAATCCAAATTATTTTCTGCAACGGACAGCAATTCGTCAGGTTCTTTTTGGCGTTGAATAAACATCAAAAAATTCAAAACCTCTGCAACTTTGTTGTTCGGAACTTTATCAACTAATAAATGCGCCAATTCTTTTTTACTCATTGGAGTAAATTTAGTAAATGCCGCCACTACCCATTCTCCACTCCCAAATTTTTTCTACCTTCCCCAAAATGGCAAGCGGCAGGTTCGGTATTCACGGCGGGCAATATATCCCGGAAACTCTGATGAACGAGATTCAAAATCTTGAGCGGGCGTATTTGCATTACAAAGATGATGCCGAATTTAACACAGAACTTTCCGCACTCCTAAACGATTACGCGGGGCGACCTTCCAGACTTTATTTTGCAAAAAAAATGACCGAAGATTTGGGCGGAGCAAAGGTTTATCTAAAACGAGAGGACTTAAATCACACGGGGTCGCATAAAATAAATAATGTTTTGGGGCAGGTTCTCCTCGCAAAAAAAATGGGGAAAACGCGTGTGATTGCCGAGACAGGAGCGGGGCAACACGGGGTGGCTTGTGCAACTGCGGCGGCACTGCTCAATATGGAATGCGAAATTTTTATGGGGAAAGAGGACACCGAGCGGCAAAAGTTGAATGTGTTTCGTATGGAACTTTTGGGTGCAAAGGTGAATGCAGTTACAAGCGGAACGCAAACGCTTAAAGATGCGGTTAATGAGGCTATGCGGGAGTGGGTTTCACGCGTGGCGGATACGCATTACGCACTTGGGTCTGTGATGGGACCTCACCCTTTTCCCACAATTGTGCGCGACTTTCAAAGTGTTATCGGTAAAGAGGCTCGTGCACAAATTTTGGAACGCGAAGGAAGTTTGCCCGCGGCGGTGATAGCGTGCGTTGGCGGCGGTTCTAATGCCATAGGTTCTTTTTATAATTTTATAAATGACCCTGTGCGTTTAATAGGATGCGAGGCGGCGGGCTTGGGTGTTGATACTGATAAACACGCGGCGACAATAGCGAAGGGAACGCTCGGAATTTTTCACGGAATGAAAAGTTATTTTTGCCAAAATGACGAAGGGCAAATTGCACCGGTATATTCAATTTCCGCAGGTTTGGACTATCCGGGAATAGGACCGGAACACGCATTTTTGCACGATTCAAACCGTGCGGAGTATGTCCCCGTAACCGATGAAGAGGCTGTTAGCGCATTTGAATATTTATCGCGAACGGAAGGAATAATTCCTGCAATTGAAAGTGCCCACGCGGTGGCTTATGCGAGAAAAATTGTTCCTGCAATTGAGCGGGAAAAAAGCGTGATAATTTGTTTATCGGGGCGCGGTGATAAAGATGTGGCGGCTATAGCGAGATATAGAGGCAGGGGATTAGAGGAATGAGTAATATTTCGGCGGCATTCAAAAAAGGCAAAGCGTTTATAGGTTTTTTAACTGCGGGAGACCCTGATTTGGGGGCGACCGAGAAGTTCGTCTTGGAAATGGAACGGGCAGGTGCAGACATTGTGGAACTCGGCATTCCGTTTTCTGACCCAATTGCAGAGGGCATTGTAATTCAAGAGGCGGATTTGCGGGCGTTAAAAGCCGGTGCAACAACCGTGAAAATTTTTGAATTGGTTGCAAGGATTCGGCAAAAATCGCAAATTCCCCTCGTTTTTTTAACTTATATAAACTCCGTTTTTAAGTATGGTTATGAGGCATTTTTCAAGAGATGCAAAGAAGTCGGTATTGACGGAATTATAATTCCCGATTGCCCATTTGAAGAGCAGGGCGAGGTGAAGGAATTTTCTCATAAATTCGGTATAGATTTGATTTCGCTTATTGCACCGACTTCGGAGGAACGCATTAAGAAAATTGCGGCGGAGGCAGAGGGTTATATATATTTGGTGTCATCGCTTGGCGTTACGGGCGTTCGCAGTGAAATAAAAACCGACCTCGCCTCAATTGTCGATTCGATTCGTCCAATTTCGAGCGTTCCCGTGGCGGTTGGATTTGGAATAAACGCGCCTGAACAAGCGAGCAGCATTGCAAAAATCGCCGACGGAGTTATTGTGGGCAGTGCGATTGTGAAAATAATTGCAAAGGATTCTGCAAGCGGTAATGCGGTGAAAACCGTCGGAGAATATGTCAAAAAAATGAAGGATGCAATAAAATGACTCTCTCAACTTGGAACACAATTCCGCAATATTTTGACCCGACTGCGATAACGATTCTCGGCTTTCAGGTGCGATGGTACGGGCTGATGTACTTGATAGCGTTTTTCTTGGGCTATCATTTAGTTTGGCATTTTGTGCGGAAGTATAAAGAACCTGCAATGCGGCGTGAGCAGTTAGACAGCGTGATGACTTGGCTTATTGCAGGCGTGCTCATAGGGGCAAGGCTTGGTTATGTACTTTTTTATAATTTCGATTATTATTTCAGTCACCCGTTGGAGATTATTTTGCCGTTTTCGTTTGCGGGGGGATTTCATTTCACGGGAATTTCCGGTATGAGTTATCACGGCGGTTTAATAGGCTCGTTTTTATGTGCATCTTACGCGATAAAAAAACAGAAATTAGATTATTGGAAAACCGTCAATGTGATTTTTTTAGTTGTGCCTTTGGTTTATACTTTCGGACGACTCGGCAACTTTATTAACGGCGAACTTTACGGCAGAATAACTACCTCGCCTATAGGTATGATTTTCAAACACGCTCCAGACCGCCCCGCCGTTTTGCGCCACCCAAGCCAACTTTACGAAATGTGTTTTGAGGGTATTGTGCTGTTTTTGGTGATTTATTTTTTGTGGCGGGTGTTCCCGAAAGTGCGAAACCACATTATGGCGGTGTATTTAATAGGCTACGGAACGGCGAGATTTTTCATTGAATTTTTCCGCGAACCCGATGTGCAAATAGGATTGAATGCACTTGGAATGAGCAGAGGGCAAATTTTGTGCTTGGTTATGATTTTAAGCGGAATCGCTTTAATTGCAATTCGCTCTATGAAAACGAACAGAACTCCTATTTAGTTGAGCATTTCTAATACACCCCACACCCTACCTGCAATGCAGAAGATACTAACCTCTGCACACGCGATTTCGTCCTGATTCCTTCGCTTTATATAACGCCTTATCCGCGCGTTCAAAAAACTCCTCCATCGAGTCTTTGATTTGCGGAACAATACACGAGACCCCTATACTTATGGTTGCGGAAGGCAAATCTTTTATGTGCATTTTTTGAATGCTTTGGCGAATTTCATTTGAAAAAAAATATGCTCCGTCAATTTCCGTGTTCGGCAGCATTATCACAAATTCCTCACCGCCCCAACGGGCAACAAAATCTGCAGGTCGTTTCATCAACGATTTTATGCGTTTAGCGAGTTCGCGCAAGAGAACATCACCCTGCTGGTGCCCGTAAGTATCGTTATAGCGTTTGAAAAAATCAATATCGGCAATTGCCATACTAAGCGGCTTTTGGTCGCGAATGGCACGCAACCATTCCGCGTTCATTTTACTGTTGAATCCGCGCCTGTTGGAAATGCCCGTGAGCGAATCGAGCAACCCCAATTCCTCTATCGCTTTCATTTGCTTAACTATTAACCTTTGGTTATTAACCCGCACTTTTACGATAGATGAACGAAAAGGTTTTGTGAGAAAATCTGCCGCTCCGAATGTGAAACCCCGTTCTTCGTCTTCTTCTGCCTCACTGCTCGAATCGCTTACCAAAATTACGGGAATAAATTTTGTGTCATCTGAAGTTTTAATGCCGGAAAGAATTTTGAAACCGCTGTCGTTTTCTATTGATGTATAGAGCAACACGAGGTTTATAGTTTCATTTTTGAGACACCACCTTGCCGAATCTACATTTTCTGCCGTTTTAATAGAATAATACGGTGATAAAATACTGCTTAGAATATCGCACGACACAAGGTCATCGCCCACTATAAGTATTGTAAAGTTTTTATCGGATTCTATCATCGGGTGTGAATGTAGAAAATGGTTAGTTGGGAATGGATAGTGGAGAACTCCGCAATGCATCTTAGATTGACAGAAAAGAAATCGAGATAATCTGTATGAATAATGGCAACAATGGTCGCCCCTACAATCCCCATCCATCATCTCCTCTTCCCTATTCTCAACCATACTCTCTACTCCCCACTCCCCACTCTCTACTCTCTACTCTCTACTCTCTACTCTCTACTCTCAATTAACTATCTTCCCGCACAATATGCTTGAAATTACCGATAACAGCGTTCTTTTCGCTTTTGCACTCACGCTGTTTGCGGGGCTTGCAACTGGTATAGGCAGTTTAATGGCACTCCTGTCAAAAAAGTTTTCTCCAAAGTTTTTATGTTGTGCGCTCGGTTTGTCTGCGGGCGTGATGGTATATATTTCGCTCGTGGAACTTTTGGCGACTTCCAAAGATTCGCTTGTGGAGGTGTATGGGGCAAAGAAAGGCGAATGGATAAGTTCCGCAGCGTTTTTTGCAGGAATTGCAATTATCGCAATCATCGATAAATTGGTGCCGAGTTATGAAAATCCGCACGAGATACATAAAGAAACGGAAAAAAGAAGCGACAAAAAACTTATGCGTATGGGTTTGCTCTCCGCTATTGCAATAGGCATTCATAACTTCCCCGAAGGAATTGCATCATTTGTGAGCGCACTTCAAAATCCCACACTCGGTTTGAGCATCGCTTTTGCCATTGCAATTCACAACATTCCCGAAGGAATTGCAGTTTCCGTCCCAATTTATTATGCGACAAAAAGTCGCCGTAAAGCGTTTATATACTCATTTCTTTCCGGTCTTGCAGAACCGCTCGGTGCGTTAATAGGTTATATTCTGTTGCGAAATTTTTTGTCAGAATCGCTTTTGGGAATTGTGTTTGCAATTGTTGCTGGCATTATGGTTTATATATCATTTGATGAACTCTTACCTACCGCAGAGGAATACGGAGAACATCACATTGCAATTTCCGGGCTTATCGCGGGAATGGCTATTATGGCGGTGAGTTTAATGCTTTTTTAAAGTTTTCCCTTATAGGGAATCTCTAAAAACTCCTCTAAATCATAATTTTACAAAATTGGAGTTTTTAGAGACGACGGCGAACCCGCATAAAATGCACCTTGGAATAGTTCGCCCATGTCGCTTAGGAAACTTCTATTAACCATTTACTAGGTTAATAGAGGCTCTCTATATTTCTAAACTGCGTTTATTTGCAAAATTACTACATTCGTAGCAAATATCACCTTTTGTAGGAGAGAGTATGTGGAGGAATGCAAGTCATACAATAAGCCTACTCTGCTTGAACCGTTGTACACTTTGCTACATAAGGGAGGATTTTGATGTATATTTTCTTAGTTTTTTTGTTCTTTTTGCTTGTGGGTTGTTTTAACGAAAGCAGTGTAGAAACGAACACAGAGGAATCTTTGGAGCGGGGTTATTGGCTTGATGCAGGGCTTATTCCGGGCGAGGGCAGAGGCAAATGGGGGCTTGGTCTATATAATGTAAAACGAATGGGGAATCGACTGTTTGTGAGCAATTCTAGGGTTGAGAGTTTGAACCCTAACATGTACAATGTTCAAATATTCACCGCATTGCAGGGTTCAAGTGCATGGGATACATTAAAACCGCCTGAACAGGTTAAGGCGTTTAACATTTATGTGGATTCATTGGGATTATTTGTGGGAACACACAAGACAGGTGAGGTGTGGCAATACAAGCCGAACACAAAGGAATGGATTAACCTAAATGCTCCAAAATTAGACAGCAATACCTATTTGAATGTGTATGGTTTAACTCGTTATCAGGGAAAATTGATAATCGCATTTTCCGGCAAAACCGCTGAGCAAACCATATCACCTATTTTAGAGCAACAACAGGACGGTTCTTGGACTAATATTTCTCCCCCTTATGACCCGCAACCCTTTGACAAGGCAAATATGGATAAACCCTTTTATTTCACAGAGGCTCTTGAATGGAGAGGAAAATTATTTGCAATAACGGTCTCTTACGGAGTTTGGATGTATGATGGTGTTGCTTGGAGCCATATTCCAAATCCGCCAGAACCAATATGGTGGCTAAATTCAATATATTTTATAGACTATGGAGGAGTAAGAAAACCAAGAAGTATGGTAATTCATAAGGATCGTCTATATGTTGGACAATATGCTAAAGGTGGTGTTCACGCTCTACAAGATAATTTTCAAGAATGGGTTGCTATAGATAGTGTGCAACATTATAATGTAGGAACAGATTCTGGGTACACGGTAAGTAACCCTCAAGCAAATATTTATGCAATGGCAAGCGATGGTAAAGATTTATTTGTCGCCGGTGCTGACCCGGGCATTCCAATGGTATATATGGGCGATGATAGAGGCGAACCAAAGGGTTGGCGGGTTATTGACAGAGTTGGCTGGTGTCCAAAGGGCAAGTTCGCATGCTTGGGTATTGATGTAAATGATATGGTGGTGCTTGGCGATACGCTCTATGCCGCCGCTTGGGAGGGATTATTTAAATTCCCGCTTGCAAAATTGGATAGTGTTCTATCGAGAGAAAAATCGTATAGAGGGCTTACTAAAGATTGGTAAACTTATTACCTCTTAACGAGTTAATCCCCCTTACTAACATAAATGCTGCTTAACTCCTGTCTCTAAAATAAATTTAAATATTATGAGGAAACCTCTAAAAACTCCCTTTGCAACACAATTCCACAGATTTGAGTTTTTAGAGTTAATCAGCCGATGGCAACCGCTTAAATTTGCATAAAAACACGGGTTGCCAATGTCGCATAGTAAGGGGGATTACCTCTTAACGAGTTAATCCCCCTTACTAATCATCAAATACGCCGCAGGAATAATCAGCAAACTGAACACGAGCGACACGAGTAATCCGCCAATAACGGCAACGCCCATAGGCACACGACTTTCCGCACCTGCACCGAGTGCCAAAGCGATGGGCATAAAACCGCAAACCGTTGCAAGAGTTGTCATTAAAATCGGGCGGAGCCGCGCACTTGCGGCATCGGCAACCGCACGGCGAATTTCTAAGCCTGCCTCTCTGCGTTGATTTGCAAATTCTACAATTAAAATTCCGTTTTTCGTCACCAATCCCACCAACATCACAAGCCCTATTTGGCTGAATAAATTCAGCGTGTGCCCGCCAAAATACAACGCCGCAAGTGCTCCCGAAAGAGCAAGAGGAACGGTAAGCATAATTGTAAAGGGGTGTCTAAAACTCTCAAACTGCGCCGCCAAAAGCATATAAACAATCAACAGTGCAAGCCCAAAAACCATAGCCAAACTTCCGCTCGATTCCACAAAATCGCGAGAAGTTCCCGTCAATTCTGTTTTGAAATTACTATTCAGTTCGCCATCAATAATACTTCTCATTTCTGATATTGCATCACCCAAGGCAACACCTTCCGCAGGACTTGCAGAAATGGTGGCAGACACATAACGGTTATATCTGTAAATTTGCGGAGGAACAGATTCTTCCCTAAGCGAAACCAATTGATCGAGCGAAAGCAATTTCCCGTCTGCATTTCTAAGGTAAAGCGTTTGAAGAGATGCCGGTTCGGAACGATTTTGCGAATTTATTTCACCTATAATTTGATATTGCTTTCCGTCTTTCAAAAAATAACCGTATCGCAAACCGCTGTATGCGAGTTGCAAACTTTGAGCAACCTCTCGCGGAGCAACTCCAGATGCCCTTAAAAAATCCCTGTCCATTTCAACATTCAATTGCGGTTTGGTAAATTTCAAATTCACATCTGCCATAGTAAGCATATCGGATGCTTGAATTTTTTCCATTAGCGGAGGCAAATATTTTTTAAGAGAATCCAACTCACTCGCCTGCACCACAACTTGAACGGGCAAACCGCCTCCGCCGCCCACGCGAATTGTCTGCTGTTGCTGAATAGAAACCCGCACGCCTTCAACATTAGAAAGAATCTTGCGAAGTGAATTTGCAATTTCCTGTTGAGAACGACTTCTCTCCGTTGTAGGAACTAAAATTATCTGTACATTTCCAAAATTCGCAGACCCGGCATAACCGGGCGAAGTTTGCACGAGCAGGCGGTCAATTTCGGGAACGCTTTCCGCTATTAAATTTTCCACAATTTTCATTTTCTCGCTCATAAAACCAAACGGTGCGCCCTCGTGGGCTGTTACCTGAACAGTCACCTGCGAGCGATCTTCAAGCGGTGCGAGTTCGCTCGGCAATTTCAAAAATGCAAAAACCGCAACGGCAAGGCAAGCCAAAATTATTGGAATACCGAAAATAGGGTGCCGCAACGCCTTCTCTAAAAAATGTGAATATTTATTTTGCAAAG